>JACPPP010000169.1 GCA_016190935.1 Armatimonadota bacterium | reverse complement strand
CTCATCACGGCTCTCGGTTGCCATAATCGCCCCTCCAAATAGTTGGTCTAACGGAGAATTCGACAACCATCACCTCGATTCATGCCGAACATCTGTTCTACCACGAATTTGGCGCGCACCCGATTCAGGGTCTTACAGGCCCTTGACAAGCAGAGAAGGTAATCGTATATTGAATACAATTATGCGGGCTGCGGTCTTCCGTCGCCTGAGAAGGGTGGATCTGGTCTATGAACGCAGGGCTCGGTTTCGTTCTGGCGCTGGCCGCCGGACTTATGCTCGGCACGTACGGCCTTCCGCTTAAGTGGACGGGCAAATGGGCCTGGGAAAACACCTGGCTCGTTTTCGCTACAGTAGGGATGATAATTATACCGTGGGGTGTGGCGCTGATCACGACGCCGGGCTTGTTGGCAGTATATGCCAGCACAAATGCAGTGCCTCTTGCGATGACCTTCATATTTGGGGCGGCATGGGGTGTAGGGAATGTCCTGTTTGGCCTTAGTCTGGCAGTCATAGGAATGAGCCTGACCTATGCCATCGCACTCGGACTTACTACCGCCGTCGGGTCCCTGGTCCCAATGGCTGCCAGCCCACAGGTCTTTGCGACTCCGGGAGGGATGCTGATTACACTGGGAGTAGTTTTCCTGGTCGTGGGAGTCGCGATATCCGCGGTCGCGGGAAACAGAAGAGATGCGCAAAAAGACCCGGGATCAGGCGAAAAACAGGCTGCTAGCTCCTCTGTCTCAAAGAAAAAGTTCGTGATAGGATTAATAATGGCCGTCTTCGCCGGACTTTTCAGCGCCATGCTTAACTTCGCCTTCACCTTCGGAGGAGGGATTAGAGAAGCGGCGCTAGCCGCCGGAGCATCGGCGGGAGGGGCATCGGACGCGATCTGGGCGTTCACGCTCCTCGGAGGGTATGCGGTCAATCTAGTATTTTGCGCGACGCTTCTGACGAAGAACCGGACGTGGTCGACATACGCGAAGCCTCGCGCCGGCAGCCACTGGATCTTCGCTGCGCTGATGGCTGTGCTCTGGATGTTCTCCGTTACCATCTATGGAAGGGCGGCCGATATGATGGGCACACTCGGGGGCTCGGCAGGCTGGGCTATATACATCGGCCTTTGTATCGCAGCCTCTAATATATGGGGAGTGTTAACCGGAGAGTGGCGAAATGCGGAAGGCGGCCCTCTCCGAACAATGTATGCTGGGATGGCCGTCATCGTTGCGGCAACGGCAATAGTAGGTTATGGCAACGCTCTCGTCAAGTGATTATACGAAAATGGACTTCATCGACAAAGTGACGGTAGTCACCGGAGGGGGGCAGGGAATCGGCCGGGCAATAGCTCTTGCTTTCGGTCGGTGCGAAGCTGATGTGGCCATAGTCGATCTCAACATTGATGCGGCTCGCTCAACCGCAGGCGAGATACAGAGAAACGGAGCACGCGCCATCGCCGTCCAATCAGACGTCTCGGTCGAAGCCGAGGTCAAATCGGCGGTCAGCCAGATAAATGGCGCCTTTGGCCGTGTGGATATCCTGGTGAACAATGCGGGCATCTGCAGGAAGGTCACTGTTATGGACATTTCCTCCGAGGAATGGGACAGGTTCCTGGCAGTCAACCTCAAGAGCGTGTTCCTATGGTCCAGGGAGGTACTTCCTGGCATGATTGAACGAGGCTACGGAAAAATCATCAACATGGCTTCCTCAGCAGGCAAGCTGGGTGGCGTGGTGGCCGGATCCCACTACGCCGCCGCGAAAGCCGGCGTCATCTGCCTGACTAAATCACTGGCACGATACGCAGCTCCGCATAGAATTTGCGTCAACGCAGTATGTCCCGGCACAATTGAGACCGAACTAACGAGTGCCTGGGGAGAGGAAACAAAGGCGGCCTTTGCGGCCGCAGTTCCGTTCGGCGAGTTCGGAACCCCGGAGGATGTCGCTGGGGCAGTCTTGTTCCTTGCCTCAGACTCAGCAAAATACATCACTGGAGAGATCGTAGATATTAATGGTGGTTTGATAATGGACTAAGAGTGCGTCCTAAAACTCGATCACTTGGTGGAGTCGCATCCTTCGACAGGCTAGGGATGCCATAGAAGGATTGTCTCTGTAACAGTTTTAGGACGCACTGTAGTTGGAGATCTGGAGGTCGAGACATATGGATTTCACTGGCAAAGTAGTGGTAATCACTGGTGGAGCAAAGGGAATTGGCAAGGGATGCGCTAAGGTATTCTGTGAACGTAAAGCATCCGTAGCCATAGTTGACTGGGATGCAGCGGCTGGTAATGCGGCCAGGGATGATCTGATAACGGCGGGCGGCAGTGCCGTCTTCATAGAGGCTGATATCTCTACCTCTGAAGGTGTGAAGAGAATGGTCACGGAAACGCTCGCCGCTTTCGGCAGGATCAATGTCCTGGTAAACAACGCCGGCACTCACATCTCGAAGAACATTCTTGACCAAACGGAAGAGGAGTGGGACAGGGTGCAGCGTATCAACCTCAAGAGTTACTTTTTGTGCAGCAAGTATGCTCTTCCCGAATTGATCAAGACTAAAGGCAGCATCGTTAACATGTCGTCAATGGTCGGTGTCATAGGCCAGAGCAAGGCTGCTGCCTACTCGGCGACCAAGGGTGGAATAGTGGCCATGAGCAAAGGAATGGCACTCGATATGGCGCCTTATGGAGTGCGGGTGAATGTGGTATGTCCCGGATGGGTGCAGACTCCCCTTGTGGAGGACTGGTTCAACCAGCAGCCTGACCCAGAGGCTGCGAGAAACTACATCTACTCTGTCCATCCACTTGGGCGGATCGCGACTGTCGAGGAGGTCGGCAAGGCGGTAGCCTTTCTTGCGGGCGATGATGCTTCGTTCGTCACTGGAGTTGCTCTTCCTGTCGACGGAGCGGTGTCGCTGGGGTACTGATTATGATGAATACTCTCAAGGTAGCATTGGTTGGCGGGCCCATGTACGATAGGCTCTACGATGAGATTCCCAGGTTCCGGAAGGAATCAGGCTATACAGTGGATATAGGTTTCAAAGCTCCGCATCCGGAACTGAATGAGCACATAGCGGAGGTTTATGGCAGTGGCAGAGGAGACTACGACCTTATTGTTACACACTCGAAGTATGCTCCTTCCCAATTCCAGTGGCTGCTGCCCCTGGACGAGTACTTTACTGATAGCGAGTTGGAGCAGTTCACACCATCTACGATTGATCTTATGCGGATCGAAGGCCGGCTGTACCAGTTGCCCAGGAACACCGACGTCAAAGTTATCTACTACCGCAAAGACCTGTTTGAAGACCCTGAAGAACGCACTCGCTTTCGAGCCAGGTTTGGCTATGATCTCGCCGCGCCTAAGACCTGGGATGAACTTCGCGACATTGCGGCACATTTTGCCCGTGGCCCCGAACTCTACGGCTACTCCTTCCCAGGACGGTATTCCGGCTTGTTCGGTTCCTTCTACGAGCTCCTGGCTATGGCGGGAGGAGAGCTTTGGAAAAAAGACCTGACTCCCGGGCTCGAAAGTCCTGAAGGCGAATGGGCGCTGTACTATCTGAAAAGTATTTACCTGCATCTGAAAGCCGCTCCTGAAGAGACGCCTAATATGCATTACGACGCGGTCGCCTCACTGTTCTGCGAAGGGAGATGCGCTATTGTGGGCGACTGGCCTGGCGGATTTTATAGATACAGGGACCCGAAGTCCTCCAAAGTAGCTGGCAAGTTCGGAATCTGCATCTACCCGGTCGGCCCTTCCGGTCAGCGGTGGATTTATTCCGGCGCCTTCGGATTTGCCATCCCAAAGAGCGTAAGAGATATGGATGGCGCGCTTCGGCTGCTCCGTTTCTTCACAAGTGAGGAATGCCAGTTAGTGGAGTCGAGACAGGGAACAATAGTCCCGAGGATTTCAGTCCAGCAGCAAGCTAAGGCTGAGTGTGAACCGGGATCGATTGAGGCAGAAAGGCTCGAAATACTGGGTAGGAGCGTCCGCGACCACATGCTCATTCCACCCAAGTTCGCATCGTATCCCAAAGTCGAAGACGCTCTCTGGATGTCAATACAATCCGCCTTCATCGGGCAGGTAAGCGTGAAAGAAGCTCTGGCGGCCGCTGCTGAGCGGATGAGGCAAATAACGGCGGCATGATCGGATCTGGTGGAAAACGAAAGGAGAGCAAGAATTGAGCAGAATCGCGAGTCTGATAATCCCTACACTGATAGTGACGCTCGTTGTAACATCTCATGCCGGTCCTGCGCGAGCCGACAGCCCCGATGAGTATAAGCAGTACTTGAACGCAAAGCCGGATGACGTGGTTTGGTGGCGCGACGCGAAGTTCGGTATGTTCATCCACTGGGGCCCGTGTACGATGGCTGGAACCGAGATCGGTTGGTCACGCAAGGGAGAAAGGCGCGGTGTTCCCGACGACGGCATAATTCCAACACACGTCTATGACAACCTCTACAAGGGGTTCGACCCTTACAACTTCAACGCCAGAGAATGGGCGGCACTAGCCAAGGAGGCAGGGCAGAATTACATCGTCTTCACAACCAAACACCACGACGGCTTCTGCATGTGGGACACCAAGACAACGGATTATAATATCACCAACTCTCCGTTCAAACGTGATATAGTGGCGGAACTGGCGAAGGCGTGTCACGAGGAAGGCATGAAGTTCGGAGTTTACTACTCCATTACGGACTGGTACCACCCGGACCACAGAACTGAGAATCAAGCGAGGTACAATCAATACATGCTCGACCAACTTCGCGAGCTTCTCACCAATTACGGCAGGGTGGATATCCTGTGGTTCGACAGCGTCCAAGCCGTGCCGGGACCGCAGCTTTACGATATGTACAATGTTTATAAGCTGGCCCGTACGCTGCAGCCCGGGATACTCATCAACAGCCGTGGCGCTGGCCTCAATGGTGATTTTTCCACTCCTGAAGGGCAAGTCGGTCGATTCGACAATGTCAGGCCGTGGGAAAGCGCGGTGAAGATGAGATGGCTGTGGGCGTGGACACCCGGAAGCCCTGTAATGTCTTTCATTGATTCCATGCATTTCCTGCTCTGCTGTGCCGGTGGAGATGGAAACCTCCTCTTCAACGTCAGCCCTATGCCAAATGGCGCCATTGAGCAACCGCAAATCGAACGGCTTAAGGAGATGGGCGCTTGGACACGCCAATTCGGGCAAAGCATCTACGGCACCAGAGGAGGACCATTCAAACCTTCACCCTGGATGGTCAGCACCCACAGGGGAAACACGGTCTACCTTCATATCCTGGACTGGGAAGGCGACGGCCCAATCAGGCTGACTCCAATCGAAAAGAAGATCGTCGATAGCTCATTACTTACCGGGGGCGAAGTGGATGTGAAGCAGATGTCGGAAGGGATCGAGATTCGGGTGCCGACGCAGTATCGGCGGGAGATCGACACAATAGTTGCCCTAACACTGGATGGCCCGGCCTCCGAACTAGCCCTGCGGGTACCCTTTCGCTCGGGCTCGGTCGCAGCCGGGAAGAAGATCACCGCCTCCGGCACTCGCGAAGGCAATCCCGGCTACGTGGTCGATGACGATTTTGAGACTATATGGCACGGCGATCCCGCCAAACTGCCGCTGACACTCGAAGTAGATCTCGGCGAGCCAATAACGACCGAGAGGGCACTCGTTAGCTCGGACGACTGTGACTTTCATTTCATCAAGAAGTTTGAGCTTGAATATATGGACGGCGACGAATGGAGGGCTATCGAGGGCAAGGAGGTTGGCCGCCAGTGGAAGGTGCCATTTAACCCGCCAACAGTCGTCGGCTACAAGTGGCACGTGAAGTTCCGCCCCATCAAGACTCGGTTCGTCAGGCTGGTCATACTCGAATGCTCCGGTGTCCCTGGCGTACGCGAGATTCAGCTATTTGCGCCGAATATGAGCGATGAACGATGAGGAATGCAAAATACTCATAGCTCATTGCTCATTGCACATTGCTCATTGCGCGCTCAGCTTTTAGACTTTATCCAGAGATTGACAGGAGGTCCAAGAATGAGAAACTCCACATTGCTCCGCCAATTCGCTTGTGGATTCGCCTTTATTACGATTCTTCTAAACTGTGCCAGCCTTGCCTATGGTCAGAACGCCAAGGAGTACGAGCCATACTTGCGCGCCAAAGCCGAAGATATGACATGGTGGCGCGACGCGAAGTTCGGTATGTTCATCCATTGGGGCCCGTGTACGATGGTGGGAACGGAGATCAGTTGGTCGCGCAAGGGGGAAAGAGGAAGCATACCCGACAACGGAATCATTCCTCAGCATGTCTATGACAACCTCTACAAAGGGTTCGACCCCTACAAGTTCAACGCCAGAGAATGGGTTGCGCTGGCCAAGGCGGCCGGGCAGAAATATATCGTCTTTACAGCCAAACACCATGATGGCTTCTGCATGTGGGACACGAGTACCACAGACTACAACATCACCAACTCTCCGTTCAAACGTGATATAGTGGCGGAACTGGCTGAGGCTTGTCACGAGGCCGGCTTGAAGTTCGGCCTTTACTACTCGGTGCCGGACTGGTATCACCCGGACCACTGCAGGCCGGAGCACGCCAGATACGTGAAATACATGATGGACCAGGTGCGCGAACTTCTCACAAAATACGGCAGGGTGGACATCATGTGGTTCGACTGTGAACGGCCTGTCAGCGACCCGAAAACCTATGACACGTACAACCTTTACAAGCTGATCCGAACGCTCCAGCCAGGGATAATCCTCAATGACCGGGGAGGCGGCCTGCCCGGAGATTTTATCACACCTGAGCGAACAATCGGAGGCTTCCGAATCACGCCCGACTGGGAGAGCTGCATGAGTATGGGTGAGCAATGGGCTTGGAAGCCGAGCGCGAACCAGATGTCGGCCAAGGAATGTATACTCACCCTGATCCGCTGTGCGGGCGGCAATGGCAATCTGCTGCTCAATATCAGCCCCATGCCAAACGGCCAGATCGAACAGGTTCAGGCAGACACACTGAAAGCCATCGGTGATTGGATCGGGAAGAACGGCGAAAGCATCTATGGCACACGGGGCGGACCCTTTATGCCGTCACCGTGGATATCCAGCACCCACAAAGGTAATACTATCTACGTTCACATACTGGATTGGGACGGTAATGACCCAATGAGATTGTCCCAGCTTCCGAAAAAGATTGTCAGCAGCCGAGTGCTGGCAGGCGGAAGAGTGGACGTAAAACAAGGCCCGCAGGGAATAGAGATTCGAGTGCCCGAGGGGGATAGAAATGACCTCGATACTGTTGTGACGTTAACACTGAATGGTCAGGCATCCGACATTTCGCCTCTGGTTCCTCACTGCTCTGGTTCAGTGGCATTTGGTAAGACCGTCACTGCCTCGTCAACCCTCCCGGATAACATTCCTGTGTCTATTGGATCTGCCTTTGCCGGACTAACTCATAGTCCAGCGAACGCCGTAGATGATGATTATCGCACAATTTGGGTCGGCGACGGGAGCAAACTGCCGTTGACTCTGGAGGTTGACATTGGCAGTCCCACGCTGATCGACAGCGCGCTGCTCAGTTCTATCGATACCCCTGATCGCCACTGGATCAGCAAGTTCGAACTGCAGTACAAAGATGGCGGTCAGTGGCGAACGATTAGGCAAGGGAATCAGATCGGTTACAAGTGTTTAATGAAGTTCTCTCCGGTGAAAGCAATCTTTTTTCGACTGGTCGTCTCAGCGGTCGGAGGCGATGGACACCCTGGCATCCGGGAATTCCAACTCTTTACCCCTAAGGGTTGACAAATCAGATTATACGTGCCAGAATACAAGAAGATGCAATGTTATAACATTCCAAGCTTCCTGGACGAACCGGTTTGACGAGAACCTTCATTCCCCATCGCGATGAAACAAAGTGTTGGAGAAATGACATGAATCCTCTCAGTTATCGAACTATCCTATTGGCGATGATACTTATGGTGGCGCTGGCGATAGTCGGGCGTGCCAGCGCAGAGCAAACACTTTTTCCTACCAACCTGCCAGGCAGACAGTGGATCGAATTTCGCGCTGACGGCTTCTCCAAGCCGGTATGTGGAGTGGTCTACCGACTCAAGGACACAGTCACCTGCGGGATGGCGCTCGGCGGAATTGATACGGGATGCATCGATCTGGAGACAACCGGTCTCCTCGGTTATTGCAGCCTGTTCAACACCGACAGCCCCCGGCGCGGGCCGGTCAATCTGCCGGTTCTGGGTCTGAGCGTTGGCGGCAGGACGTGGGTTCTCTGCGACAAGCAGCCTAAGAAGGACAGGGGCGACTTCCAGCTTCACAACGGGCCTTACACCAAGGACTTATATCAAGATTTTGTGAATCCACTGTTGCTCGATCTCAAGCTGGAGGGCGTTCGGACAGCGAAAGAGATCCATTACTGGGGACATTATCCTGTTGCGGACATCGAATTTGAGACAGATGCGCCGGTCTCCGTCGGTCTGCGCGCCTGGTCGCCGTTTATACCGGGCGACGTGGCATCATCTATGATTCCGGGAATAGTTTTCGAGGTTCGTTTGAGGAACACAACAGGCTCCGCGCAGCGCGGGACCATAGCTTTCTCATTCCCAGGCCCGACGGAGAAAGAAGCCGGCACGAGCGAGTTCGAGCGGCATAAGATAAGTGGACCCTTCAGCGGCCTCTCCATCACGTCTGATCTCGCCTCGTACGCGCTCGGAGTGATCGGCAAGGAGAAACTGCGAACCGGTGGGGAGCTTGGCGCGGACGGCCAGTCTTGGGCGCAGATTGCATCGTCCCTGCCTGAGTCCGGGCAGAGCAGTGCGGGGGCGTCCGCCGCGGTCGATTTCTCCCTTGGAGCGGGCAAGAGCCGGGTAGTCCGGTTTGTGCTCAGTTGGAGCGCGCCGACCTGGAAGGGTGGAGGGTACAACTGGTCCAACATCGGCCACACCTACACCCATATGTATGCCAAACACTACCCGGCCGCTCAGTCCGCTGCCGAGTCGCTCGCAAGGAACCACAAGTCGCTGCTTGCGCGCATACTTGCCTGGCAGCAGGTGGTCTATGCGGAGAAGAAGCTCCCGGCCTGGCTCAGGGTCTCGCTAATCAGCAATTTGTATATGGTCACTGAATGTGGCATGTGGGATCAGGCCAAACCACCGATGCCGAGCTGGGTGAAGCCGGAAGACGGACTCTTTGGAATGAGCGAGAGCCCGCGGGACAATCCGCAGATCGAATGTATCCCTTGCAGCTTCTACGGCAACCTGCCCATAGTCTATTTCTTTCCCAAGCTGGCTCTCTCAACACTGCGAGGCTACAAAGGCTATATGGAGGAAAATGGAAATGTCCCGTGGACCTTCGGGGGCTGGGCGCGAACTGACTTCGCGAACCACAACCACGGAGTCCAAACCTCGCTCAATGGTATCTGCTTCGCGGCCATGGTAGATCGCTACCGGATGTGCTGGGGTGATGATGCGTTCGTCCGTGAGTTCTATGATTCCGTTAAAAGGAACGCCGTCTTCACGGTCAACCTGAGGCCGGAGTATGAGATCGGTGATCGGATAATCAGCATGCAGAGCAAGAACAAATACACCGAAAACCTCTCGGCCCATTGGTTCGAGGCCACTTATCCGGGCTTCTACGGAATGGTTGCACACGTCGGCGGCATCCATCTGGCGCAGATCGAGATAGCGAGAAGAATGGCCGAGCAGGTCGGAGACAAGGAGTTTGTCAGACAGTGTGATGAGTGGATCGCAGCCGGGAAGAAGTCACTCGAAACGAAGATGTGGAATGGCGACAACTATCTACTATTCTGGGAACCGGAGACGGACAAGAGATGCGACCTGATCTTTGCACACCAGTTGGACGGCGAATGGATCGCGCATTTTCACGGGCTTCCGGGCATATTCCGGCGCGATCGTGTGAAGACGGCGCTGGAGAAAGTGAAGCAATGCAATGTCCCACTGGGCAAAGGTGGAGTTGTAGCGTTTGCCAACCCGGATGGGACCTACGCCAAAGGAGCCGGCTACGGTGAGTATAGCTGCTTCATAGCCGAAGCTCTTATGCTTGCCATGCAGTACATCTACGAGGGCCAGCCGGAGGTCGGTATGGATGTTGCCCACAAGGTCTTCAGCAATCTCATTCTGGACCAGGGCTACGAGTGGGATATGCCGGTTATGACCCGTGGCTGGGAGAACAACGGAGTCGGGGTAGCGAGTGACTACTACCAGGTTATGATGCTTTGGGCGCTGCCTGCGGCGATCGAAGGCAAGGTTCTCTCCGACCCGTGCAAACCCGGCGGGCTGGTGGACAGAATCCTCAAAGCGGGTCGTCTCGACAGACGAAATCAACGCGGAAGGGCATCGTTACAACCGGCCACTCAGACTGAAAAGAGGGAACTCCTGTGAATCGTTTGTCTTGCTTATTCCTTCTGGCGGCGCTCTGCATAGTCCAGCCGGTGCTGGCTGGGGCGAAGTACTCAACGCAGAACGTGTTTATCTGCGTGATGGATGGCGTGAGGTACTCGGAGACGTTCGGTGATCCTTCGCACAAGTACATACCTCATATCTGGAACGATCTCAGGCCTCAGGGAACTATTTACACGAACTTTTACAACGCGGGCATAACCGTTACCCGTCCAGGCCACAGCAGCCTTGTAACCGGCACTTGGCAGACCTGCAGCAACGATGGGCCGCGAATGAGCATGCCGTCCATCTTCGACTACTACCTCGATGAGTGTAAGGTCCCACGGTCCAAGGTGTGGATCATTTTCGGCAAAGGGAGTTACGCTTTCTCACCAGCCACCGCATTTCCCCAGTATGCTGATTGCCCCAAACCAAACTTTGAAGCCGGCGTCGGCGAGGATGCTGACGGTGACGAAAAAGTGCTCGCCCGGGTCTTTCATGTGATGGAAACAGATCACCCATCGCTTGTCTTGATAAATTTCGGCCACACCGACAGCTCAGGCCATGGTGGGCCATTTGCAGAACACACAAAGGCGATTCAGACGTGCGACGAAATGATGTGGAGGCTTTGGCAGAAGATCCAGACCGACTCTGCATACAAAGACAAGACCACGCTGATCCTGACAAACGATCACGGACGCCACGATGAGCCCCACGGGGATTATAACTGGCACGGCTGCGATTGCGAAGGCTGCCAGCATATAATGCTCGCTGTCCTCGGCCCCGACACCCCGAAGAATATCAGTATAAGCAGACGAGCTCTGCTCATAGATATAGCCCCCACAGCAGGTGAACTGCTCGGATTCCGGACTCCGCTCGCAAAGGCGGAGGTCTTGAAGGACTGCCTGACGCATTTTGAGGGCGTCAATAAGAAAGAGGTGCGCACAGTGAGGGCAAAGCGCGCGGTGACGCAGCAGGAGGTAGCAGAACGAGACCTTGTGAGAATAGTGGCCGACCGGCTGGTGTCGGCGGCTTACCAGAGTGAGGAAGCAAAGAGAGTGCGCGCCACCTGGGATCATGCCGAGCCGACCTTTAGCATCAGGATCGCTCTTGCTGGTCTGCTTGCCGCTTCGGAGAAGACAAGGGATCCAAAGTACAGTGAGTTTGTGGAGGAGTTTTTGTCCAAAGCCGCCAACAATGGGGACGCTCAATCGAAGCGGCAGTGGATGTATTTGCGCGCCTCACTCCCGACTCGTGAGAAAGTAGAAGACAGCCTTGCGGCCGAAGTCTTGTCCGAGGTTGGGGCAGATAAGCCGGAGGCTCATATACCGGCGGCCTGCGCGCTGGCAGCGCAGTCCTCTAACTACCAGAAGCAGGCTGCTCAGACCATGGTACAGTTTCTGTCGGCAAGGAAGCACGATTATACTCCAGAGACGGTGTACCACATCATTCAGACTGCTGTGTTGTGTCCACACGACGATGCGCTGATGAAGGAGTCAGTTTTCGCTGCCGCATCTCTTCTTAACCGCATACCCGAATGCGGGGGACTTGCAGACGACCCGGCTGACTCAGGCTTGATCCTCTGCAGTCTTGTCCAGTTGGAGCGTCTGCAGTGGTGGCAGAAGATGAGGGCAAGCCAAAGACTGCCGTGGCTTGAAGACCCGATGCCACCTGCGCTCAAATCCTTAACAAAAGAGGATCTTGCGCGGCTGGCAGAGGCGCTTGGGCAGCCGGGTTCCAAGTCACCTTTGGAGGCTTTTCAGGATGCCGTGGCGCTCAAAGGAAAGACGGGGTTGCCCTACAGTGTAGACCTTCTCAGATACTGTGTTCACCAAGCCGGTTACATCCCTTCGCGAGACCTCGGTCTTGCCGCTGGAGCCTTTCTGCTCCTTGCAACCGAGAAGGAAGAACGACGATGAAAGTGTGGGAATCGAGGAGTGAAAAGGTGGTTTAATTCGCTTGGATTGTTGGCTGCTGTGATGGCCGTAATGCACATCCCCCTGCCTCTGCTTGCGGAAACTTCTCGGGGCGCTGGCTCAGATTCGCCATTTGCCGGCAAGCCGTATGCTGAGTTCTTATCTGAGCATCCCGGCCAGGACCGCTGGGCGTACCATGTGGCACTAGGCAAGAGCCCGGGCCTAAGGAGAGACATCAACCCAAAGCAATGCGCTTTAGTGGTCATCGACATGGAGGAGATCTGTCTCGAACAGACAGGGTTTATGGGCGCCGTAGGCGGCTTCAGCCCCGAGCTCTGGAAGATATTCGAGAAACGGCGCGACAAGGTCGTCTGGCCGAATTTGGAGAAGCTCGTAGCGTTTTTCAGGGAGAAAGGAATGCCGGTCATCTATACCCACATAGGCGACGACGGAGTCCACCCGAGGCTCAAGCCAAGAGAGGACGAGGTGGTAACGAAGAAGCCTCATACTGGAGGCTTCCTGCATACCGATCTGGACAAGATACTGAGACGGAAAGGCATAAACACACTCTTTATGACAGGTGTCTGCTCTTCTCACTGCGTTTTATTTACCACCCTTGAGGCTCTGAACCATGGGTATCAGACCATCACCGTTGAGGATGCGAACATTGATCCCAGGCCCGATCATCAGCAAGCTGCTATGACTATATTGGGCCTTCACGGGTTTGTCACGACTACGGAGGGTGTCATTTCAGATTATCCGTGGAAGATGTGGGTAGACACAAAACCGCTTCCTGCGGAGCACTAACACACTAGAAAGGAGCATATTAACATGAAGCAGTATTTGCGGCTGCTCAACACTGCCGCCATCGCGGCCTTGCTTGTTGCAACTTTATTTGCGTCTGCATCAACGCAAGCTGCGGACTCGTGGGACTTGGGAAGGGATTGGGCACTGGAGGGCAAGACGCTTGCAGGCATTCCTTTCGGTCCCGACATCGCCTGGGGCGTCTATTCCGTACAGTTCGACCCGGAATGGAAATGGACCGTTTTCAACAGAGCTATGCACTTTACGGTCTCCAACCCCTGGTGCTATCTCTACAACATCGACGGCTGGTGGCTGGGGGGCACACCAAAAGCCAGGATACCAATGGTCGGACAGCAGATGGATGGAGGCAACGTTCCGGGCCTTGCCTACGGGAGCAACTACGACTGGCCGGAGGGCAGGGTCGCGGCGTGCACCTGGCCTGATAACAAGGGCAAGGGCATAATGACGACGATAGCCTGGACTGCCCCTCGCGCGATGACCGTCAACGTGTCCGGTGGAGTTTGGCCCGCGGGCCAGTTCGGCGATATCGCCAAACGCCGCACCAGGGTCAGAATGTGGATCGACAGGGCTGCCAACGGCATAGGCGCTCCGGATGAGGTCGTTTTTGCAGACTATCTCGTGCCGTTGTGGACAGAAGGCTGCAACTCAGACAAACCGTGCGCGTTTGCTGATATTCTAGGCGCTCAAACTCAGAAATTGCAGAAGATTGCTGTGTCAAATGGTGACAGGATTGCCATCGGTTTCTATTGGGATGAAACCGCTGAGAACTACGGGCTATCTGGCATCGACTTCAGAGTGGGACGTTAACCCGAATTATTCACTAACGTAAGGAGGAAATTGATTATGCTGAACCGGTACTTGCGCCAGTTGCCATGGCAGCCGCCACTCGCAGTTCCGCACCCTTCGTGCTTCGACAAGCTCAGCATGCTCAGGATGCGAAACTGCTTGCTCTTATCGCAATTGGCATCAAAGCTAACACTAATCATCGTTATTGCGATTACTGCTCACACAGGAAGCTGGGCTGCCGGCGGAGGGCTGCTTTTTCCTGAGAACCTGACCCCCGCCAGGTGGGTTACCTTCAAGGCAGCGGGTTACTCCACGCCGGTGACCGGGATTATCTATCGCAGCGAGCCGCGCCCGGTTTCGGGTGTGCCGCTAGGCGGCGTTGATACAGGTTGTATCGACATAGAGTCTTCCGGAGCCTTTGGATACAGCTCGATCTTCAATCACCTGACTCCGCGCGGTGGACCGATCAATACACCTTTTTTGGGCGTGAGCGTCGGTGGGAAGACCTGGGTGCTGACAACCGGCGAGACTAAGAAGTACGACACCGGTCGAGAGCCCCTTCCTCTCGCCGCTCAGATGGTGCTGGAGGGCGTAGAGAAAGCCGAATCAATCGACTACTGGGGACACTATCCCATAGCGGACTTACAGTTCAAGACGACTGCGCCGGTAAGCGCAGCCTGCCGTGCATGGTCTCCTTTTTTCCCCGGCTGGGCCGCTGATTCCGACACGCCCGGGGCCGTATTTGAGGTCCATGTTGCCAACACGTCGGCTTCCAGACAGACTGTCACCCTCGCCTTCAGCTTTCCTGGATTCGACTCTCACAAGAGTGGACTTGACCCGCAGATGTTCATGCCGTGGGCGGGCTATGCGCGAGTACTTCCGAACGTCCCTGAGCATAAGATCGTCAGAAAGCGACTCAAGAACGGCCCGTCCGGCGTCTACGTATCAGATGTGAACTGCAAGATGAGCTACGCGCTCGGAGTTATCGGCGATGAGAAGCCCAGAACGGGTGGAGAGCTTGGCACGGACGGGCCGAAGTGGGCCAGGATTGCGAGGAGCCTGCCGGGGACCGATCCCGAGACAGGCGGCTCATCCGTGGCGGTCGATTTTACTCTTGAGCCCGGCCAGGAGAAGACGGTGCGCTACGTGCTGGCGTGGTTCGCGCCGGAATGGAAGGGCAATGGCGCGCCCGATACGGGGGGCAATACGTACACTCATATGTACGCAAAGTTTCACAAGGACGCTCCCGCCGTGGCGAAACTTCTGGCGAAAGAACACGGCAGCATGCTTAAGCGGATCATCGCCTGGCAGGAAGAGGCTTTCAAGACGCCTGAGATTCCCGGCTGGCTTGCAGATTCGCTGATCAACAACCTGCACATGATCACCCGCACAGGAATCTGGGCACAGGCGAAGTCCCCTGTTGGAGACTGGTGCAGACCTGAAGACGGGATATTTGCTCTCAACGAAGCGCCGCGAAGCTGCTCGCAGTTGGACACAAGCCCGAACAGCGCATGCGGCAACATCCCTCTGTGCTACTTCTTCCCGGAGTGTGAACGCTCCACCCTTAGAGCGTGCAAGGCTTACCAGTTCGAGGACGGACGCCCACCCTGGGTTTTTGGAGGTACGACGGGGGATCAGGGCGACGGCATGGACCCTTCCGAGTTCTATGAGATGGTCTACCCGTCGCGCGGCTACCAGGCTGTGATGGACGGCTCTAACTACATGGTGCGTCTCGACAGGTATTGGAAGATCACCGGCGATGACAGCTTTCTCAAGGAGTTCTATGATTCGGCTAAGCGGAATACGGACTGGGCGTTCAACATGAGGCCGAACTACGGCCTTTCTCAGATTGTTGCAATGCCGACCGAGGGCACGGATTCCACTCTGGCCTATGATACGGAGTGGTTCGAAGACAGGCCCTACTACGGCTATGTTTCACACGGGGGAGGCTACAGAATGGCGCATGCTCGGATGATGCGCCGCTGGGCCGAGAAAATGGGCGACACAGCACACGCCAAGAAGATGGATGACTACCTCCAGGCCGGAGCAAGAGCGCTCCAGGAGCACCTATGGGCTGGAGACCACTATATGTGCTTCCACGAGCCTGAAACCGGCCGCAAGCACGATGCGCTCTTCACTCCGGGACTCGATGGACAGTTCTTCGCCTACCAGCACGGCGTGCCTGGAGTGTTTCCGCAGGAGAATGTCGATAAGACCCTTGCACTCGTCCGCAAGTCCTGCAAGATAAGTAAGCTGGGAATCCCGCCGAACTACGTGAGCCCGGACGGCACCGCCTGGAAGACAGACATCGAAGGTTACCTTACCGGTAACTACACCTATGTTCAGTTCACGACCTACTACACCTCGATGCTCTTCATGTATGAAGGCCAGAAGGACTTTGGTCTGGATCTGCTGCGGAAGTGCCTGGATGCATATTCCTGCCAGCAGGGGTACACCTGGGACGGCGTGAACGTAAACAGCGGAAAGACCGATGACGGCGTGCGGAGCTACGGCGTCGATTACTATCAGAATATGGGGCTTTGGGGTGTTCCCGCCGCCGTTCTGGGTCAGGATGCGTCCGGCCCGGCCAAGCCAGGCGGCATGGTCTACAGAATGATCCAGGCTGGAAAAGGTTAGCGCCGACTTATTCGCAAGCATCAGCAGTTGCTTCAGACTGCTTTATGCGTATTGGCTGGTCTGCGCACCCTTGTTGGAGCTGGATTTGAAATTTATTACTGTCGAAAGTTGTCCTTGTGCATGTTGAAACACGAAGACGCGAAAGGACGAATGACACGAAAAGCCCAACCTGATATGTCTTCCGGGCTGTCCACCAGTCTTTCATACACAGCTTTCGTGGCCTTCGCGGCTTTCGTGTCTTCGCGTTTCAGGTGGTAGATATCGAACGCACTATAGTGCAGAAGAACCGAACAATCTGCTGAGCATCCCTTCAAGCATTAGGTTGAGGAGTGACTATGAACCACAGGATGCTGATTGTCATTTTGACCGTTGCGATTCTGATGCCGGGATCCGTCAGCGCCGGAAGGGAAGCAAGACTTTTTCCTGATTCCCTTCCCGGAAGGCAGTGGGCGGCTTTCCCTGCCGAAGGTTTCACTGTGCCTGTTACCGGAGTCATCTATCGTGGTGGCAATATGCTGCCGGGGATGCCGCTCGGGGGACTTGGCACCGGTTTCATCAGTCTCGGTACGGACGGCACTCTCGATTACGCCGGCACTATATTCAGCAACTATATGGAACGAAGGTGCCTAGCGGTAGTCGATTTGGTTGACCACGGAGCTGCTTTGGAGAATGCCGATGGCGCTGCGACAAGAACTAATGTGCCTGTCCGTCGCTTGCCGTTCCTTGGGATATCCGTTGAAGGAAAGACCACTTTGCTCTCTCTGCATCCTGTTGAGGGGGTTCAGGAGGTAAGGGATATCAGCTATTGGGGCCACTATCCTGTAGCAGATGTTCAATATGATTCGGATGTCCCGGTAAGCGTTGCTCTTCGTGCATGGACTCCATTCCTTCCTGGTGACTCGGTTGGCTCCAACACGCCGGGTTCGGTGTTCGAGGTGCAGTTGCACAATACCAGTAGCCGGATGCAGAAAGGGACACTCGCATTCAGCTTCTCCGGCCCGCGGAAGGCAAGACAAGCACACACCTATGTTGCAAGAGAGCTGAACGGCCGCCCAGGGGTTAAGTGTATCTCCAACGGCAGCGATCCTCGTTTCCAGTTGCCCGCCCAGCAGAAAGGTGTTAGCGGAGCCGCGTGGGGCGGCGATCCTGCGTTTACTGTCTTTTTCCTTGGCACGGTATATAAAGCTGGTGCTTCCGCTACC
Source organism: Armatimonadota bacterium (assembly GCA_016190935.1). Taxonomy (GTDB): domain Bacteria; phylum Armatimonadota; class UBA5829; order UBA5829; family DTLH01; genus JACPPP01. Next base: position 33,033 of record JACPPP010000169.1, on the reverse strand, counting down.
CACATCGTCAGTTGGGGCGCCGGCGGCGAAGCGGGCTTAGGGACGGCTATCGAGGTCGAAGCTACCGCTAATAGGGTAAATTGGGTGGCTGGCGCTGGCGGCAGTGCGATGACCAATGCTAACACGTTTAAGGGCCATTGGGGCAAGCCAACCATCATCTGCGTAAGAAAGAAGCCCGGGCCGATCAGCGATACAACCAGCATTGCGATTGACGGCGTCGACCGTCCGCTGGCCTCGAACAGCAGTTCGGCAACGCCAAACATGCTTCCAATGCCTCCCTTTCTTGGCGCTCACGCTCCTTTCCGCACTCCCTACATGATTGTCGGAGAAGTCGTCCTCTATAACCGAGCGCTGACTGATGACGAGACCAACGGCATCGGCTGCTATCTGGCGAGGAAATACGGACTGGACACGGCCTATCGTGATTCCGTCAAATCGATATCCCCTGACAGACTGGACGGCTTGGACTCTTGGTTCAAGGCGGAGTCATTCGCTGGCTTAGAAGATGGTGTCGACATTTCTCAGCAGTCATGCCCTTCTCAAACCCGACGCCGATTTGCTGGACGCGAGTTTACAGGTGTCACGGTGAAAACCTTTGAGGAAGGTTTTGAACGAAGCTATGCTCTTCTAGTAATCGGCAAGGAAAACGTGCGGTTTGGTGGGGAGTTGGGTGAGCACGCCGTAACTTGGAACAGCATAGGTTCGACGCTCCCAAAACCTTCTGCGGATGATGTTGGTTCATCCGCTGCCGTAGACTTCTCTCTTGAGCCTGGCCAGAGTAGGACGATTCGATTTGTTCTGGCGTGGTGCGCGCCAAATTGGAAATCATTCCACGGAAACCCTTACGTGAACATGTATGCCACACGGTTCAAAAGCCCTGCTGCTGTAGCAGCATACCTGGCTCGTGAGCACAGGTCGCTGCTGAATCGAGTGCTAGCCTGGCAGGAGGTAGTATATGGTGAAAAGCGACTGCCGGGCTGGCTGCAGGACTCCTTGATAAACGTACTCGGCCTCCTGTCTCAACAGAGTTTCATAATGAAGAGCCCGGACCCCAAGCATTGGTGGGGAAAGGATGGGTTTTTCTGTGTTAACGAAAGCCTTATATCATGTGTCCAGCAATCCTGTATAGCCAACGACGAATTCGGCGAGTGGGCTGTCAACCTGCTCTTTCCGGAACTTGGCTTGAGGAAACTCAGGGCTTATAAACACTATCAGAAGCGGGATACTGGCCAGACACCTTCTGTTCTAGGCACGGGGCCCAGCACCGAGGCTGATCGCCCGTGGTTCGGTCAGCAGCTTGCGATAGACGGACAGGTATACATTCACATGGTGGATCGTTACAGGCTCTCGACAGGTGATGACAAGGTGCTCGATGAGTGGTATCCTTCGGTGAAGGCCGGCCTGAAGTTCATGTTCACGAGGGACGAAGATGGAGATGGCCTGCCGGATGTTCACGCTGGTGGTCACTACCTCGATGCCTGGCACATGGAAGGGGCAGCCCCGCACGTATCCACTTATTGGCTGGCCACATTAGGCATAGTAGAGCGGATGGCTAAGATGCAGCGGGACACCGAGTTTGCACAGGAATGTCGCTCATGGTACCGTAAGGGAAGCCGCTCACTTGAAGAGAGACTTTGGAACGAGCCTGTCGGTTCCTATTTTCTATACAACGACAGCGTTACAGGCAAGAAATCAGATACTGTGGCCTGCGACCAACTAATCGGGGACCTGTTTGCAAACCTGCACTCTCTGCCCCGCATCCTGCCGGAGCGGCGGGTTATTAGGGTGATGTCAACACTCGAGCGACTGAACTATGCTGCTACCAAGTATGGGATCAGACTTGCCTGTCGTCCCGATGGCAGTGAAGATACCACGCCCGGTTATGCTACTTTCATGGTTCCTTCGTATTCCACACTTGCAGTAGCTACAGCAATGGTCAGAAGCAACGATCCTCATTTTGAGGCTTTAGGGCTTGAGATAGTTCGTCGCACCTGGCACAACATTGCAATCCGCCAGAATATGGTCTGGGATCAGCCTGCTATGGTCAAGGTGGACGGTAGTCGTGCGCTGGGCCTTGAATACTACCATAATCCAATGCTTTGGACATTCCCGATCTCGCTTATGAAACAGGACATACATACTGCGTGTTCACCGGGGGGTTTCGTTTGGAGAATACGCGCCGCTGCAAGCCCAGCAGCAAGCAGGAACAGGTAGCTCGTTCCTCGTGAATAATTCGGGTTGAAGGAGATCTTATGATATGACGAGAGAAAAGGATGTAAGAGGTAAAGATGAGCGCGGTCTGCCGTTGGACCGCAGAGAGTTTTTGGCGCTCACGGGCGCCACTGCGGCCGCGCTACTGATAGAGGGTCTGCCTCTTGCGGAGGCCGGCCCGGAGAAACGCAAGCCGAACGTGATCGTATTCTTCACGGATGACCAGGGATATGGTGACTCAGGCTGTTATGGTTGCCGAGATATCCCAACTCCAAATATCGATTCCATAGCCCGTAATGGTGTTAAGTTTACGGACGGATACGTCTCGGCTCCTATCTGCGGCCCGTCTCGCGCGGGGCTGCTGACGGGGCGGTATCAGCAGCGTTTCGGCCACGAGTTCAATTTCAGCCCCAGAACCTGGTATGGGACAGGCGTAATAGATGCAAATAGAGGTCTGCCGCTTGAGGAGATAACAATAGCCGATGCGCTTAAGGCCGCAGGTTACGCTACCGGAGTGATCTCAAAGTGGCATCTCGGCATGGCGCCAAAGTATCATCCCCTCAGACGCGGCTTCGATGAGTTCTATGGTACGTTGGACACGGTGGGACCCAAGGTCAACTATCAGCCGAATTACCAGAACAATGGAGTCATGAGGGGCACAGAGCCTGTTGATTACGTAATACCGTTTCTCACGGAGGAATGGACCAAAGAGGCAGTTTCTTTCATAGAGCGGCATCGTGACAAACCCATCTTCCTGTATCTGCCTTACGATGCCCCGCACGGGCCTCTGGAGGCAACACAGAAGTATCTTGACAGGTTCAGGCACATCTCTGATGAAACTCGCCGAAGCTATGCGGGGATGATGAGCGCGGTCGATGACAGCGTGGGCGAGATACTGGGCAAATTGAGGGAATTGGGTCTCGAACAGGATACGCTGGTCTTCTTTCTGAGCGATAACGGCGGAACGTTTTCTGGTCCGGGGAAAGTTTTTCCGGGAGGAGCAAGCAACGGCCCCCTTCGGGATTACAAGAGCACTTTCTTTGAAGGCGGCATACGCGTGCCCTTTTTGTTCCAGTGGCCGAGGCGGGTCAAAGGCGGGCAGGTCTATCGCCAACCGGTGATCTCACTGGATATCTTTGCTACTGCCGTAGCCGCGGCTGGCGGGAAGATGCCTAAAGACCGGGTTATGGACGGCATGAACCTGATCCCATACCTGACCGGGCTGAAGGATGGGCCGCCTCACGAGTTTCTCTTCTGGCGCGAGATGGAGATGTTCAGAAGCTTCCACAAGGGTTACGCCGTGCGTAGCGGGAGATGGAAGCTCGTGAAATCTCGAGAAGGCGGTTTCGAGAATGTAGGCGATCAGCCTGTGAGGCTCTTCGACCTGACAGAAGACATAGGCGAAAAGAACGATGTTGCGACTGAACATCCTAAGGTGGTTCAGCATTTGACCAAAGCTCTGGCGAAGTGGGAGTCGGAGCTGTCGATGCCACGGTGGCCAAGATACTACTTTGAGCGCCCACAATAACCTGTACTATTCACGAGTGCCAAGTGAATAGTGCAGGTTACCCAAATGTTCGATGCTCGATGAATAAACGGGATAGTATTATCAAGCCAGAGGAGGTTCGAAAATATGCCAGAGAGACGCAAACCAAATATCATTTTGATACTTACGGATGACCAGGGGTACGGGGATCTTAGCTGCTATGGGTGCAAAGACATCCCGACACCCAACATAGACTCTATTGCCCAGAACGGAGTCAGGTTCACTGATGGCTACGTAACCTGCCCTGTTTGCAGTCCGTCTCGTGCGGGATTGTTAACGGGCCGGTATCAGCAGCGGTTTGGACACGAGTACAACCCGTGGGAGCGCACAACAGAGACTTCACTTACGATCGACGAGAATGCGGGTCTACCCTTAGATCAGATAACTATTGCTGACGCCCTGAAAGAGAATGGCTACGCAACAGGGGCCGTCGGGAAATGGCATCTTGGCATGTCGACTGGGCATCATCCCCTAAATCGAGGGTTCGATGAGTTCTTTGGATTTCTGGGCGGCGCACATAACTATACTGATCTAACGCCGGACGAGTCCAACCTTTTTTGGTATCCCATTTATAGGAACCAGGAGGTAGTCTACGACGACAAGGAATACCTGACTGACGCATTCACGCGTGAGGCAGTCTCGTTTATCGACCGGTATCAGGACCAGCCGTTCTTTCTCTACCTGGCTTACAACGCACCGCATATTCCAATGCAATCTCCACAGAAATACCTTGGACGTTTCGAGCACATCAGCGACAATCTCCGTCGGGTTTACGCCGCAATGGTGAGCGCTGTTGACGACGGCGTGGGCGCGGTGCTGCATAAGTTGAGAGAGACCGGACTGGAGCAGGATACGCTGATCTTCTTCCTAAGCGATAACGGCGGCGCGGCGGGTTCCAATAATGGCGGGCTGAGAGGTAGCAAAGGAAGGTTCTGGGAGGGCGGAATAAGAGTGCCGTTCCTCTTCCAGTGGCCGCGGAAAATCCCAGCCGGGCAGGTGTATAAAGAGCCAGTCATCTCGGTTGACATCTTTGCGACGGCAGTGGCGGCAGCAGGTGGCATGCTGCCCAAAGATCGTGTGATGGACGGAGTAGATATTGTCCCCTATCTAACCGGCAAGAGAAAGACACCCCCACACGAGCTCCTGTTCTGGCGAGAATTAGAAATGTATAAGAGCTTTGACAAAGGATACGCTGTCCGTAAGGGCAGATGGAAGTTGGTCAAGCATCCAGTGGAATACGACAAACTCTATGAAGATCCAGAAACGTACAAGAGGCTGTATACGAACCGGTATGGATATATGAGAAGCGAGGACAGAAAGCTGCTCCAGATCTATGATCTTTCCACAGATATTGCCGAGTCCAAGAACCTGGCCGAGCAGCACCCGGAGATTGTAGATGAGCTGAGGAACGCATATGGCCAATGGGAGTCCCAGTTGATGTGGCCGAGGTGGGAGAAGGGGTTCTGGGAGCGACCTCCAGTAGGCAGAAAGGCCGCGTTTGAGATCGAGGTTTTGAAGCGGATAAAGTAGCTCTTGATAGAAAGGCCCGGAGGACTATGGCAAAACCGAAAGTGCAGTTGCTGAGCAAATGGATAGTGATACTTTCCATTGTTGCGACATCTCAAGCCCAAGTGTTAGCCAAACAGGGGAAAGACATCACCTTCTACGTTTCCATAGACGGCAGTGACACATGGTCAGGCAAGATTGCGGCTCCAAATGCGACAAAGACGGACGGCCCATTCGCCACGCCGGCACAGGCGCGGGACGCAGTGCGAGCTCTAAGACAGACGCAAATGAATTCCAAGGAGCCGGTCAAGATAGTGGTTCGAGGAGGCAAATACTTCCTTGCGGAGCCTCTTCTTCTCGATAAGCGAGACAGCGGCAGCGAAGGTTTTCCTATTATCTGGACCGCTTACTCGGGCGAGAAGCCTGTTTTGAGCGGTGGGAAAAAGATCACCGGATGGAAGCCTTATCAGGGCAAGATTCTGGCGGCCGACCTGTCTACAGATTATGACAATCTTATCGTTCACGCTAGGTGATCAGGCTTCCGGTGAAGCGCGGCGAGACTTACCTGATCAAATGTGCGGACTAATTCCCAACACAAGTCTTATGTGAAACATAAAGAAGGAGTGCAAGAATGAAAACGGGCAAGATGAGCTTCATGGTATTGTCGGCCATAATGGTGTTTCTGATCGGTCACGGCGCGGGCTTGTGCGCTGCAAAGCCCAACACGTTGTTCCCCACCGACCTACCGGGCAGGACGTGCGTCAGTTTTGGCGCGGCAGGTTTCTCCAAACCCGCCTGTGGGGTTATCTATCGGCTGGCCAAGCCCACCACTTGTGGGATGCCATTGGGTGGGATCGATACTGGGTGCATAGACTTGGAGACGAGCGGGCTGCTTGGTTACTGTAGCCTGTTCAACACCAACAGCCCTCGGCGCGGCCCATTGAACGTTCCGATCCTGGGTCTTTCGGTGGGCGGCAAGACCTGGGTCCTCTGCGATAAGCAGCCGAAGCAGGAGAAGGGGGATTACCAGCTTCGCAACACGATCTACACAAAGGGTCTGTATCCGGACTTTGTAAATCCCTTGATTATGGACCTGAAGCTGGAAGGAGTTCAGACAGCCAAGGAGATCCACTATTTTGGGCACTATCCAATAGCCGACGTAGAGTTCGATACCGATGCTCCAGTGAGTGTGGGGCTGCGTGCTTGGGCTCCTTTCCTGCCTGGTGATGTGGTAGATTCTATGATACCTGGGGCTGTATTTGAGGTGCGGCTGAGGAACACGAGCGGATCCCCTCAGCAGGGAACCATAGCCTTCTCATTTCCCGGTCCCACAGTGAAGGAAGCTGGGACCGACCAGTTCTCCAGGCGAGAGGTTAAAGGTGGATTCAATGGTGTAGAGGTAACCACAGAGTTGGCCTCATATGCACTGGGGGTAATCGGCAAGGAGAACCTTCGAGTTGGCGGAGAGCTTGGGGCCGATGGAGCAGGTTGGGCTAAGATAGCTCTATCCCTGCCTCAGGCCCAGTTGAACCAGGCAGGGTCATCTGCTGCTGTGGACTTCTCACTTGGTGCAGGCAAGGAGAAGGTAGTGAGGTTCGTCCTGAGTTGGTATGCTCCGACCTGGAAGGGAGGAGGTTATAACTGGTCTACCACCGGGTTGAACTTCTCGCCCCATATATACACCCATATGTATGCCAGGCATTATCCCTCTGCGGCACAAACTGCGCAGATGCTGGCAAAGAATCACAAGTCGCTACTGAAGCGGGTTATTGCCTGGCAACAGGAGGTTTACTCGGAAACAAAGCTGCCGGTCTGGCTCAAAGACAGCCTGGTCAACATCCTGTATATGTTCACAGAATGTGGAGTGTGGGCACAGGCAAAGCCTCCAATGCCGGCGTGGGTGCGTCCAAAGGATGGGTTGTTTGGGATGAACGAAAGCCCTCGTGACTGTCCACAGATCGAGTGCATCCCGGCCAGCTTCTGTGGCAATATTGCTCTGGTCTATCTGTTCCGGGACCTGGCCCTGTCAACGCTGCGGGGCTACAAGGGTTACTCGAGAAATGATGACGTTCCCTGGAATTTCGGCGGTGGATGGGACTTCGCAAACTCGAACACGGGGGTTCAGACCACTCTTAATGGCGCTTGCTACACAGCCATGGTCGATCGGTATGCTATGTGCTGGGGTGACGAGAAGTTCAACAGAGAGTTCTATGATTCGGTGAAGAATAACGCCATCTTCACCGTTAACCTACGACCCGAGTATGAGCTTGGGGATCGGATCATCAGCATGCCGACCGGAAACCGCGAGACGGAAGGTCTGTCGGCGCACTGGTTTGAGCCGCGGGATCCAGGTTGGTGGGGGATGGTACCGCACGTTGGGGGAGTGCATATGGCGCAGTTGCGGATAGCAAGGAGGATGGCTGAGAAGGCAGAAGATGAGAAGTTCGCAAGGCAATGTGATGAATGGATCGCGGCAGCGCAGAAGTCTCTTGAGACGAAGACGTGGCTCGGGAGCCACTATCTGCTATTCTGGGAGCCGGAGAGTGGAAAGAGGAGTGAGCTAGTGTTTGCTTACCAGTTAGATGGGGAGTGGATAACGCACTTCCACAGTCTGCCCGGGGTATTCCAGAGGGACAGGGTGAAGACTGTGCTTGATACGGTGAAGAGGTGCAACCTGCCTCTTGGCACTGGAGGTGTTATGGATTTTGCCACTCCTGACGGGGGTTATGCAAAGGGGGTAGGGTACGGGGAATATAGCTGTGTAATACCATTCGCGCTTATGCTGTCTATGCTCTATATGTATGAGGGACAGCAGGATGCAGGGATGGATCTGGCCCACGAGGTCTTCAAGAATATAATCTTAGACCAGGGGTATGCCTGGGACATGCCTGTTAGGACCAAAGGATGGGTGAACAATGGCGAGGGAGTAGCTACCGACTACTACGTCTGTATGATGCTGTGGTCTTTACCTGCGGCAATTGAGGGGAAAGACTTGAGCGCGCCCGTCAAGCCCGGTGGGCTTGTTGACAGGATTCTGCACGCCGCGCAAAGGAAATAGGTTCAGTAAATCGCCGAACACTAGATGGAGGTTTCAAGTTGGTTAGATCGGCTTTCGAGTTGGTCGTGGCGACTGCGCTACTGTCAGCAGGATGTCTGTCGAGCGGCCAGGCAACCCCGCAGGAACTCTTCCCGAGAGACCTGCCAGGGAAGGAGTGGGTGGAATTCCGAGCAGACGGTTTCTCCAGGCCGGTCAGCGGGATGATCTATCGTCTCAAGGACAAGGTCATTTGTGGAGTCGCGCTTGGCGGAATCGATGTAGGTTGTATCGACCTGGAGACAAGCGGCTTGCTCGGCTACTCTACAGTCTTCAACAGTCACGTTCCAAGACGTGGCCCCATAAACCTACCTATACTCGGCATCAGCACAGGCGGTAAGACCTGGGTGCTCACCACAGGCGAGACGAAACAATACGATGGAGGCCGTGGTGGCAGCGTCTTGGGGATGACCAGGGACTGGGTTCCGCCGCTGGGGCCGAACCTGATGCTGGAACGCGTGGAGATGGCTAAGTCCATCGACTACTGGGGACACTATCCAGTTGTGGACATTCAGTATCAGACCGATGCCCCGGTATCTGTTGCACTTAGAGCCTGGTCTCCGTTCATACCTGGTGATACACGCGTCTCGGACACTCCCGGAGCAGTCTTTGAAGCACACCTCCAAGACACCACACTGTCAAACCAGTCTGGCACCGTTGCTTTTAGCTTTCCCGACTTTGAGGAGCACAAGAGCCGCATGGATCCAAACGCGCCCCGGCTACGCAAGGCTGCTACACAACATGCCCAAGCATAAGATAGTGCGAAAGGAGATAGAGAAGAGGAAGCTGGCGGGCACATTGGTGTCGGATGTTGACTGGAAGATGAGCTATGTGCTGGGGGCAATCGGCGGCGAGAGACCGAGATTCGGCGGGGAGCTTGGCGCTGATGGCAGGAAGTGGAGCGAATTGAGCAGAAGTTGCCGCGGCCGACTCGTGATGACGGTGGCGCGTCTGCTGCTCTGGACTTTAGCCCAACCCGGCGGAGCCGGAACCAAAGATTACGGGCTTCGCCGCGCTGCCCTTCTGACTGAAATTGCGTTGTATGTCTTCTGAAGAAATTTGATTGCGTTTCGCGCGCAATTTCAGTCAGAAGCGCCTATATGTATGAAGGTCAGAAGGAGTTCGGGCTTGACCTGGTCAAGGAATGCCTGGACGTATATTCCTGCAGGTGGGGCTACACCTCGGATGGAGCAAATGTCTTTAGCGGGAGAGAGGACACCGGAGAGCGGTCCCACGGTACAGACTACTACCAGAACATGGGTTTATGGGGGGGTACCTGCCGCTTTGCTTGGCCAGGATCCAAGCGGCCCAATCAAGCCCGGAGGACTGGTGTACAGAATGATTCAGGCTGGAAAGTATTCCGGTTCTAAAGCACATAGTACAGTCTGGCACGCAGACGGAATGTTGTAACATTCGCTCCCTGTTAGAAGGAGGATTTCTATGGGTTGGACGTTATGTGGCCGCCAATGCGTGGCCTTGAAAAGGAAAAGATTCCATGCGTTAACCGCTGTTTCTGTGGTTGCATCGTTGCTCATGTTTCCATCTGAAGCCCATGCGTTAGCCAAACAGGGGAAAGACATCACCTTCTACGTTTCCATAGACGGCAGTGACACATGGTCAGGCAAGATTGCGGCTCCAAATGCGACAAGTACGGATGGCCCCTTCGCTACGCTGGCACAGGCGCGGGACGCAGTGCGAGATCTAAGACAGACGCAAATGAATTCCAAGGAGCCGATCAAGATAGTGGTTCGAGGAGGCAAATACTTCCTTGCGGAGCCTCTTCTTCTCGACAAGCAAGACAGCGGTACCCCGGACCTTCCTATTGTTTGGACCGCTTACTCAGGCGAGAAGCCTGTTTTGAGTGGTGGAAGAAAGATTACCGGATGGAAGCCTTATCAGGGCAAGATTTTGGAGGCCGACCTGCCTGCGGCAAAAGATGGCAAATGGAGGTTCAGACAACTCTTTTTTAATGGAAAGGAGCAGATTCGGGCTCGCACTCCCAACTTCGACCCCGACAACCCGCTTTATGGGGGCTGGGCGTACATGCGGGGCTCAGCGGGGTCTGATGCTTTCAAATACGGAGCCGGCTTATTCAAGAAGCGCCTGTCAAAGCCCAGTTTGGCTGAGGTCTACTTCTATGTCGGCGCTGGGGCAGGATGGGGCTCGGATATCATTGCGATCAAGTCTATAGATTATGACAATCTTATCGTTCACGCTAGATACTCCATGGGCGAACACGAACATTTAGGTTTCACGTCGATAAACCGGTTCCGGGTGGAGAATGCTCTGGAGGAGTTGGACCAGCCGGGCGAATGGTGCCTGGACTGGGAGGAAGGGAAAGCATACTTCTGGCCGCCCACTGGTTTAGGCGACGGTGGAGAAGTTATCGCTCCGGCTCTAGGCACTCTGATGACAGTGTGCGGAACAAAATGGCTCACCATCTCCGGGATAACGTTCACGGAGACATCAGGCGGTGATGCGATGCGTCTGGAGGGTGTCGAGCATGTTACCATCCGCGATAACCATTTCCATGCTGTTGGAAACAATGCGTTAAGCCTCATCGGCACCAAGGACGGCGAGAGTTCGTGGAACGTAATTCAGCATAACGAATTTAGCTACGCGGGGAATGAGGCAATCGACGCTGGCGGTCGCCTACGTTCCAACCAGATTGTGGACAACCACATTTACCACTGCGGGGCCTTCAACAAGTACGCTCACCCGATAACTGTTCGATACCTGAATGTTGGTGAAAAATCTTTCGGAGGTGATAACCTCATAGCTCATAACTACATTCACGATATACCTACTGGGGCCATACACGTCGCCAACCCCTTCAGCCGATATGTCATCGAATACAACGAAATCAGACGGGCGGGTCTGGAAGGCAACGAGGTCGGAGCAATTGTCTGCCGGGTGGACACCTATACGGGCGTTGTAATAGACTTGTCGGACATACCGGAGATGGCAGGCCATATCATCCGGCACAATCTTATAGCTGATGTCCCTGGGTGTCGTGTGGAAGGGGACAAGTGCGTCACGCCCAATCACTGGACCTTCGCAATCTATCTTGACGACCTGAGCGCAAACTGCAAAGTGTATGGGAATATCGTGGCGCGGGCAGGATACGGGTTCTGGACCAACGCTGGTAGAAGAAACACAGTTGAGAATAACATATTCGTAAACTGCTGGAATCAGATATCCTTCGGAGTTCCTCCGCACCTTGATGATGAGCGAGTGTATCAATATGTTGCAGAGAACCGCATCCTCAAGAACATCATCTACAACGACGCCGGAGCAGATACTTTTACGATCAAGTTCCACTCTGATGCGGGTATTTTCCGCACCCCGGAAAGCAGAAAGAGAGTGGTTGCGGAGTCAGACTACAATCTTCTTTTCAGGAAGAACGGAGATTATTCTGAGTTTGGGCAGTGGCAGAATCTAGGATATGATGGGCACTCGTTGACGACGGACCCGATGTTTGTCGATCCGAAACGCGACAACTACCGGCTGAAGGCTGAATCTCCCGCCTTGAAAATGGGATTTGAGCCTGTAGATCTGAGACAGGTTGGGGTCAGACACAACCGAAAAAGTGAGGCGTCTGCAGAAAGGGACAAATCTCAAGTCAAAGCGGCATCAGCCAGGGATAATGAGGATTAAAAGATGAGAAAACAGCCAGCATTCCATGCAATCGTAGCAGCAATGGCTTTGTCGGTCATGGCGCTATGTTCCGTGACGGACGCCGCCAGGGTCCAGCCGGATCGCAAGAAGGCATTGAGTGGGCACGTGGTTTGGAGCCGGAAGCCTGCAGGTGAGTGGGTTTTGGGTTACCCCATCGGCAATGGGCGCATCGGCGGGATGGTCCTTGGCGGCCCTCTGCGCGAGCGGATCGGGCTGAACCACGACCGTCTATGGCGAAAGTACTACTCTTATCGCAAATACAACACCGCATCTCTTATGCCTGAGTTCCGTCGGCTTTGTGCTGAGGACAAATGGGACGAGGCCCAAGACTTGATGCTGATGAAATGCCTGACCCAGGCGGCAGCCCAGGGATTAAAGCTCGACCTTGAGTCTGCCGGCATTAACCCTATGGTTCCAGTAGGTGACCTAGGCATTTATCCGGCACATAATGAAAACAGCGAGATTACTGACTACTATCGGAGCCTGGACCTGGATACCGGGATCGCGAATGCATCTTACATTGTGGACGGTGTAAGGTACGATCGGGAGTCATTTGTTTCTTGGTCTGCGCAGGTGCTGGTAACACGGCTGAGGGCAAACAGGCGAGGTAAGCTGACAGGAGAGATCACTCTCTCCCGACTGCTCGATCCAGACTGTGTGATGACAGGGAGCGCGACTCCTGGAGAAGTTGTTATGAAAGGGCGGTTGGAGGAGGGTATAAGATTCGCATCTGTACTTCGGGTGATCAACAAGGGGGGAAGGGTCAGTGTAGGGCGCAGCATCTATCAGCCTCCGCCCGGCAAGATGCCAGCTAAGGACCCGCCCAACACATTCCTACTTCACGCTTGGGGTGAGCCTCGCTCAACCGAACCTGCGGGAGTCTCAAACCGTTTTGAGGGGGCGGATGAGATAATCTTTCTGCTCAGTATAGCGACCGATGATGAGTCAAGAGATGATCCTGCGGGATGGTGTCGCAGGAGGCTTAATGCTACCCCAACAGACTACGGGAGGCTGCGAAGGGAGCATATAAAGGATCATCAGCGGTATTATCGCAGGTCGGAGCTATCGCTGGGCAAAGCCCAGGAGCCGATTCCCACCGATGAGTTAGTTGAACAAGCTCACAAGACCGGGGCTGCCTCAGCGCTTTTGGTCGAACAACTATTCAACATCGGCCGTTACCTGGCAATCACAAGTGGTCGGCCGGCGCCCGCTGGAGAGCCGCCGAAATGTCCAATAACGCTTCAGGGCATCTGGAACCAGGACCGCCGACCTGCCTGGGATTGTGACCTTCACTTCGACCTGAACGCTGAGATGTCCTATTGGCCGCTCAGCATGGTGAATCTCTCCGATCTGAAAGAGCCGCTTGCTGACTGGGTTATTAGTATGATGCCTAAGGCGCGAATTGCCGCGATGGACCGCTACGGGTGCCGGGGCGTGTTCTTCAACATTGTCTGTGGGCTGAGAGACATCGGCGGACCAGACGGCAACTGTATGTTCGCAACCGGCGCTGCAGCCTGGATAGCCCAGCTTCTCTGGCGCCACTGGGAATACACTCACGATCTTGATTTCCTGAAGAACAAGATGTATCCATTCCTCAAGGAGATTGCCTTATTCTACGAGGATAACCTGTTAGAGACGAAGGGAGGCCGGTTGGTTCCCTGTCCGAGCTGTTCTCCTGAGATGGCCATTGCCGGACGCAAATCCAAAGTCTTTTCGGGCCGCTGGTGGGCAAGCTTCAATGTGCTTGCTACAGCGGCTACCTGGGATCTGGAGCTTATACATGAGGTATTCTCGAACGCCATAACCTCTAGCAAGGCACTGAACGTGGACGCGGACAAGCGCAAGGTCTGGTCTGAGATACTCCAAAGGGTGCCGATGCCGGTGCTGGCCCCGGACGGCCGGCTTCTTGAGTGGACGGAGGAGTATCCGGAAGCAGACCCAGGCCATAGGCACCGTTCCCATTTGATCGGCTTGTGTTCTGGTGATCGTATCACGCTTGAGGACACACCTGAATACCTTGAGGGCGCGCGCAAAGCCCTGGCTAAGCGGCATGCCGCAGGGATGAACAGCGGAATGGCGTTCTCCATGGTCTGGGATGCCCAGCTTCACGCCCGGCTTTACGAGCCGGAGGAGGCCATAAAGCAGATCAACCTCTACATCGCTGACCATATTATGCAGAACCTTTTTTCCAGTCTCTGCGGCTGGCGCCCAGGCTCGCCGAGTTACGAGCTCTTCAAGGAGAAGAGGCTGTGGCAGATCGAGTCGAACATCGCGGCAGTAGGGGCCGTCAGTGAACTGTTCTTCCAGGACCGTCGAGGTCTGCTGCGCCTGCTTCCTGCGCTACCCAAGGAACTGGGCGATGGACAGATCAGAGGCTTCCGAAGCAGGGGCGGGTTTGAAGTTGGCATGAGTTGGAAAGACAGGCGACTCGTCGAGGCAACGCTCAAGTCTCTGTGGGGTGAACGATGCCGGGTGAAATCATTTAATCCCGCAGGGGAGCTGGTGGTTACGCAGAATGGCAGAGAGGTTCAAAGTTCCTACAAGGATGGCGTGACCGAGTTTGACACCCAACGAGGGAAGACTTACCGGCTGGCGACTAAAGGCCGGAACCGGGTCTCAAGACTGCAGGGTAACTCGGAGTTCCAGAGGTGCGAACCATGAGAAACGCTAGTATCATTCGAACGATCGTTGCTCTGACATCTCTTCTGTTGGTGACCGGAGTGCTGAAGCTGGCAGCTACAGATCTTCGGAATGCGGAGGAGAAAGCTGACGCACAACGTTTCGATGTGGATTTGAAGGAGTTCATGCAGCCGCTTGATCTCACAGCGCGGGCTCGGCGAGCTCTCGAAGGATTCATGTCGCAGGCTCCTAGACGCATACCAGGCCCCGAAGGCTACTACAGGGCTGTCTTCGACAGCAAGCTTTGGCCCAAGGCAAAGAGAGCTCACGCGCAATGGGATCTGGGTGATTGCACTGCCCGCGCGGTCTTGGCCTGGACGTGGCTTCGCGAAATGACCGGGGACAAGACAACCGGACTGGAAGTCGAGCAGGGCCAGCGCAAGTTCCTCCTGTCTCTGCTTCATCCCGAGACCGGGCTGGTATACATACCGGACCTCTCGGACACCGAAAAGGGTATTTATCGTTATCACACCTGGGACCAGGGCCAGACCCTCCGGGCGCTGGTACGCTGGTATGAGGTCTCGGCAAAAGACAGGAGCCTTCTGAGACCTCGGATCGACCGTATGATCCGAGGTCTGGATCGCTTCGCAACTATTCGGGGCGAGGACCCAACCTGGGGAGCTTATGCAGGGTGGCCCAGCGACGACTTTGAGAACGACAAACCAGGCAAGCCTTACCCCGACAGCTACTTTTGCTACAATCGCGCCGGCGTGGCCATCGAACCTTTGATGATGTATGTTGAACTGACTGATGACCGCAAGGCGCTTGATCTGGCCATCTGCTTTGCCAACTGTGAGATGGGCGGCCATCAGGGAGATATAGTTGAGAGTGAGAACGTGAAGAGCTATTTCCGGTTTGGGTCAGAGGGTTCATTTGTCGGGCACTACCACTCGAAGACAGCAACGCTCATAGGTGTCGTCAAGCTTTCGCGCTACCTGGCTGCGCACGGCCGACTCGAAGAGTCCAGGCGATACCTAAACCGTGTTGGGCAGATTTACAAATGGATGTTCTCTAAAGACAATCCGGGCCGCGCCAGTCTTGTTGGCTGGGGTCCTGAACGAATAGGGCTTGGACTGCTGAGTGACGATACCGAGACCTGCTGCACAGCGGATATGATAGAACTGGCGGAGGCAATGGCCTCATGCGCCGACTTGGCTCCTGATTTTCGCCACTGGGTCAACCTGCACGACGATGTGGAGGCAATGACTGTTAACACAATCGCACGCTCGCAAATCTTGATTACACCGAGATTGCTGGAGTTCCTTGCAAGACAGTATAAAGGCGACGTGGAGGAGCAGTTGGGCACGGCTCGGAGGTTCGACGGCGCCTGGCCTGCGAGCCATATTCCGGAGGATCTGGTTCGGACCAATGAGCAAGGGAACCTGGAGTTGGATCTCGCGGCCTGCTGCCATTATGCGGGCGTTCGTGGCCTCTACTCCGGCTGGCGCGACGCGATTCATTCTACGAACGGTCAGGTAAGGATAAATTACTTCATAAACCGCGCCTCACCTCACGTAGAGATGAAAACAAGACTCCCGGTCTCAGGCCAGTCGGAAATCAAACTCCGGCGGGATGCCAGGGTATTCGTGCGTGTGCCAACCTGTCTGAAGCCTAAGGAGATGTCCTTTACCGTCGCCGGCAGGGAAATCAGCGCGGAGGACCATCTTGACAAGGCGGGCCAATACGTGGCTCTTGGCAGTGTGGCAAAGGGGGATATAATCGAAGTTAGTTTCCCGGTTAAGGAGCGTGTCACAAAGGAACGCGTGAAGACCCGGCACCCTGAGACTTTCACAGTCCACTGGCGGGGCAACTATGTCGTTAAGGTAAGTCCATCGGGAAATCACTTTCCGTATTTCCCGTAATCAGATGGAGGTTAGTCAGTGCGTTTGATTGATACCGATTCAGAAAGGAGCATTAGAATATGAGGCAAAGACTGCGACTCATGGTGAAAGCAGCCATAGTTCTGGCCGTCGTGATTGGCCCGGCGCCGGCCCAGGCTGTCCAAAAGTGGGACATGGCGGCCGATTGGAGCCTAGAAGGAAAGACTCTGAGCGGGATACCCTTCGGCCCGGACAGCGCATGGGGTGTTTATTCCGTGGGGTTCAACCCCGACTGGAGTTGGAGAGCATTCAACAGAGCCATGCGCTTTACTCATTCAAACCGATGGAGCGGCGCATTCGGCATTGAAGGGTGGTGGCTTGGCGATTCACCGACAACTCGAATGCCGATGATGGGCAAGAACGTTGGCGGCGGCAACATTCCGGGGAATATAGACCGAACTGAATATGATTGGCCGTTAGGCAGGGTAGCGGCGGCCACCTGCCCGGATGCGAAAAAAGGTAAGGAAGTGATGACCGCAGCCGTCTGGACCGCGCCGGAGCCTATGACGGTCAGCGTTTCGGGCGGAGTCTGGACTGCGAGATGGAAGTCAGGGCAGTATTGGGACACCGACAAACGGCGGACGCGAGTCCGGCTTTGGATAGACAGGGCTTCAAATGGTATTGGTGCGGCCGATGAAGTCATCTTTGCCGATTTCGTAGTTCCTCTCTGGGAAGATAACTGTGATTCGAGCAATCCTGCGACTTTTGCGGAGATACTGGGATCTGACGCTTCCAAATTACGCAACATCTCGGTGTCGCAAGGCGACAGGATCTGCGTCGGATTTTATTGGGATCCGTCCGCAACATTGGCTGGCCTCAATGGAATTGACTTCAGCATAACACGGCAGTCATAAACTGAGGCGCCTAAGGAAAGGAAATGATGAAAATGAGGATTCTTAGACTACGAAATATTTTTGGAAAGCAGTTCTTACGAGCGGTCGTTGTCGTTTTGGTGGGCGGAGTCTGCGTCAGCAGCCACGCCGTGGGCGCGACACTGTTTCCTGCCGGACTGCCTGCGGCGAAATGGTCAGAGTTCAACGCGGTGGGTTATACCAGACCGGTAACGGGCATCATCTACAGGGGTGATCCTCGTCCTCCGTCTGGAATGCCCCTCGGTGGCGTTGCCACGGGTTGTTTGGACCTGGAGACGGCAGGCACTCTGGGTCTTAGCTCGATCTTTAATCACCTGACGCCTCGGGGCGGCCCGATCAACACTCCTATCCTGGGCATAAGCGTTGGCGGCAGAACGTGGGTCCTAACAACAGGTCAGACCAAGAACTACATTGGGACAGGCCGCGAGCCTTCGGAATTCGGCCCGGATCTGGCGCTCGAAGGGGTGGAGAAGGCGCGGTCGATAGACTATTGGGGGCACTATCCTATTGCTGATCTGGAGTATCAGACGGATGCCCCGGTCTCGGTAGGACTCCGTGCTTGGGCGCCTTTCATCCCTGGAGACGTGGCTGACTCGAATATTCCCGGCGCGGTTTTCGAGGTGCGTCTGAGAAATCATACACAATCCAGGCATACGGGCACAATTGCTTTCAGCTTTCCCGGATTTGACTCGCACAAGACTAAACGGGACCGGAAGGGGCCGGTATGGGTTGGCGCCCCGAATCCGAGCCGTCCCAATCTCCCATCGCACAACATAGTGCGCAAGGCGCTGTCGGGAACTCCTGCAGGAGTGTGGGTTAACGACCTCAACTGGAAGATGAGCTATGTGCTGGCAGTGATAGGCGACGACAAGATCAGAACGGGAGGGGAACTCGGCACGGACGGCAGGAAGTGGAGTAGTATCCAGAATAGACTTCCCAATACCGCGCCAGAGACTGGTGGCGCTTCTCTTGCTGTGGACTTCGACCTGAAGCCGAGGGAGGAGAAGGTAGTCCGATATGTGCTTGCATGGTATGCACCGGAGTGGAATGGAGGGGGACGGCCCGACACTGGCGGAAACAGCTACACCCATATGTACGCAAAGTACTATCCTGATGCTGTGGCTGTAGCAAAGCGTCTAGTGAAGGACCACCAGAAACTGCTCAAGCGTATTATTCGGTGGCAGGAGGAGGTTTATAACTCGCCCGAGCTGCCTGGTTGGCTGGCAGATTCCCTGATAAACAACCTGCATATGATAACAAGGACTGGCATCTGGGCTCAGGCCAAACCTCCTATCGGCGATTGGTGCAAGCCGGAAGACGGCATCTACGCGCTCAATGAGTCCCCACGAGGCTGCTCTCAGATGGACACGTCTCCAAACAGCGCTGTCGGGACTCTTCCACTGGTGTATTTATTCCCAGAGTTGGAACGCTCGACTTTACGAGCAGTAAAGGCTTACCAATTCCCGGACGGACGCCCGCCGTGGAATCTTGGCGGCTGTTGTGCCAGGTTTGCTGACGGAATAGCCTGTGGCACAGGTTACTGGGAGTTAGTGGAACCTGGTCGGGGCTGGCAGTCTGTGACTAATGGCCCTAATCATATGATAAGGCTTGACCGCTACTATCTGGTGACACAAGATGACAAGTTCTTCAAAGAGTTCTATGACTCGGCCAAACGGAATATGGAATGGACGATGAACCTGCGGCCCAACTACGGACTCTCGCAGATCGCTGCTATGCCTACACAGAATACCGACACCGGTGAAGGCCCGGAGGATACGGAATGGTTCGAGGACCTGCCATATTACGGCTATGTCTCACACGCAGGTGGTCTCCGCATGGCACAGGCGAGGATGATGCGCCGGTGGGCTGAGAAGATGAGAGATGTGGAATATGCAAAGAATCTCGATGCGGTGCTCAAGGCCGGGGCCGATGCTCTCGAGCAGTATCTATGGAATGGCAGCTACTACCTCTGTTATCACGAACCTGAGACAGGCCGGCGCAGAGATGCGATATTCACCATCCAGTTGGACGGCCAGTATTTTGCCCGTTCGCATGGTTTGGCGGGAGCATTCCCGGAAGATCGCGTCGCCACAGTGCTGCAGACGATCAAGGACAAAGGCTGCACAGTGGGCGACTTGGGCATCCCTCCCAACTATGTGAGCCCCGAAGGCACAGCCATCAAAGACATAGGCGGATACGGAACTTACAACTATGTAAATTTCACCGTCTACTATCTTGCCATGGCCTACATGTATGAAGGACAGAGGGAGTTCGGGCTGGATCTTCTTAGAAAATGTCAGGAAGTCTACTCGTGCAGGTTTGCCTACACCTGGGATGGACGACAGGCCTTGAACGCAGAAACCGGAAGCCCGGGGCTGGGCACGGATTACTATATGATCATGTGCCTCTGGGGCGCCCCAGCCGCTGTTCTCGGCCAGGACATTTCGGCCCCGTGCAAGCCGGGTGGGTTGGTGTATAGAATGATTCAAGCCGGCAAGAGGTAAGGCATTTCCGTACTTCGCGGTTCCGATAGTCTGGAGCTTAAGTATAACTCCAACTCCACCCTGAATCCTTACAGGAATTTTGGTATAATCTTATGTGGATAAGCGGCCCTTTGTGGGCTGCTTCTTTTTATGTGGAGAGCCGGATGAGAGTTTTCAGAGGAATATTTCAAAAAGTAGATCAGTTGCTTACGGGCCGACGGGCGGTCGATGATGAACTCTTCGATGATCTCGAAGAAATCCTGGTGCAGGCCGACATCAGCATACACACAACCACCAGGGTCGTGGACGAACTGCGCCAGGCTGCGCGGCGCGAGCACTTGAGTGAGGTCTCACACGTCAGGGACAGGCTGGAGCAATCGCTGATAGATATACTCGAAGCCGATGCCAACGCTCGCCTGGCCACCGCACCGGAGCCTCCCACTGTCTACCTCGTGGTCGGAGTAAATGGTGTTGGGAAAACTACTACCATAGCCAAGCTCGCATATCGGTTCAAGAAACAAGGCAAGAAGGCGCTGCTTGCGGCTGCCGATACTTTTCGGGCCGCAGCGATAGATCAGCTAGAAATATGGGCCTCGCGGGTCGGGGTGGACATTGTAAGGCACCAGCCCGGGGCCGATCCTTCCGCCGTCCTCTTCGACGCGCTGCAGGCCGGAAAGTCCAGGGGCGCAGACTACATTATTGCGGATACGGCTGGTCGGCTCCACACAAGAACGAATCTTATGGAGGAGCTGAAGAAGATGGGCCGGGTGGTTGAGCGGGCTCTCGGACATCCGACGGATGAAACGATCCTGGTTTTGGACGCAACTACCGGCCAGAACGCCATCAATCAGGCCAAAGAGTTCCTTGCTGCGGTAAATGTCACGGCGATAGCCCTTGCGAAACTCGATGGCACGTCGAAGGGCGGCATCGTAATCACAATAAAGGACGAGCTTGGAGTTCCCATCAAACTCATCGGAACCGGCGAGCGGATGGAAGAGCTCGAAGATTTCGATGCGAGAGAGTTTGTGCGTGCCCTCGTGGAGGGCCCAGAGGTGCGCGGCAGCGCAACCAGAGGTTGATTTCAACTCTAACCCGAATTATTCACGAGGAACGAGTAAATAATTCGAGATGCCTGGCTATTGACAAAAATGGGTTTGAGGTTCATACTAGATGTGTGACCGATTTTAAGCGCCTCGTCACGTACCCTTAAACCGCGGATTCTCCCGCCCAAGAGAACGCCTGGCGGGGCGACGGCAAAAAGATGATCTAACAGATCCAAATATGGAGTCATCTATGGCACCTGTCAAGGCTGACCCAGCGAAAGCGCCTGAAACCCCACAGAATGAGGGCGCGGAACGCGCCATGGAGAGAAAAGCGCAGAGCAGGGCCGGCAGCTACGATATTAGCATCTACGACGCATGGTGTAAGCAGTGTGGACTCTGCGTCGCTTTCTGTCCGAAAGCTGTCCTGACCAGCGACACGTTCGGCAACCCCGAAGCAACTTTCCCGGAAAAATGCATAGGGTGCATGTTGTGCGTGTTGCACTGTCCTGACTTCGCTATCGACGTCACCGAAAAAGAAGAGAATGGCGAAAAGCCGGAGGTATGACGCTTGAGCACAGTGAAAACCGGCGAACCGGTACTTCTATCAGGAAATGAGGCGGTTGCTTACGGTGCGCTTGCCGCCGGAGCGCGCTTCTATGCAGGATACCCGATAACACCTTCTAGCGAGATCGCCGAAGTTATGGCAAGAGAACTCCCTCTGGTGGGAGGAAAGTTCATCCAGATGGAAGATGAGATGGCAAGCCTCGGAGCCGTAATCGGCGCTTCGCTTACAGGGCTTAAATCTTTTACCGCCACAAGCGGGCCCGGCTTCTCCCTTATGCAGGAACACGTAGGCTTCGCCGCGATGGCTGAAGTACCCTGCGTTGTCATCGACGTTATGCGAGGCGGCCCGAGCACCGGACTGCCCACAAAGACTTCTCAGGCAGATGTAATGCAGGCCAAATACGGGTCTCACGGCGACTACCCATCGGTTGCCCTGGTGCCGAGTTCCGTCCTCGAATGCTTTACCCTCACAGTCAAGGCCTTCAATATCTCCGAGAAATACCGGGTTCCCGTAGTTTTGCTTTCGGATGAAATCGTCGGCCACATGCGCGAGAAGGTGGTCCTTCCGAGCCAGGACGAAGTGGAGGTGGTGGACCGGATCAAGCCGACGGTGCCCCCCGAGTGGTACCAGCATTATCAGGATTCCATTACGGGTGTATCGCCGATGGCGAACTTCGGCGAGGGATACAGGTTCCATGTGACCGGCCTCACCCATGATGTTTACGGATTCCCGACCGAGAAGCCATCCGAGATTTCCGCCCTCTTGGAGAAGTTCAAGAATAAGGAGATCCATAACTCCAGAGACCTGACCATGGTCGAAGAGTTCTGCATGGAGGATGCAAAGATTTGCATCTTCGCATACGGGTCGGTGGCGCGCTCGGCCAGAATGGCCGTGAAAATACTGAGACAGTGCGGCGTGAAGGCCGGCATGCTCCGCCCCATGATCGTCTGGCCGTTCCCCAAGATTCCGGTGGAGAATATGCTGGAGAGGGCGAACCTCGTGATCGTTCCGGAGATGAACGTAGGGCAGCTTCGAAAGGAAGTCGAGAGGCTTTCGAACGCTCAGGATAAGATTCACGGCATAAACGTGCTCGACCCAACGTTCATCACCGCCGAACAGATCGTGGACAAGGTTCGAGACTTGCGCGCTAAGAACAGGCGGACTGGAGAGTACATCATTGGCTGAACAGACTATGGTTGCAACAAAGCATCCGGTTAGGAGACCGGCTGTACATGAGTGGCTCAGAGTAAAGAAGAAGTTCCCGCACCTTTGGTGTCCGGGCTGCGGGATCGGCATCGTGCTCGGCGGCACGATACGGGCGCTCGAATCTCTGGGCTACAGTAAAGATGAAGTGGTTATGGTCGCCGGCATAGGCTGCACCGGGAGGATTCCGGTGTATGTGGACTGCAACACCCTGCACACGACCCACGGCCGGGCGCTGAGCTTCGCAACAGGGGTTAAGCTCGCAAGGCCGGACCTCAAGGTCATGACCTTTATGGGTGACGGCGACGCGCTTGCCATCGGGGGTAATCATTTCATCCACGCCGCGCGGCGAAACATAGACATTACGGCGATAATAGTGAACAACGCTATCTACGGCATGACCGGCGGGCAGTGCTCGCCGACTACCCCGCTCGGCAAGAGGGCGACTACGGCGGTGTACGGAAGCGTCGAGCCTCCGTTCGACACCTGTGAACTTGCAAAAAGCGCCGGAGCCTCGTTCGTCGCGCGATCTACCGTTTATCACGTCAAGCACGTCGAGCAGATGATACGGATGGCGCTTGAGCACAAGGGGTTCTCCGTGGTAGAGATCATCTCCAACTGCCACACGTACTACGGCAGGATCAATATGGAGGGCGGCGCCGTCGAAATGGTCAAAGCCATGCGCGAGAAGTCCATTATGGTTTCCGAGACTATGGACTACGAGAAGGCCAGGGCCACCGGTAAGCCGTATGTTATCGGTGTGCTGCATCGCGACACGGAGCGCCCTGAATACTGCGAACTCTATGAACAGATGATGCAGGAAGCAATTGGGAGAAAGTGATGAAGCATCAGATGCCGGATTTGGAAGTTTCGACGAAGGTCGCTGTGCGCCTGAGCGGAACCGGAGGGCAGGGGCTGCTCCTTGCCGGACGAATACTCGCTGAGGCGGCGGGGATATATGACGGACTGAACGTCGTGCAGACCAACTCCTACGGACCCGAAGCCAGGGGCGGCGCGAGCCGCTCTGAAGTAGTTATGAGCAAGGGCGAGGTGGACGACCTCCAGTGCAGGACGTTCGACATACTGATAGCCCTGAGCCAGAAAGCTTGTGACGCCTACTACGGCGCGCTGGTCGACCACGGGGCTCTCATTGTAGATTCCACAAACGTCGGAGTCGTTCCCACGAGCAGGGCCATCGAGATACCGATGACCAAAATGGCAGTCGAGGAATGCGGCAACAAGATGGTCACCAACATCATCGCTCTGGGAGCGCTCTGCGGGTTTACCAATCTCGTCACGCTGAAGTCGCTCGAGTCCGCTCTTAAGACGACTGTCAAGAAGGACTTCATCGAACTGAATCTCAAAGCTCTGCATCTTGGCCACGATGCGGCCAGGGATATAGTCAAGAACCTGCCGGAACGCAAACGGGCACAGGTGAGGGACTATGGCCTGATCTGGCAGCAGAAGGCCCATAAGAAATCACAAAAGAACGTCAGAAAGTCCACAGCTAACAGACAGGCTGTTTACGCGTGAGGCTGTTTCTTGGGCCTCCTGAAACGCGTCCTTCGACAAGCTCAGGATGCGCGGAATGTACGGATTGCGCGGAAGGTAACAAGCGATAGTTGGTAGGTGATAGGTGATAGGTGGTAGGTAACAGGTAACAGGTAACAGAGGGCCTCCCCATGACCCATGACCCTACTAACCCCCAACCCCCGTCACCCAACCCCTGCCGCAGGCTGACTGCTGACCGCTTTTCTCGGAGGGATAGGTGAAGCTATTATTAGTGACCCTGATTCGGTCATCCATTGGAAGAAAATGTATTATGGCCCTGACGGGCCTTGGATCACTTGGGTTTCTGTTCGGGCATCTATACGGCAATGCCTACGTCTATAAAGGCGCCGAACGGTTCGACAAGTACGCACATCATCTCCACGAACTACCCTTCCTGCCGGTTATAGAGGCAGGCCTGTTCGCGATGTTCGCGATCCACATAACTTTTGCCGTAGTCCTGACATTGCAAAACTGGAGGGCGAGGCCGGTGAACTACTCTATGGTGAAATCCGCCGGCGGCAGGACTGTAGCTTCGTCTACCATGATCTACACCGGTCTCATTATCCTCGCTTTCATCGTTTTTCACATCTGGACCGTAAGGACCGGAGACGAGAGCGCCGGCGAATTCAACATGATCAGCGCGATCTTGAGCCAGCCCTGGATAGTCGCCTGCTATGTTTTCGGAGTCCTTGCGCTGGGGCTTCACCTTTTCCACGGAATCAGCAGCACGTTTCAAAGCCTTGGCCTGATGCACCCCATGTATGATAGATTTGTCATCATCGTCGGCAGAATAGGCGCGGTTGCCTTGACGGTGGCGTTTGCTTCAATACCCCTTTTCTTACTCTTAGCCCTCGGTGGAGGATTCGCAAGATAATGGCACTGGATGCAAGAATACCTTCCGGCCCTCTGGATCAGAAGTGGGATAGATGCCGGAGCGAGCTTAAGCTGGTAAACCCGGCGAACAAGCGCAAATACACTGTCATCTGCGTGGGCACCGGGCTTGCCGGCGCGTCCGCCTCCGCATCTCTTGCAGAACTTGGCTACAACGTCCTCACCTTCTGTCTCCAGGACAGCCCGCGCAGAGCACACAGCATTGCCGCCCAGGGCGGGATAAACGCCGCAAAGAATTACGCCAACGACGGCGACAGCATCTTCCGCCTGTTCTACGACACCGTCAAGGGAGGAGATTACCGCTCAAGAGAAGGAAACGTCTTCCGCCTGGCCCAACTCAGCGTGAACATCATAGACCACTGCGCTGCCCAGGGAGTTCCCTTCGCCCGCGACTATGGCGGGACGCTCGTCACCCGTTCCTTCGGTGGAGCGCAGGTCTCGAGGACGTTTTATGCCAGAGGCCAGACGGGCCAGCAGCTTCTGCTTGGGGCCTACAGCGCCATGATGCGCCAGGTCCACGAAGGCAGAGTAAAGCTGTTCCCGCGCAGGGAGATGCTCGACATCGTGCTGGTGGACGGCAGGGCCAGAGGAATCATAGTCCGAAACCTGATCACAGGTCAGCTTGAGAGCTATTCGGCCGACGCGGTAGTCCTGGCGACCGGCGGGTATTCCAATGTTTTCTACCTCTCCACCAACGCTATGAGCAGCAACGCATCGGCGATATGGAGGGCACATAAGAGAGGAGCGTACTTCGCAAACCCCTGCTTTACCCAAATCCACCCGACCTGCATTCCCGTCTCCGGACACTGCCAGAGCAAGCTTACGCTGATGAGTGAGAGCCTGCGGAACGATGGCCGCGTGTGGGTCCCCAAAGACCCGGCAGACAAGCGCGAACCATCGCAGATCCCCGAAGACAAGAGATGTTACTACCTCGAGGAGAAGTATCCGAGCTTCGGCAACCTCGTGCCGAGAGACGTAGCTTCGAGGAACGCAAAGGAACAGTGTGACGCCGGAAGAGGCGTCGGGGGGTCAGGGTTTGCGGTCTACCTCGACTTCCGCGATGCGATAGCCCGAAACGGCGTCGAAAATATAGAGGACAACTACGGGAACCTCTTCCAGATGTACGAGCGTATCACCGCTGAGGATCCTTACAATGTCCCTATGCGCATCTATCCGGCCCCGCATTATACGATGGGAGGGCTGTGGGTGGACTATCATCTGATGAGCGCCGTCCCCGGCCTTTTCGTCCTGGGGGAGGCTAACTTCTCCGACCACGGAGCAAACAGACTGGGAGCGAGCGCTCTTATGCAGGGGCTGGCGGACGGTTATTTTGTCATCCCCTACACCGTAGGCGGCTACTTTGCCGGAAACGAGTTTGGCAAAGTCGATACTTCCCTTTCCGCGTTTAAGGGGGCTGCGGCGGAGGCGGAAGAGAAGACGAGCAGGCTGCTGGCGATAAACGGCAAGAGAACAGTGGCCGATTTCCACCGGGAACTCGGCATGCTTATGTGGGATTACTGCGGGATGAGCCGCGATGAGGCCGGTCTGCGGCTTGCGCTCAGGAAGATACCTGAGATTCGAGAGGAGTTCTGGAAGAATGTGACGGTAGCGGGCGCGCCCGGAGAGTTTAACCAGAACCTGGAGAGGGCCGGGCGCGTGGCCGATTTTCTGGAGCTGGCGGAACTGATGGTGCGCGACGCGCTCCACCGGAAGGAATCCTGCGGAGGACATTTCAGGGTTGAGAGCCAGACAGAGGAAGGCGAAGCCCTGAGGGACGACGAGAACTATAGCTACGCTGCCGCGTGGGAGTACACCGGCGTCGACAGCGAACCAGTCCCGCACAAGGAAACCCTCCAGTTCGAAAACATCAAGCTGGCGCAGAGGAGCTATAAGTAAGATGAACTTCGTGCTCATGGTCTGGCGGCAGAGAAATGCAAAGTCCAAGGGACGGTTCGTGCCTCACCTGGTGACGGATATCTCCGCTGATACGTCCTTTATGGAAATGCTCGATGTTGTCAACGAAGGTCTGATCCTGGAAGGAGAGGAGCCTATCGCCTTCGACAACGACTGCCGGGAGGGCATCTGCGGCACGTGCTGCATGGTGATAAACGGTCGAGCGCACGGAAGCCAACATGGGACCACCGTATGCCAGCTTCATATGCGGGCGTTCCGGGAAAACGACGTAATAACGATAGAGCCGATTAGAGCAAAGGCGTTCCCTGTTGTAAAGGACCTGGTTGTGGACCGTTCGGCTTTCGACAAGGTAATTGCGGCGGGGGGCTATATATCGGTTGACACGGGCAGCGCGCCGGATGCAAACGCAGTTCCAATCCCCAAGGACGATGCGGATCTGGCTATGGACGCTGCCGCGTGCATCGGCTGCGGCGCGTGTGTAGCAACCTGCAAGAATGCGTCACCGATGCTGTTCCTCTCGGCGAAGCTGGCGCACCTGTCGCTTCTGCCCCAGGGCAAGGCCGAATGGCGGACACGCGTTCTCAACATGGTGCGAGAGATGGACAAGCTCGGGTTCGGCGCATGCACCAACGAGCGGGAATGCGAGATTCAGTGTCCCAAAGAAGTTAAAGTGCATAATATCGGGAGGATGAACCGTCAGTTCTTGCTGGCGTCACTTCTCGAGCGGATAAGGTGATTTGTGATGAAGATACACGAGTATCAGGCAAAAGAGCTTTTCAGGGAGTATGGCATACCCACAGCGAGTGACATCGCGGTATCCACAGCGGAGGAGGCGGTCCGCGCAGCGGAGAAGCTGGGGCTGCCCGCCGTCCTTAAGGCTCAGGTGCACGTGGGAGGCAGAGGCAAGGCCGGGGGGATCAAGCTGGTCGAGACGATGGACCAGGTGGCTACGACCGCGGAGGCCATTCTTTCTATGTCCATAAAGGGCCTTCCCGTGCGCAAACTGCTGGTGGCCTCGGCAGTCAACATCAAGAAAGAGGTATATCTGAGCCTCCTGATCGACCGCGGAGCATCAAAAGTCGTGTTCATCGGGTGCTCGGAAGGAGGCGTGGAGATCGAGCAGACCGCCAAAACCTCCCCTGAGAAGATCCTGCGGTTTGAGACGCCCGTAAGTTCGCTCGGGGCGCTGAAAGAAGAGGAGTGCCTTCCTTTTGCGAGAAAACTCTTCCCCGACGCTGGGCAGGCCGGCGCGGCCGCGCGGATAATGGCAGCGATGGGAAGGATGTTCGTCGAGCGCGACTGCTCGCTGATCGAGATCAACCCGCTTGTCGTGGATGAAAACGGAACAGTGATAGCGCTTGATGCAAAGGTCCTGCTTGATGACAACGCTCTTTTCCGTCAGCCGAAGAACCTTGAGCTTAGAGAGGAAGACCCGGAGGAGACCGCGGCCAGGAACGGCCATCTGAGCTTCGTCCGGCTGGACGGAGAGATAGGCTGTATGGTAAACGGCGCGGGGCTTGCGATGGCCACAATGGACATAGTTAAGCATTTCGGCGGTTCACCGGCGAACTTCCTCGACGTGGGAGGAAGCTCGGATCCCAAGAAGGTCGTAGATGGGTTCAAGCTGATCCTTGAGGATAAGAGCGTGAAGGTCATATTCCTGAACATCTTCGGCGGGATTACCAGATGTGATGACATCGTAAAGGGAATACTCGCCGCAAGGGAGCAGTTTGATGTGCGTGTGCCGATAGTTATCAGAATGGCGGGAACCAATGAGGCAGAGGGACGCGCTCTGCTCGAAGGCACGGATATGATGGTCGCCGACTCTCTCGAAGAGGGCGCGAAGACAGTTGTGGAGATAGGTAAGTCGAGATGAGCATACTAGTTGACGAAAGCACCCGTGTGATAGTGCAGGGTATAACCGGCAGGGACGGCTCGTTTCATACCCAGAAGATGCTGGAGTACGGCACAAAGGTAGTCGGTGGAGTGACGCCCGGCAAGGGAGGGCAGGAGGTCCACGGTGTGCCGGTATTCGATAGCGTGAGAGAGGCGGTTGAGGCGACGGGGGCGAACACATCCGCAATCTACGTACCCGCGCAGTTTGCGAAGTCCGCGCTGCTCGAGGCCGCCGACGCGCCGCTCAGGCTCGTTGTCTGCATCACCGAGGGGATCCCCACACTCGACGCTCTGACAGCCTATGAGGCGCTCACCGCAAACGGGATCAGGCTGATAGGCCCGAACTGTCCCGGCATCACAAGCCCCACTAAGTGCAAGGTAGGGATTATGCCCGGACACATCCACAAGCCCGGCCGGGTCGGAGTCATATCGAGGAGCGGAACTCTGACCTACGAGATCGTATCTGGGCTTACAGAGGCGGGCATAGGCCAGTCCACCTGCATAGGTATAGGTGGAGATCCGATAATCGGCTCCCGGTTCACCAGCCTTCTGCCGCTTTTCGAGGCGGACCCGGAGACGGATGCGGTGGTTATCGTCGGAGAGATCGGGGGTCAGGATGAGGTTGTCGCCGCGCAGTATATCAAGGAAAAGATGACGAAGAAAGTAGTCGCATTTATCGCCGGGCTTACCGCCCCTCCGGGCAAGAGGATGGGGCACGCCGGAGCACTGGTAGGCGGCGAAGACGAGACCGCTGCATCCAAGATCGAAAAGCTCGAAGCGGCAGGAATCCCGGTAGCTCGTGTTCCAAGCGAGGTTCCAAAGCTGTTGCTGAACGGATTCGGCAGGTGACGGTTTAGAGGTTAGAGGTTAGAGGTTAGAGGTTGTTCCGTCGGACATGATGCCCGGGGAGATTCCTCCCCGGCCCAGGTGTGGCGGATATCCATCCGCTGACCCTCTGCCGGTAACAATCAGATTGTGCTGATCGTGCGGGGTCTCCTGATCCCGGACAACTGGAACATTTCGTTTCGGCGCTATTTCGAGGACTTTTGCATTACAAGGATGCGCTCGTATTTGGTGGTTCGAGTGTTCCGACGCGAACGACGGTCGTCCGGTATCTCATCGGTATAGATCATCTCAGTGCGAAGTTGCCCCTTTGTGACATCCTCGGCTTCCTTGGCGATAATCTCTGCAGTGTTACGTGTGCGGCCATTGCGGTAGACATCTCCAAGGACGAGCACGCAGCAAGCCCCTGGGCGCAGCACTCGATTCATCTCAGCAAGACACAACCGCATCTGTGGCAAGTAGACCTTATCATTTGCAGTCAGTGCCTCGTCCAATTCCTTCCAGTCCGTAATTCCCAGGAACCATAGACGCAGTCGGTTGTCGCGTGCGTAGTCAAGTGCACCGAAATACGGCGGGCTTGAGATTATAGAGTCTACCGACGCGTCCGCGAATCTGAGGGCCATCGAGTTATCACAGGTAACCATCCAATCGGATGGCGACCAGGCGATTGTATCTACACGTCTATACGCGCGTTGAACCTTTGCGAGTAGGCGGGAGCGGACGTCACGGTATCCGTACATGTCCGGGAACTGCGCGGGCGGGTACTTCGACTTCCTCAGATATGGTGTTAGATGGCTGGCCGGATAGGAAAGAAAGCCCGGCCTTACGTGGTGCAGTATCCCTAAAAGGCAGGCCATCAGGAAATAGTCTGATCTCTCATAGAGGATCTGGAAGGCGACGATTATCTCGCAGAGCGTTTTGGGGTGGAAGAACGACTGCACCCAGTCAGGGACGCAGGACAAGTCTACGCTAGCCGCGCGCTTTTCGCACTCATCGGCGACCTCCACCGCATTTGCCAAGGCTGTATGAACAGACGGCGGAGCACTGAGCTTGCCTCTCGTAATGGTGTATGCGTACACGCTCAGGTCGTTGGCCCACGCGCGCCGCCCCAGTAGCAATGATTCCAATGGCACTACACCTGACCCGCAGAAAGGATCGAGGACCACATCCCCAGGGGAGGAGTAGAGCCGCAGGAGCACCCGCACCATGCCAGACTTGAGCTTTCCCACATACGGGCTGAGCTGGTGCAGCGAGCTTTCGCGGCCGTTGAATGACCCGATCCATAGGCGAGAGTCAAGCCTGATCTCGGGCTCGCAGAGCACTGTCGATTTTCCAGTGTTGTAGCCCGAATCAATGACTTGCTGGGTCCTGCACATTATGCGCCTGCCTTTCGAGTGGCCAACAGTGTGCCGGCTTTAGAAACCGTCACTACCCGCATCACGCGGTCGCCAGTCGGTCCTTTCTCGCTTACCAAGCGAATAGCGACCTCATACACATGCTTCCCGAAATCTGCCTTCTTCACTCCGTAGTGGTCGAGGATCAGAAAGGGCAGTTCCAGGGTGTCCCTCGTGTGAACTGGTGGCTCTGGATCATTTGGGTAGACCGGAATTCGCTGCGGCAGCAGATATACATCTGGGGCGATCTTATCGTTGCACTGCTGCGACATCCCGTACTTGGGACACGGACGTACCGGAGACCCGCACAGCACATCCTTCACCATAACCGCGTCTACTCGCTTTCCACGCCGTACCATCTCGGGCACCACCCGATTAAAGACTATCGCGGCAATCCCTGCCTCTGGTTGGTTTACGATTGCCCCATCGAGGTGACACCACAGGAGAAACTCGTCTGCCCAAAGTGGGCGTTGTGAGATATTAATGCTGTTACCTTCGCCGCCCTTAACCTCGATTGCTGCCATTCGCTTTAGCGCGCTACGGATCAGCACAGTGATGTCATGGCGCTCACGACGCGTCTGGGTCTCGAACCTCTCGATTCTGTTCTCTCTCGCTAGTTCACCGAGCACAGCGGCAACGTAGCTCTGCCGTTGCGGAGTGCTTGAAGCAATGAACCTGCCTCGCATACTCTCGATGGCTGAGCGAAAGACCAGCGCCTCATGATAGTCCTCAGGCTGGATGTTATGTTGTGTCAACACGTCCGGGTGCAGCATGTTCAGATTCGTCAGCAGGTTTTTCGTTGGCTCGATTTGGGCAATCACCCGTTTTTCGTGGGAGCAGGGCAGCAGCATTATATCCTCGTGCATCGCGATTTTACACTAGCGCTTATGGAAGCAGTTTAGCACAAAAGAAACTTCGGTGACAACATTCTGAATCTTGGCCCCTGAATCCCATCACCCAACACCCATCACCCAACCCCTGACCCGGCCCCCGCCGAAAGCTGGCCGCAAGCGGCGCTGACCGCATGTCCTCGCTCGAACCGCTCCGTTATCTCAATTCCCGCGTCCTGGAGCACAGATCGGAAAGCCTTCACGGCCCCGGCCTGTGGCCGCTTATAGTCCTTCCCGAATACAGTGTTGTAGGGGATAAGGTTGACGTTTGCCAGTGACCCCTTGATCAACCCGGCGAGCTTTCGGGCGTGGGCCGGAGAGTCGTTCACACCCGCCAGAAGCAGGTATTCATAGGTCACGCGCCGGCCGGTTGCCTCTGCGTAAGCGCGGCAGGCGGCGATCAGATCATTCAGTGGGTACCTTTGCGCGAGGGGGACCAGCCAGCGGCGCAGCTCGTCGTCGGGGTCCGAGATGGCCGCCTCGGGGGCGCTGATCACCCAGATGGTACCCCGCTCGTGGATGGCGGGGGCCATGAGGAACTGGACCAGGTCCCGGGTGGCTCGGCGGTCGCGGGGCATGTTCTCCCATTTCAGAGGCACGCGGATGTGGTAGGCGTAGACGGGCCAGTCGTGGCCCGGGTTCATCACCAGGGCATCCTCGGGCTCGGCGGTCGCCGATATCCAGGCGCCCAGGGCGGCCCGGTCCCAGGTCCGCTCGCGGCCGTCGTAGTAGGCCGGCAGCGTCACCGCAGTGGCGGCCACCAGAGCGATCGCGCCCGCGGTGGCTGCGAGCCAGAACCAGCGTCTCGGTGCGAGCCGGGTCGCCGCCGCGGCCAGGGCTGCCGGGCCCATGGAAAGCAAGAGCGCCATCAGGGGCGTGAAGAGGACCAGGTAG
>JACPPP010000167.1 GCA_016190935.1 Armatimonadota bacterium | reverse complement strand
CCCCATCCCCCAACCCCTGCTGATGGCTGACTGCTGACGGCTGACAGCTTTCGACAGGTGTAGAACTATGCCAGAACGAACTCGTCGGTTGGCTATAATCGGCACGGGCGCTATGGGGCAGACGCTCTGTCGCGGGTTGATCAATACCGGAACATACTCGGCCAGGGAGATAGTCATAGCCGATATCGACAAAGAACGTCTCGCCAAGTTCAGCCGGGAGGTCGGGACAGATACCGCGGGCAACGTAGAGGCTGCAAGCTCGTCGAGCATAACCATTATAGCAGTCAAGCCGGCGGCTGTGCCCCAGGTGTTGGATGAGGTATCCGGCTATATCGGGACGGAGCAAATGGTTGTCTCAATCGCTGCCGGGGTAACTGTCCAGCAGATTGGGTCGAAGCTGCGATCGGGCGTGCCTGTGATTAGAGCTATGCCGAACACTCCCTGCCTGGTTGGAGAAGGAGCGACAGCGATCAGCCGCGGCAAGGACGCGATGGATACCCACGTGGAGCGAGCGCTGACTATATTCGGCTCGGTAGGCAAGGTAATTGAGGTTCCTGAGCGGCTGATGGACGCTGTGACCGGGCTATCAGGAAGCGGTCCGGCCTATATCTACACCGCCATAGAAGCGCTCGCAGATGCGGGTGTTCACGCCGGGCTTGCAAGAGAACAAGCCGCGTTCCTTGCTGCGCAGACAGTGCTTGGGGCCGCGAAGATGGTCATAGAGACTGGGAAACATCCGGCCGAGCTGAGAGATGCCGTGGCGAGCCCCGGCGGGACCACGATAGCAGGGATCGCCGCCCTGGAACGCGACGCCTTCCGCGCGGCGCTGTTTGATGCGGTCGAGGCTGCTGTAATGCGCTCGCGAGAACTTTCTCAGGGATAGACAGAGAGGGATTTCAGATTTCAGATTTTAGATTTTAGATTGAAACCTGTTGGGGACGGTGCAGGAGATTCTGATGTTTTCGCTTATCTCGCTGATTGATTGGATACTGGAGATACTGGCGTGGCTGATCATCATCGACGTCGTTTTGTCGTACATCAGGTCGATCCCGCAGCATCATCCTGCTGTCGTGCTGCTTCGCAGGATAACCCGCCCGGTCACCAGTCCTTTCAAGAAGCTGGTTCCTCCACAGCGGGTCGGCGAGGCCTACGTGGATTTTTCGCCTATACTGGCGATCCTCGCAATCTGGCTGATCCGCATGATTCTCGTAAGAGTGCAAACGGGCCTTCTGTTATGAGTTGGGAGTTGTGAGTTGGGAGTTGTGAGTTGTGAGTTTTTGGAACGCGTCCTTCGACAAGCTCAGGATGCGCGGATTGTACGGGTTGCGCGGAAGAAGCTGTCAGCAATCAGCCATCAGCAGCGGACCAGGGTTGAACCACAGATTTCTCAGATTATGAAGATTCCGCAGACGGTGCAATGTGATGGGCTGGGTGGCGGACATCATGGACATTGACAAATCAATCGGGTGTGTATGCTGCGACATGTTGAAACACGAAGGCCGCGAAGGAGCGCGAAGTCCACGAAAGGCTGAATAAGTGAGTCAGCCCAGACTTTCGTGTTTTTCGAGCTTCTTCGTGTGTTTCGTGTTTCAACATGTCGCACTACATATACCCGATTGTTTAGTCAATCTTTATCATGTCCGGTCCCTGCCGAAGGCTGATAGCTGGCCGCTGACGAGAATATGGAATCTGATCTTAGCAATCAACCGACGATAGAAAGGCCGTGGTCCCACTACGCATTGGCCGCGCTCGCGCTTCTCGTCGGGCTTTTCCTGCTGACAACAATCGGATTGCGAGGCAAGGCTGCAGGTGAGAGGCCCGCCGACTCCACCAGCCTGTTTGCTGGAGACTGGAATATCAAGGTTTACCTCTTCCTCAGCTACGTCCAAAAGCAGGGAGCCTTGCCTGCGCAGGTAAACAGGGAAGAGGTGCTGGCGCAGGCCGTGACAACGTATAAGCGCGCAGCCGAAGCGCCCAGCCCTCCGGCAATCCGTCGGTATGCGATCTCGCTTCACGCCCTCCGAGGAGTTGGAGAACTTCAGGTAATCGACCGGCTGGATTCTCCAGAGGTGCTGCGCGACCGCGCTCACGCCGACCAAATGCGGCTTGAACGAGAGGTCCTGATGTGGAAGCACATCTATACCGGCCAGGTCAAGCCCGAAGACGTCGAACAGTATGCTGCCCGGATCAGAGAACTGCCGCTTGGCCCTGTTGAGTCGCTTGCATTAGCGCAGCTTTACGCGAGCGTCGGCAGGGAGGACCGCGCTGAGGAGGTCATCGGTGAGGCCCAGGAGCGTGCAGTCGTATCGGTCATAGCGGGCGGAATTTTGATATTCGTTCTGTTCGCCGCTGCGGTCGCAGGCGTCGGATTCATAGCGATCTTCCTCCGCAGATACAGAGAGGAGCTTACAGGACCAACCTTTCCAACCGAAGGCGGTGAAGAACGCGAAACGCCCGCCCAGGGGGGCAGAGAACCCGCCGACGCAGTCGTTCTGCTCAAATCGTTCATCGTTTACGTCGGCGCAGTTTGGGTGCTCTCACTGGTGCTCGGCCTCACCTTAGGGCCATCCCTGACCAGGCTGCCTGCTCGGACACGGCTCACTTACACGATAGCCCTCGAATTCAGCGGAAGCGCCTTAAGCGGGCTTATCGCTCTTCTGGTGCTTTACCTTCTTCTCAGGAAAACGGGCAAAGGGCTTGGGGCAATCGGACTCACTACCCGCGATTTCGGAAGAAACGTCCTCTGGGGAATTGCGGGCTACTGCGCGCTTCTGCCCGTTCTGCTAGTGGCTATGGTAATATCGAGCATTCTTTTCAGAGGGATAAGGACTCCCGAACACCCGCTGATCCCGATGCTCATATCCGGTGATCGGACGATATTTACACTGCTTTTCTTCTTCGGCGCAGTATTTGCGCCCTTCTTTGAGGAGATATTCTTTCGTGGGGTCCTATACAATGCGCTCAGGGCACGGATTAATGTTGTCCTTGCAGCAGTCCTATCGTCGGCGGCGTTTGCCGTTGTGCATCCTCAGTTACCCGCGGGCTTTTTACCGATCTTCAGCATCGGAGCGGTCTTTGCGCTGCTGGTCGAGGTCCGCCGCTCGCTCGTTCCCTCAATCGTCGCCCACGCCATTAACAACGGTGTCCTATTCCTGATGATGTATCTCGCGCTGTTGCTGTGAGGGAAGCTGTCAGCGGTCAGCAGGGGTCAGAGGGATTTCAGATTTTGGATCTCAAATCTACGATCTAAAATCTACGCTTTTTCCAAGACTGCGCTTGGAAAAAGAGGCCACCTTGCGGTGGCAGTTGGGCTAAGCGCGGCACGCTTTGCGTGAGGACTGTGATGCATATTGAATTCCTTGGGTTTATCGCGCCGGTGTTGTTATGGAAGTTTCCTTTGTGCTAAACTG
>JACPPP010000003.1 GCA_016190935.1 Armatimonadota bacterium | reverse complement strand
AGGCATCCTGAGCCTGTCGAAGGGTGCCGACTACGAAGCGCCGCACCTTTCGTGCTTCGACACGCTCATCCTTCGACAAGCTCAGGATGGCTCAAGATGCGGCGTATATTGCTCACGCCGGTTAAAAACGATGCTCCTGTAACTGACACATGATCGGTTGCGTTCTTCGCATCTGGGTTGTTATTCGACTGCTATCCGAGGTTTCTTGGCCTGAAGCGCGACAGGAGGACCGGAAGGCCCATTCCGAGCGCGAGGAATAAGGTCACCCGCGCCTCATTTGGTCTGCAGGAAGGGCTTTGGATCTGGAAATTGGTGAAACAGCAGAGGCGATGGGCTTGTTATCACAGGGATCAGTTCCTGTTTCAGAGGAGCCTGTTGACGTGGTGGCTGGCAACAATGAAGCGGAAAATCATCTCTGTGGTCGTTTTCCGCTTTTCGTATTTATGGAGTATCTCGGGCACTTTCCGCCTGGATTTGAGATCAGATCGCGCCGTTCCCAGAGGTTATCCACAGGAGATTACGTGGTCGAGGTTGGCACCTATAACACCACATCTGCCTCTTACTGTCTCTGTTTTGACCGGTTTTCTCTGAATCTTGTGAACGAAGCCAAGTTCGATCACAAGAGCGTGCAGCCAGTGGCGAAATGTGGTATACTGCTGACGTGGAAAGGAAGCCCGTCTGGTTTCTGAGTTGCTGACTTGGCAGTTCAGGAGGGACAGCGGGCTTTTGTTGTAGTACCGCTCTCATGCCGTCATCAAGGGGGTGAACTCCGTATGGAAGATCCGCAAGGCATGTCTCAAAGAAGCGCAGCGGTAGCGAGAAATGAATCGGATAAGAAGTGTGTGATCGCCACCGTTGTGTGCGTGGCTGTACTTGTTCTGGCCGTCCTCGGGCCGGCACGTGCGCAGTACGACATCTACCGCGCCAATCTCCACGTGCATACTCTGTTTAGCTGCGAAGCCGTTCCATATGAGCCAGCCAGTTGGGACCACTGTTTCTCTCAGGTCCCGTCCGATGCGATGACCAGCGCCTCGGCTGAGGGTCTGGATGTGATCGGATTCAGCGACCACGGCGGTGCGATTGATAGCTCGGAGTGGACCGCACTGGGCTATACGGCAGACACGTACCAGAATCCGCCTGCGCCCATCGCCATCAGGGGATTTGAGTGGACACTCAGCGGCGGCACGACATCGGACCATATTAACGTCTTCGGGACTGCCTCGTATACAGATACTCAAGCATTCGTCAGTGGTACGCCGCCCACCCCATACACTGACACGTTGCCGGAATTGTATGCCTGGCTGAAATCTGCGGCGATGGCTCCGGGATACGGCGGCAAGCCGGTCGCTCAGTTCAACCACATCTTCTGGGGAACACATCTCAGCAACTTCGCTAACTGGGACGAAGACCTCGACAGCATCTTCTGCCTTGCGGAGATAGGCTGCGGAGAGGCTCCGTTTCCGTACTCGTCCGGGACGAACCCCAATGGAGTTTCCGGCGGGGCAAATCCCGCAAACTCGGAACAGTATTTCAGAACGGCGCTTCAGGCCGGCTGGCACGTCGGGCCGTCCATCGGAATCGACAACCAATCAGGTGTCGGAGACCAGGCCGCTACCCGGCACGCAGGGATATGGGTACCCCCAGGAAGTGGACGCGCCGGAGTGATGGACGCGCTGAGACATAGAAGGGTGTTCGCATCGGAAGACAGAGACTTCTCGCTACGTCTCCGCTGCCAGGTG
Source organism: Armatimonadota bacterium (assembly GCA_016190935.1). Classification (GTDB taxonomy): domain Bacteria; phylum Armatimonadota; class UBA5829; order UBA5829; family DTLH01; genus JACPPP01. The sequence continues at coordinate 1,428 of JACPPP010000003.1, read as the reverse complement.
GATGGCGAGTCAAGCTGGTACTGGATGGGCGATGTCATACCGGCAGGCGCTTCGGGTTTCACATTTGAGGTAACCGCATTCGACCCTAACCAGACAGACCCGTGGAAGGACTATTTCGCCTCTATTGATCTGATGTGTTCCGGGCAGTCGAACCCGGTCAAAGGTTGGGGCAGTCTTAACGACACGTACTTCTCCGGTACCTTTCATCTGAGCTACCAGGAACTGCGTGCGCTGCCCATGACCTCCCAGGGCCAGACGGCTCTATATGTGAGAATCCGGCAGACCGGTACTCTGGGAGCAGAACAGGACTACATCTACTCCGCGCCAATATGGGTCCACAACTACACGCCAGTTCCCGGAACGATAACCACCAACATCACGTGGAAGGCCAGTGGCAGTCCCTATGTGGTCAACGGCCTGACCATTCCGTCCGGGACTCAATTAACCATCGAGCCTGGCGTTGTGATCAAGGTGACCTCTGGTTACAGGGACATCACGGTCAACGGCAGCCTTGTTGCGCAGGGCACGGCTTCGTCTCCGATCTACTTTACGAGCATCAAGGACGATAGTGTTGGTGGGGACACCAACGGTGACGGGACCGCGTCGACTCCTAATCGCGCAGACTGGGGCAGGATTTGTATAACAGGTAGCGGTGCGAGTGGGGTATTTGATTACTGCAGCATAGCATACGGTGGGCGTGTGTTCATTGGCCAATGGGTGCCGGCGCTAACCAACCTAACTTGCACCAATGGTGGGACCCTGCGTGTCGCGCGGAGCACGGTTACCCAGAGCGGAGGCCATAATGCCATCTACTGTGATGGCGTGGCAAATCTAGACATTACAGACAGCACTATCTCCAATACCTCCGGCTACGGCATCTACCTGACGAACTGCCAATCGCCGAACATCAGCGGATGCACTATCAGTAGCAATGGTGGCAACTACTATGATGGACTCTACATGTGGGAGTGTCCATTGCCAACGGTGACAGGCAATGCTTTCAACGGCAACGGCGGATACGCTGCATATCTGGGTGGATCGATCATCGGCAACACGATCTTCAGCGGGAACAGCGGGTCAGGCAACGGAAAGAACGGGTTGTTCATCGGCGGGACAGTTGTAAGCGATGTCAGACTTCCTGTCAACGATGGGCTGCCATACGTGATTGGCGGCCTCGTTGTCAACTCTGGACAGACGTTAACCATTGATCCGGGCGCGATTGTCAAGCTGATGGCTGTATACGCCAGTAACGGAGCGGGCTACACCAGCATTGATGTGAACGGGAGCCTAGTATTATAACGACGAGTCATATTGAGGGAGGGATATAATTCTGTGGGTAGAATAGCTGTGGGATTATTGAGATGGAACCTGTTGATATTGGCAAGATATACACGTCATTTCGTTCGTTTCACAGCTACTTCCGACCGT
>JACPPP010000173.1 GCA_016190935.1 Armatimonadota bacterium | reverse complement strand
GGAACGGCGGTTTTACGCTAATTGAGCTGCTGGTAGTTATAGCCATAATCGCGATTCTTGCAGCGATCCTGTTTCCGGTATTTGCCAAGGCGAAAGAAGCCTCAAAGGTTTCTAAGTGTATAAACAACCTCAAGCAGATCGGATCAGGGTTGATTCTCTATGCGGCGGACTATAACGACAGGTTCTTGACACAACCGTCCACAGGTGGGATGTATGACCACTTTTTCACCTTTTTCTTCAGAGACAAGATCGTAAAATACATGGGCTCATTTCGAGCCGACAGGCTGCTTCAAGATAAGGCAACAAAGACAGTGTTCTGGTGTCCGAATGATCGAAATAGTCCATGGTGGGATCAGAATGGGTTCAAGACCACGTATCAGTGGGCCGGCACGAGCTACTTCTACAATTGCACCTACAAGTTCGACTTTAACAGCACGAACAATCACATAGATGGCGCTGCCGGTCGGACTGTGGGTGAATGTGTCCCGCCTACTAAGATTGTGCTGGTTGGGGAGGCTGCGCCCACGATGATGGCTTACTCCTGGCATGAGCCTGTTCCTATGACTACTAAGGTCTTCAGATACCAGGGAATGGTGATGGGATGGAACGACGCCAAGTGCGGCCTGGTGTTTGTGGACGGTCATGCGAAGATGATGCCAATATACTACGATCCTGCGCTCGGAGGACCTCATGAATACAATCCTCCGCCCAGGTATCGCTACCGATGGGTCCCGGAAGGAGTTGAGTGAGCGCGAGACGTGCGTCCAGCACATGGATCTACCGGACGATCCGGGCCGGAAGATCCTAGCCCGACTTATTCACGAGCATCAGCAGGCTTCGGCAGACAAGCAGTCCGATGCAACTGCTGATGCATAATCCGGGCTAGCAATAAAGAGGTATTTGACACTTGGAGGTGATGACTAGAGAATAAATCTCAGTAACAATTATAGGGCGGGGACGTTATTTAATATTCAGAGCGAAAGGAGAATTTCAATGAGAAGATCACTGTTTGTAACGAAAGTAATGCTTGTGGTTGTGGCTGCAATGTCGGCCTTTCTCGTCTTATCGGCGGCGCAGGCCGAGCCGATAGGAAATGTATGGGATCTGGCGACTGACTGGACGCTGACAACCCCAAGCGGACTCTGCCAGTTTGGAGCCAATAACGCGTGGAACGGATTCTGGGGCGGCGTAGATTATTACGACCTTGCCCACTCGTTCACGCAGTCGGACCCGTGGCCCGACCCCTACAATATAACAGGGACCACGGAAGTCGAGACAACTAGAGATATAACGCGCGGGACAACTGCAGGCGGCCAGGACCAGCTCACTTTCACCCCTGTGGTCGATATCCTCGAAGTGAAACAGGGTACGACCGTATTCGTGAAGGGAGTTGACTGGCAGCAGTCAGGCGACTATGTCGATTGGCTCGGCTCGGGCAATGAGCCCGCGGCAGGTACAACCTACACCGTCCGCTGGAAATACACGGCCAACGTCGGCGCAGGTATCTACAACATCGATTTTTGGACGAAGGCTGGGTCCAGCGGGGTTCCAAACATGCCTCTGCTTGCCAAGAACGTTGGCGGCGGCAACATTCCCGGCACAGTCAACGGTGTGGTCTACGACTGGCCCGTGGGAAAAGTTGCCGGCTCTACTCATCCGGCCAGCAAATACCGGTCGCAGCCTTACATTTATTGGAAGGCGCCTGCGGATATGACCATTAGTGTCTACGCCGCGATCTGGATACCAATCCGATACCCTGACCATGCTACCCGGCGGGTTATGTGGGTCCTTATGCACGACCATGCATCGAATGGTTATCAGTGGTGGGGCGGAGATCCACTGGGCTGGAGCCGAGGTGTCTTGGTGCCACTCTGGTATGGCGATGGCATCGTCGCCACAGGAGACGATCCGTTTACCCTCGACGAGATGATCAGCGGGCCCTGGAGTGGATGGCCTCCGCTTAGCTGGTTAAGGCACGTTCCCGTCCATAAGGATGATATAATCATCTCTTACTGCTACTGGGACGAGACTGTCACGACAGACGTTGGCACGTGCGGTATAGATCTCACCATCTACAACGATGCGGCCACACCGACATTCTTCCCACCGGGAGGCAAGTACTTCGAGGCGCAGCAGGTCACGATCAGTACTATAGTAAGCGGCGCTACCGTCTACTACACTACAGATGGAACAGACCCGTCTCCTACTAACGGCACACCTTACAGCGGAGCCGTTACTGTCGATCACACGCTGACTCTGAAGGCCAGAGCATACAGCGGAGGACAGGTTGCAAGCGATGTCGGTACCGCGAATTATGTAATCGAGCCGCTGGGTACCGATTGGGATCTTGCCAGAGACTTCACTATTGCAGAAAACGGGTTCGGCGCCAACAAGTGCTGGACGCTGTTCGTGAACGGGACTCAGCCTTACGACATCCCGAAGCAATTCACTGCAGGCGATCCGTGGGTGGACAACTTTGGCGGCCATTACAACATCGATGGATGGTCGAAGACGGGCTGGATGTCGCAGCCATACATGCCTATGTTTGGCAAGAACGTGGGCGGAGGAAATATTCCCGACGACACCTACGACTGGCCTAATGGAAAGGTAGCAACCTACATAGTAGATGGCAACTCTTACGTACAGTGGGAGGCGCCTACCGATATGGTGGTCAACGTAACAGGAGGCATCTGGACTGCGGGTCGATACTTTGATGTAGATAGTCGACGAAGCCTGCTCACGCTTCTGATAGACAGAGCAGACAACGGCTATGATCCGTTCGTGAGTCCGGACTGGATAAAGCCGAACACAACTGTCCCGCTGTGGTATGACGACGGTTCCGGGATTACAGCTACGGCGGCTGATCAGCACACCTTCGCGGAGATTATGGGCCCAGACGCTGGTATGTTCCAGGGTCTCCAGGTTACCAGAGGTGACAGGATAGCTGCTTACTTCTATTCTGATCCGAGCGCATTCGCCGAGGGTCTCAACGGAATGGATTTCGTTATAACCGGATCGGCGCTAACGGCGCCTCCGTCGTTTAGTCCCGATGGCGGACTTTACTTTGCGCCACAGAATGTCGCAATGAGCAGTTCCACACCGGGTGCGACCATACGTTACACGACTGATGGCTCAGATCCGTCACCGACCCACGGTACGGTCTACTCGTCAGCGGTGCTTGTCAGCGCCAGCATGACGCTCAAGGCCATAGCGTACACTGGGACAGGTGAGAGCACGATCAAGAGCGCCGACTACGTAATCGCGATCCCAACTAGCGTGACCATAGGAGAGGCGAAATCGCTGTCTGATATGTCAGCTGCGGATCTGAGCTCGGTGGTCGTGAGCGCCTCGTTTGCGGACAGATGGTACGTGCAGTCCCTGGATCGCTCAGCCGGGATCATGGTCAGCGGGCCGATTCCCGGAGGATTCTCAGTAGGTTCGGTGGCTGATATCCGTGGTCTGCTGAAGACGGACACGGATACGGCGGAGCGCTACGTCCAGCCCGTGGAGGTAACGGATACCACCAACAAGGCGGATGTCTGGCCTCTTATAGTAACGAATAAGACGTTGGGCGGAGGCCCGATGGGACTGCAGGCCGGGGTAAACGGCGGGTCCGGACTGAACAACATCGGTACGCCGGTTAAGACGACCGGCAGAGTTACTCTGGTTGAGACTGACCACTTCGTGCTCGACGACGGTTCCGGCGTGAATGTCAAGGTTATCGGGAGTCCTCCTGTTGCGGAGAATTCCTACATAACAGTCACTGGAATTAGCAGTTGCGAGAAGGACGGGAGCGGCAACGTTCTCCGGCTCATTCGCGCCACTGACTTCCTGCCAGTAAAGCCGGCTATAGCCTACTCTACGCACCTCGGCGGCAAGCAGATCTGGATAAGGGCAAGCAGCTTCGTTCGCCGCAGTGCGGACGGCGGGTCGCCCAACTTTGTGGAAGACCCAATTGCTGTTCCGAACACGAAGAGCGGCGCGGCCTTCTACTTCAAGAGACAAGTGACTTCCAGTGCGCTTGAACAGTTGGATTGGTGGGTGCAGTATGATATCCCACAGATGGGCGAGTTCGGCGCACCTTTCGATCTCAACGGAACGTGGCGCTTCTGGGCGAGGACGAGCCAGAACTCCTGGAATGCCAACGATGCGGACTGGGTGGTTGTCAATGGAGATCCAAATGACTTGAGCAAGTCCAGCCCAACCAATGCGGATTGGTTCAACGCGCTGTGGGTTAACAAAGACAACGCCCGTGCGAACAGCACTCAGAGAGTTCTGAATAACATAGCGAATGCGGGATTCACCGCTTACACCTTCGGTTGGTTCAGCAGTGAGAATTTGAGCACTGCCAGAGCGAAGGCGTTCGGCGTCATCGACGACAAGGTTTCGTTCCGCCTCTACGAGCGCGAGGCGTCCTTTACGAACGCGTTGATAGACGTAATCTGCTGGTCGAGCGATCCCACCTACGTGCCATCCGATGGCGACCTGGATGCTGTCACCGGTTGGTAGATGGGAAAACCAGTGGTTTAGCTCGCGCTTCGATCGCCGGGGAGATTCCTCCCCGGCGGGTGTGCGGCGGATATTTGTCCGCTACCTGAACCGCGGAAGCGCGGAATGGAACGGAGACGCAGAATTTCAGCCTCTTGATGGGGGGATTTTTTCCTCTGATGGGGAGGGATTTCATAATCCCTCCCCATCATATTCCGCATCTCAGTCTCCTTCCGCGTCTCCGCGGTTCAGGATGCAGAATAAACAACGGACGGATGTCCGAGACACCCGGGCCGTGGATGAATATCCACGGCCATCAGAATCGGTCACCTGGGCCGTGAATATCCACGGCCATCGGAAGTTTCAACTGTGAAATCAATTAGAAGCGTATTAATGGTGGCCGTAAGCCTGCTGGCTTTTTCTGTCAGTGCCGGGCAAGCAACAACCTGGGATTTGGCCACAGACTGGACAATCAGCACCGCCACGGGTAACGCCAGATTCGGCCCTGACAACGCATGGACTATTCTTCACGCTAACGGGACTACCATTTTCGATATCGAAAGGTCGTTTACTTCAGCAAGCCCCTGGATCGATGGCGCAAACAGCCTCTATAACATTGACGGATGGGCTTGCACCGGCTATGGCAGCCCTCCATATAAGCCGATGGCGGGCAAAAACATAGGCGGCGGCAATATTCCCGGCTGGGTTGGCGCCACTTACTATGATTGGCCGGAAGACAGAATAGCCGCAGTTACCCATCCTACTTCATGGGCTGCGAATATCACTGTGGCCTGGTACGCTCCAAAACCTATGAATGTCAGCATCTCCGGAGGCGTCTGGACTGCCGGCCGTTATTCGGATATCACCGCGCGGCGCACAAGAGTATCACTGTTCATCGATTATGTTTCTAACGGCTACGGAGGCGCGGACTATAGCTTCTTTGGCCATAGGAAAGTGCCATTATGGTACGACGCCGATGGCAACGGAATTATCGCTGATTCCACCGATCCCTGGACGTTTGCCGAGAGCACAGGCGGGAGCGATCTGCAGAATGTGCAGGTTGCTACCGGGGACAGGATCATTTGTTACTTCTACTGGAACAACGATCCGCCGAATGTTGCAACGGGACCGGGATTGAACGGACTCGATCTTACGATCACAGAAGTATTGCCTACGGTACCGACCCCGACGTTCTTCCCTGACGGCGGCACGTACAGCGAGCCACAGAATGTGACAATCAGTTGTGCCTCGCCGGGGGCGACTATCTACTTCACCACTGACGGCAGCGATCCGAGCGAGACAAACGGCACAGTATACTCCGGGCCTGTGCTGGTAGACCGCGATCTGACGCTTAAGGCCAGAGCGTATGAATCTGGATACAGTCCGAGCATGCTCAAATGGGCAGAGTACAGGATGGCTCCGGTTGCGACACCGACGTTCAGCCCCGATGGCGGCATGTATGCTACGACTCAGTTGGTGACAATCGAGTGCGTGACTCCCGGCGCTGCCGTTCGCTACACTTCCGACGGCAGCGACCCCATAGAGAGTAGTACGGAATACATAGCGCCGTTGGTCGTGGATCATTCGCTGACGCTCAAGGCCAGGGCATACAAGCCGGGATACGGCCCGAGTGACATAAAGAGCGCGCAATATACGGTAGACGCGATGAATACTATATGGGACCTCGCCGCCGACTGGACGAACAGTACCCCAACAGGAACGGCCGTTTTTGGCGCTGACAACGCCTGGGCGGGTGTATGGGGGGGAGTGCCCAACGATTTCTACGACGCCGGAGTGTCGTTCACGTCGGGTTCGCCCTGGTATGATCCCGCAGGTGATACAAGCCTCTACAACATCAACGCCTGGGCTAACAGCGAGCACGCGCCCGCGTATCTTCACAGCTTTGTCGGCAAGAATACAGGGGGAGGAGTCATACCGGACTCGACATACGACTGGCCCGTCGGCAAGATAGTGGGATGGACCCCCGTTCAGAAATACCGCTCGCAGCCCTACTTCCACTGGGAAGCTCCGGCCGATGGCACTGCTGCTATGTCGGGCGGAGTCTGGGCCGCCGGACGTTATGCCGATATGACGCACCGGCGCAACTGGGTCACCATCGGTTTTGATGTTGCCTCGAACGGCTATCAGCCGTGGGGCGGCGACCCGCTCGGCTGGGCCCGTGGGAAACAGGTGCCGCTCTGGACACAGGGCTACACATCCTCTAATCCCTACACCTTCGCGAACATAATGGGCGCGGACTCAGCGCAACTGAGCAACATTAATATAAAGAAGGGAGACCGGCTGTTCCTTTACTTTTATGAAGAAGACGATTACTTCGAGGGCTGCTTGAGCGGGTTGGATTTCCACGTTGACTACAGCGCGAACCTGGCGGCTCCGACGTTCTTTCCTGCCGGGGGGTTGTACATCGGTCAGCAAAACGTTGTTATCTACTCAGCGACGCCCGGCGCGACCGTTCGGTACACCACTGATGGGAGCGATCCCGTAGAGACCAGCGCGCAGTACACATCTCCTATCCCGGTGGACCACGATATGACTATCAAGGCAAGGGCGTTCATGACGGGCTCCACGCCGAGCCAGATTGTCCGTGCAGATTATGTGGTAGTCGGCCAGCCTCAATCTGGCGCAATAGGTGAGATGAAGGGTTGGGCTGACGACACGGTGGTACAATGCGACTCGGTAATAGTGACGGCGGATAGCTTCCCGAACTCGTTCTACGTTCAGTCTGCAGATCGTTCGAGCGGCATCAGAGTTGATGGCGGCCCCACTCAGCTCTCCGTCGGTAAGAGGGCGAGCATTATAGGAATCATTAAGACCGATGCCGCCACCGCTGAACGCTTCATCGACCCGGTTTCGGTCAACATCACCGGCGCGGCAACCGACTTTGAGCCGGTCGGGATGAACAACCGCTCGCTGGGAGGGGCCGGCGGTGGAGCCCAACAGGGTGTCACCGGCGGCACGGGATTGAACAACATCGGCCTGCTGGTGAAGGTCTGGGGCACGGCAACCCGCGATCCGGTCAATACGTCTCGATTTAAGATAACTGATGGGACCGGTGCGGATGTTACGGTCGAGACGCCAGGCGGCGTGATGCGACCCTTAGACAGCGTCTATGTGTCTGTCACAGGCATCAGTTCCTGTGAGAAGGTCGGATCGGAGATAAGGTGTTTGCTCAAGGTTAGAGATTCGGGCGACATACACTACTACAATGCCGCGCCTGGAGCGTCCGAGACGGTTTTCTATGTTGCAACCAACGGCAGCGATTCCTGGTCGGGGAGGCTGGACGCTCCTAACGCAGAGAACACCGACGGACCGTTTGCCACCTTGGCCAGGGCACAGAATGCCGTGCGCGCATTCAAGCAGGCTCAAGGCGGACTGGACGCGCCGGTCAAGGTAATGGTCCGCGGCGGCAAGTACTTCCTGAGCCAGACGCTGGTTCTTAGCGAACAGGACAGCGGTGTGCAGGGTTTTCCTGTCACGTGGTGCGCCTATCCCGGTGAGGCTCCGATCATAATCGGGGGTAAGAAGATCACCGGCTGGACGACGTATCAGGGCAGCATCATGCAGGCTACAGCACCGGGAGCAAGCGGAGGGGCATGGAAGTTCAGGCAGCTTTTCATGGATGGTCAGTTGCAAATACGGTCCCGCACACCGAACTACAACTCAGCAAATCCGTTGTACGGCGGATGGTCATGGATGGGAGGTCTCTCGGGCACGGACGGCTTCATCTATTCGAGTGGTCTGTTCAGCCAGCAGTTGGCCAAGCCAACACAGGCTGAGGTCTATTTCATGTGCGGCCCAGCCGGCGGCTGGGGTAGCGACATAACCTCCATCAAGTCTATAGACTATAACAACCGGATCATCCATACGACGTGTCCGTATGCGTCAGATCCGTTAATTGGTTTTAACTCGAGTCTTCGCTTTAGAGTAGAGAACGCTCTCGAACTGGTTGATCAGGCAGGTGAATGGTGCCTGGACTGGGACACCGGCAAGGTCTATTTCTGGCCGCCCACTCCTATTAACGGTACCTCCGAGGTTATTGCTCCGTCGCTAAACAACCTCATCATCCTACAAGGGGCCAAGTCTATTAAGATATCCGGGTTTACCTTTATCGAGAATCAATGGGGAGAGCAGGTCCGGCTCGACAGCACTTACGATGTCCAAATCCAAAGCAATCGTTTCCTCTATTCCGGAGGTTATGGCCTGAAGATTATGGCGCCGGAGGGAGGAGATTGCTCGAAGAATCTCGTCAGTCACAACGAGTTTGCCTACACACAGGATGCTGGCATCTTCTGCGAAGGGCACGTATCGTTTAACCAGATCAGTGATAATGAAGTCCATCACTGTGCAGTCTTCAACAAGTACGCCTCCGGCATCGGATTTATGCCTTCGGGTGTGTATACTGGGAGCGTTACGCCGAATTCCTTCAGCAATGGCAATGTCGTAGCGCACAACTACGTCCACGACCTCCCACGGGAGGGAATAAACCTCGGCGCGAACCCTTATGGTTCGAACATTGTCGAATACAACAAGGTCAATAGAGTCTGCCTTGAGACTATCGATACGTCGGGCATACGATGCCATCTCGACGGCATCGCCGGCCTGGCTGATGATCTCTCAAAGATACCACCCATGGTCGGACACGTATTCCGTTACAACTCGGTGATGGATGCCGTCGGATGTGGCGCCACCAATGGTCAGATTTTGACGCCCTATTATGGCGATGGAGCCTATTTTGACGATCTGAGCGCGAACATTCTTCTGTACGGCAATATCATTGTCCGTTCGCCGGTCGGTTTCTGGTCGAACGCAGGCAAGAACATTCATATCGAGAATAATATCTTCGTCGATTGCCAGGACCAGATAGCGTTCGGTATACCTCCTCACTTGGAGGATCCGAATGTCTATGCCTACATCGGAGGGCACCAGATAGTCAGGAACATCATCTACGGAACTTCTACGAGCAATCTGTCCACGTTCCCTGTCAGATTCGCCTCCAGCTACTTCAACTCTGACGCCGCGAAGAAGAGCACTGTGACGCTTTCTGACTACAACCTGTTCTTTAGGACGGATTCGAACTACTCTACGCTCAACACGTGGCGAGCGTTGGGGTACGACAGCCACTCGCTCACGGCAAATCCGCTGTTCGTGGACATGGCGAATGATGACTATCGTCTGCAACTCGGTTCCCCGGCGCTGTCGCTCGGCTTTGTCCCCATCGACGTCAGCCAGATAGGGATCAGGAACTGAACTACGCTGGGATGGCAAAAAAAATTAAAAAAGTTGGGAAAAAGCCCTTGACAAGCTCAGAAATACATGGCATAATGGGTTTATGGGAATGTTATAACATTCCGTTTTAGAGGAGGTGAATAGGAGAACAATGAGAGACGGCCGAGTCGCCGTTAGGCAGACAGGCCAAAAAAATGGAAGAAGAGGCTATTTAAAGCTATCTTCGAGTCGAACGGACCAGCCGTTCAGAAAACAAACACTTTACAATTTGGAGGCGCAAGCTTCCAAGGAAAGGGGAAAACATTGAGAAGATTAGTGGTAGTATGTATTTTGCTGCTGTTTGCAGCGGTCGCGGCTCAGGCTGCGACTTGGGATCTGGCTTCCGACTGGACTATCAGTACCTCCAGTGGTAAAGCCATCTTCGGAGCCGATGACGCTTGGGGCGGGTATTGGGGCGGAGTTGCGTATTACGACAGGCCCGCGTCCTACACGTCGGGTTCCCCTCTGTATGACCCCTGGGGCGACGAAGACCTGTATAACATCGACGCCTGGTCCGCTTCTTCTGCCGGTACGGACGCTTGGAGAAGCACCGTAGGTAAGAATATGGGTGGCGGCAGCGTTCCTGACTACACTGGGATCGAATATGACTGGCCTGCGGGCACGGTTGCCGGCATCAACCCTAAGCAAAAGTATCGCTCACAGCCGTATTTCTGGTGGAAGGCTCCGGAAGACGGGACCGCGAACGTGTCCGGCAGTTACTGGAATGCGGCATATTATGGCGATATGACCAACAGGCGTGTCGTTGTAACACTCAGTCTTGACAAGCTGGAGAATGGCCCCAACCTTTGGGGCGGAGACCCGCTCGGCTTTAGCCGTGGCAAGCTGCTGCCGCTGCGAAGCGACGGCTATGATTCTGCCAACCCATATACCTTCGCCACCATGTACGGAGGGGATGCAGGCTTTCTCCAGAATCTCAGCCTCAAGAAAGGCGACCTTTTGATCGCTTATGCGTATCAAGAGAATGATCTCTTCGCGGGAGCAATAACTGGACTGAACTTCACAGTTGATTTCACGCCGATTCCTGAACCGGGCGCATTTGCTTCTCTTTCAGTCGGGCTGGTTGGTCTGGTGGGATTTGCCAGGCGTCGCAGAACCAGAAAGTAAGATTCTGCGCCAGCTAAACCTGACGTTTATCAACGGGGTCCTTACCACATACGGGTAAGGACCCTTTTTTGCGTATCATTATTGACCATGTGAAGCAGAAATGATATTATTTAGTGAAAGCGGGGCGGTGCGGTTTTGGCGCCGGCCCGCGTATTGATTTGTAGGGCCGGGATAGCTGGCGGACTTATACTGTGCTCCGCCGGTTGTGAGCCCTGTCATCCTGCTCATTTTTTTAATGGGAGATAGTTTATTATAATGCTGCGACGACAGATCAGCCTATTTCTTGTAGTGATTGCAGTCATTCTTGCGACTGCCGTTGATGCCGGTTCCGCGCCCGGTGTCACTAAGGAAGACCTGAAGGGTATCATGCCGATCTCCGAGGTACGGACCGGCATGAAGGGCTACGGCCTTACTGTCTTTCGGGGGACGAAGATAGAGAAGTTCGACGTCGAGGTGCTCGGCATCCTCCGCAAGGCCAACAACGGCAAAGACCTCATATTTGCCCGTCTGTCCGGCGGACCTATAACCGAACGGGGAGCGAACATAATCCAGGGTATGAGCGGCAGTCCGGTTTACATCAACGGCAGGATGATCGGAGCTGTCGCCTACGGACCGGGAGGCTTCTCCAAGGAACCTCTTGGAATGCTCACCCCGATCGAAGATATGCTGGATGCTCTCGATCCGAAGTTGCCCGCGCATCCGCCAGGGCTTTCTTCCGCTGCTTCTACAGTCCTTGGCTCCCCGGTAAAGGTTGGAAACGAGACCATAAGGCGGGTTGAGATCCGAACCCCCATCTCCGGCTCCGGTCGGGCGGCTTCCGGCGGCACATTCGTTATGACTCCGCTTATGACTCCGCTAATGGTGAGCGGAATGAGCAGCCGGGGGATAGCGCAACTCGCTGAACTCCTTGAGCCTTACGGCATTATGCCTATGGCAGGCCCGGGAGCCAGGGCCGACGATATCCCGACAGAGCTTAAGCCCGGTGCTTCCGTCGGCCTGTCACTCGCAACCGGAGACATCGACCTTACAGCCGTCGGAACCGTTACTTATAGAAGAGGCAATAAGATCGTCGGCTTCGGACACCCCATGCTCAATATAGGCCCTATCGACGCACCGATGACCACAGCTTATGTCCACGATGTCTTTCCCAGCCTTCAGATATCTTCGAAGATAGCTTCTCCGATGAAGGTAGTCGGACGGATAGCTCAAGACAGGCCCTGGTCCATCGGCGGCGAGATCGGCGAGATGCCAAAGATGATCCCTGTAACGGTCGATGTCGATGATGTAGCAATAGGCAGGAAGCGCACTATAAAGGTAAACGTCCTCAATCACCCACTGCTCGCGCCGAAGCTCGTAGTCATGATGACAGCGGAAGCCCTTGCTCAGACGCACGGACTGCCGGGTGACGCTATGGCAAAAGTCAAACTCGAGATAGACGCCGACCAGGTAGGCAAGATCATACGGGAAAATGAGTTCTTCGATACTACTTCCATCGAGGGGGCCTCAATTGATGACCTGATGGGGCTTGTAAACATACTTTCCAACAACAGGTTCCATCCGGTCGATATCAAGGCTGTCCATATGTCCGTCAGGATAGATTCGGGACGGAAGACTGCCGATATCGAACGCATCTTCGTAGATAAGAGCAAGTACGAGCCCGGCGAGACGATAGACGTCGGCGTGGAGCTGCGGCCCTACAAGTCGAAGGATACAACTGTAAGAACCATACAGGTGAGGATACCGGAGACCGCTCCCGACGGCACGTTGCCGCTTCAGGTGCGCGGCGGAATGATGAGCGGCATGGCGGAGGGTCAGGTGGTGGTTGTCGCCGGCGGCGCTCAGGCTCCGAAGATCGTTGCGGCCCCAAGCAGTTCCGCCGAGAATATTCGTCAAATAATCGATAAATACCTGGAGGGTGAGAAGAATAACGAGCTTGTAGCCAGGTTGATCCTTCCGACAGCGGCGATCAGCATCGCCGGGGAGAAGCTCTCCGGCCTGCCCGATTCCATAGCCGGTGTGATGAAGACCTCTAAATCGAGCAGTGTCAAGTTGGAGCGGGAAGACGTGAAGACTGTACAGCCGACCGAGTACGTTCTGTCAGGTATTCAGATGCTCTCTATCAGAGTGGAGCGGCGCAGGCTTGGAGAGAAGAAACAGCCTTCCCGGCCGCAGCCGTCACCTCCACAGATGCCTGCGGGGGCCGGGACCGTCCCGCCTCCCACTAACGTACAGATAGAGCAGGAAGATTCGGACGAGATAATTGAAGACTATGCCACTTCTCTTCCTGTTGAGTTTGCTTCTGCGCCCCAGGCGGGCGCAGTGAACGCGCAGCAGCCTTCACAAGCTAAAAGCCAGCCTCAGCAACCCAAACCTGCCGCAGCCGCAAAGACCGATTCCAAACAGGCGGCAAAACCGGCTCAGAACGGTGAAACGCCCGTCGGCAGGCAGCCGACAGTCTGGAAGCAGAGCAAATTCCAGGAGTTTTCGCTGGGTACCTTCGACGGTACCGCCGCCTCTTCGACGGATGATGTAAGGCTTTCCGCCGCCATAGAAAAGCTCTCAGACCTGCCGGAAAACTACGTCTGGCAGGCGGTTTCCGACGGCCAGGGAGGAGTCTACGCAGCAACAGGCAGCATCGGTCTGATTTATAAGATAGATGGCGAGGGGTCGAATTCCGTCTTCTTTAAGACCGGAGAGCTGGAGGTCCACAGCCTTGCCAGAGACTCAAAGGGAACCATTTACGCGGGCACTTCCCCCAACGGCAAGATATACCGCATTACGCCGGATGGCAAGGGAAGCGTCGCTTTTGACGCTGAGGAGAAGTATATAGTTGCGCTGGCAGCCGATAGCAAGGACAACATCTATGCTGGCGCAGGAGACGGCGGCGTGATCTACAGGATAGCTCCAGACTCGTCCGCTGATGAATTCATCCGGCTGCGGGAGGCCTCGATACTCTCGCTTGCAGTCGATGGATCGGATAACCTTTACGCGGGCACTGCAAAGAACGGGATAGTCTATAAGATCACGCCAGACGGCATAGTCTCAGCCCTGTATAACGCGGCCGAGGATTCTGTCACCAGCATCGCCGTGGACTCGGCCGGCAACGTTTACGCCGGGACGGGCTCCGGCAAAGGGAATATCTATAAGATCTCTGTCACGGGAGCTCCAGAAGTCGTGTTCGACAAGGCTCCAAAGGCGCTCTCTATGGCCGCGGACCGGTCGGACAATGTCTATGTAGTCTCGGACGAGCAGATATTCAAGATCACTCCCGATGAAGCGGTGATGTCGCTCGACACCGGCATGTCGAGGGTTCAATTCATCGCCGTAGCTGTTGCCGCCGACGGATCGCTCTTCGCCGGCGCAGCTAACACCGCTGCAGTCTACCGCTCGTTGGGGAAACAGGCCGGAAGCTATGAGTCTCCGGTGCACGATGCCTCGCTGCCCGCCAGATGGGGAAGGATAAGCTGGATCGCCGAGACACCTGAAGGCATAACGGTCACGCTGCAGACCAGGACCGGCAACGCCGCCGAGCCGGACGCCACCTGGAGCGGATGGTCATCTGCATATTCCGGCGGAGCAGGCGAGCAGATAACAAGTCCGCCGGGCAGGTATATACAGTATCGCGCGACCGTAAACGGGGCCGGAAACGCGCGGCTCAAGCAGGTTTCCATAGCGTATCTGACTGAAAACAGGCCTCCGAAGCTGAAAGTGACCGCGCCGGAGCCGGCGGCTGTGGTAGCCCGGACCCAGGCGATCAAGTGGACCGGGACGGACCCGGACAAGGATAAGCTGATCTACGACCTGTATTACTCGGCGGATTCGGGCAAGACGTGGCAGCCTCTTGGCAGCGTGCTCAAACAAAACAACAACGGGAGCGGCGCAGCCGCGGAGCCTGAGAAGAAGGACGCGGAGTCTGAGCAGCCGGCCCAGGAAGAGCCGGAGGAACAGGAGCCTGCTGATACCGGCGAGCCGGACGCGGAAGAACTTATGGCGCAGATCAAGTCTGAGCTCGACCAGCATCCGGAGATACCTCAGGATGTGAAGGACAAGATGCTCGCAGAGGCACCCACCGCAATCGACAAAGCGGTAGCCGCGGCGTCGAACCCGCCGCCCGACCCGCCAGAGAACAAGTCCGGCTCGAACAACGGCGAGACTAACTCGACAAAGCTCACATCGCACAACTGGGATACCACTAAGGTACCTGACGGCAGTTACCTTATCAAGGTCGTCGCAAGCGACCGGATAAGCAACGCCACGGGCCCCCTTTCAGACGAGCAGATCGTAGGGCCGGTGACTGTGGCCAATAAGCCTCCGAGGGTAGCCGCTTTCGAAAAAGAGATGAAGATCGACTCCGACGGAAAGATCGTGCTGAAAGGCTATGCCTACCACATGCAGGTCCCAATTGCTGGGGTTCAGTACAAGATCGGCTCCGCAGAGTGGATGTCCGCAGCGGCTTCGGACGGTATGTTCGACTCGGCTTCTGAGGCGTTTACCATCTCGACGCAGCCGCTTTCGAAGGGCAAGCATACCATAGAGGTCAAAGCCATTGACGCTGCCGGAAATGCGGCGACTGAAAAGGTCACAGCGAACGTGCCGTAACTTGCAAAAAGTGTACAGTTAGGCCGGCCTATTGGTTCTTTAAAACGCGGATTTCGCGGATTGTACGGATCGCGCGGAAGAAGCTGTCAGCGATCAGCTATCAGCCATCAGCGGTTATCTACCGCCCAGGCCGCCGCACGGGGACGTGTGGCATGCTTCGACAGGCTCAGCATGAGGCCCGACGCGAAACGGGCCGGGCCATCGGGGGCCTTCCCATGCCCCATGCCCCATGCCCCGATACCTGCCCCTGCTGATAGCTGATGGCTGACCGCTGACAGCTTCTTACAAATAGAGGAGAAAACTAACATGAGTCGAGGCAAGCAAAATGACCAAGAAGACACTGAAAGATGTCGATGTTGCGGGCAGGCGGGCGCTTGTCCGCGTGGACTTCAACGTCCCGCTTGATGAGAACCGGAACATCACAGACGACCGGCGGATCAAGGCGGCGCTGCCGACCATAACCTACCTGCTCGACCGGGGTGCGAAGGTGATCCTGATGTCGCATCTTGGCAGGCCCAAAGGGACAGCATCCGTCAAGTATTCTCTGACACCGGCCGCCGAGCGGCTGGAGGAACTTCTGGATATTCCGGTGACAAAGCTTGGTGACTGCATCGGCGAGATGGCGCAGGGCGCGGTGAGGGGTATGCCCGTAGGGCACGTCATTATGCTCGAAAACGTGCGGTTCTACTCTCAGGAGGAGAAAAATGACCTGGAGTTCGCAAAGCAGCTTGCCGTGCTGGGCGACGTGTACATCAACGACGCGTTCGGGAGCGCGCACCGCGCGCATGCGTCGACGGAGGGCGTGGCGCGCTTCCTGCCGTCGGCGGCGGGGTTCCTTATGCAAAAGGAGCTTGAGTATCTCGGCAAGGCGATCACCAACCCGGAGCGGCCATTTCTGGCGATACTCGGCGGAGCAAAGGTTGCCGACAAGATTCCCGTGATCGAGAACCTGCTGACCAAGGTTGACGAGCTGATTATCGGCGGAGGAATGGCCTATACCTTCCTCAAGGCGCAGGGTTACGAGATCGGGAAATCGCTCTTGGATGAGGAGGGACTTGAGCTTGCCAGAAAGGCAATGGAGAAGGCCAGGGAGCGCGGTGTCAGGCTCTATCTGCCGGAGGACGTGGTAGTAGCCACGGAGTTCAAGGGGGATGCCGAGAGCAAAGCAGTTCCCGCCAATCGAATTCCTGCGGACTGGATGGGACTGGACATCGGCCCTATGACGATTGATGCCTTCAGAAACGTTATCAAGGGCGCAAAGACGATCGTCTGGAACGGCCCTATGGGAGTCTTCGAGATGCCGAGGTTTGCCGTTGGAACCAGAGCGATTGCGGAGGCGATGGCCGAGTCGGACGGGACGACCATAGTCGGCGGCGGGGACTCCGCTGCGGCGGTCGAGCAGATGGGATTTGCGGACAAAATGAGCCACGTCTCTACCGGAGGCGGCGCGTCGCTCGAGTTTCTGGAGGGGAAGACCCTGCCCGGCGTGGCTGCGATTGAGGACAAGTAGGTCCAACGTGAGACTGGCACTGCACGTTAGCTGCCGGTCTCTGAACTACTATCTCGCCACTCGTATACGGCAGTCCTCAGCGCAGCCAAAGGCCGAAGTAAAGAAGACATTGGAATATCATATAAATATAATGGTTCTAACAGTTGACAACCAGCGATTTCCATGCTAAGTTGCTGATACAATGCTTAAGGTTGGCTTAATGAATTATCAGCATTGTGACACGATGGCTTAGCTGCTGCGTAAAGAAGCCCAAAATGGACGCGGTCAGCGAAGCTGGAAAGGGGAGAATGTTATGGTGTCGGTGGTCAACTTTTCACGGTTCCGGGCAGTTGCGACGCTCGTGATGCTAATACTGGCGCAATCTGTGCCAAGCTGTGCCGTCAGGATTTCTTGCAGCACGTTGTCCGACTGTCCATTTGCCATTGCCAGTCCCAGC
Organism: Armatimonadota bacterium; assembly: GCA_016190935.1. GTDB lineage: Bacteria > Armatimonadota > UBA5829 > UBA5829 > DTLH01 > JACPPP01. The sequence continues at coordinate 7,624 of JACPPP010000173.1, read as the reverse complement.
CTCGGACTGCCGTTCGGAGTCTTTGCCAGCAATAAAGACTTCGTTTCAGGTTTCGATCTCGAGAATAGGCATCGAACGCTATTTGCCACTTACGAGATAAGTCCCGATACAGCGGTTGCTTCGCCGGTCTTCGTGGTCCCAACAGTTGGGCATGCAAAGGCACATCCTGACAATACCATGGTCGAGATCACTTCACCCCAAATCGTCACGCTTGTATCAGTGTCGAGGCCAGGCTCCTTGTATGTGCAGGAGGAGGACGGCTCCGCCGGTATCAGCGTCAAAACGATCGACCCGCTGCCCGCCATTGGGGACCGAGTTCTCGTGGCTGGTGTCCTCGGCACTAACCCGGATGGCGAACGAGTCTTGAGGGACGCGGGCATAAATCCCTTGGAGACCGGTGACCCCGCCAAACCTTGGGGAATGAGCCATCGGACGGTCGGAGGCGAGGGTTACGCAGGGGCGAGCGGGCTGTCAAACGAGGGGCTGCTTGCAAAAGTCACCGGCAGAGTGGTCGAGGTTGGCTCGGATTACGTCTTGCTCGACGATGGTTCATCCGTAATATCCAGCAGCCCTTCCGGCGTCCCAGGTCTGAAGGTCACAAATCTCCACGCGCTCCCAGGTGAATGGGATTACATTTCAGCCGTAGGCGCTGTAAGCTCCGAGATTGTGCAAGGACAGAAGCTTCGAGTGATTCGCGGTCGTGAGGGCACGGTGCCAGGCGACATCTCCGTCCATTGGTGTTTTGGCGAATCATGCCTCTCGGCTGTCCATATTAGCAATGTTCCTGACCACTTATACGTCGGTCAACTGATCACCGCTCATGCGGATGGCAGCCCGGAAGGAGGCACTTTTGAGTGGTCTGTAGTGCAGCCAGGCGGGCAGGTTCAGCCTACGTCCGGCACAGGCTCCAGTTTTACGTTCACCGCGCAGAATCCCAGCTATATGACCAGTGACGTACTGGTCGGCGTGACGTACACATCTCCGAACGGGGCCACCTCCAACGCGCTGCGGTCTCTCACCGTATCAAATTGGGATCAACCGGGGATTATGCTGTGCAGCACGGAGAAAACAATTCCCTTGGACGCTCAAGGAGAATTCACGCTTCCAGATTGGACGATAGATGATCAACAATCTCTCCGGCCATTTATCATAAACCCACTTGATTATTGGCCGCCGATAACCGTAATCCAGGACCCACCGCCGGGCTTGGTTGTCCACGGCCCTTCTACGCTTCCCGTGAATATCACCGTCGATGACGCCCTTGGGAATTCTGATAGCTGTCAGGTTAGGCTCGATCTAGTTGACAAAACCTCTCCACAGATCACCATTTCGGGAGTAGCCAGTGGGGATAGATTCGTAGCTCCGGCGCAGGTGATCCCAACGATTACTGCCGTTGATGAGACGGACCCTTCACCGAGAATAGAAGCTTTTCTGGATGGCGAGCCTTACACCTCGGGAACACCGATTTCGAGTGTTGGGCTGCATTTTCTTAGAGCGACAGCATTCGACGCCGCCGGCAATCTTATGCCCGCCAAGAGCGTCCTGTTCGAGATCCTGCCGCATCCTGTTCATTCCGCGACGGCTGTAGTCTCTGACTTGAGTTGCAGCAGCGGCCCCTCAGGCTATGCAACAATCGATGCGACCATCCTCCTGGCCTCTCACCAGTTCGACGTGCGTGCGTTGAACCTGTACACACTCAGCCTTTGGTCTGCGGACGAAACCGGATTTCCCATCAGCGAGAAAAGGATACCGATTGCGGGGTCTATCAACTCCGCTGGGGGGTATGATTATGCACATACGGAGGCGATATATCAGAATGGATACTGGACCTTGCATTTCCGCGCTACGGTGGACGACGGAGCGATAACAAGCTGCCCGACGCACTTGCTCATAACCGGTTCAGGGCAACGGCAGCAGCCGGACGAATTCCGTTTCGAGGCTTATACTGACGCCGTTGTCGATCCCGACCCAATTGGCACGCTTGTTAGTCTCGGGCTGGTCACCCAAGATCCCCCGATGGTTCCACCGGTGGAACAGGAATGTCCACCCTGCACGTGGTGGAAGTTCATAAGGGAGGGACCGCTCGACTCTGTATCCAGGTTTAAGAGCGATACCTGTGGTGTGTTCAGTACCTATTATCAGAAGACGAACATGGTCCTTTGGGCTAAGGGTGGACACTTCTCGGGAGACGCGTTTGCCCTTGACCAGTGCTTCGGGGACGTTTCGGATGCCGCAGCCGTCACGAGCAGTGCCAGGATTCGCCTGTACATGACAGGTCCAGAGTGCTGCAAATGCAAGATCCATTGCGAGTTTTCGCCAAGGTTCAAAGCGCGAGTGGAAGTTGACGGAAGTGGCGCCGAGGCGACTGCTGCAGGGAAAATACAGATCGCAAGTGCCTGCTGCAATGCCCTGGCGGTGGACGCAATTCATGTAGGAGGTGAGGAAGGAATATCCGTGGGACTGGGAGGCGGGGTTGATTTAGCGAAAAAGAATGTAAACGTAAAAGGCGATATCAAGGCCAAACAGGTTTCTGGGAAGGCGGATGAGATTGTAGTAACAGACTTCTGCACGAACGATATAGAGGCATGTGACGTCACGGTGCTTGTTGGCGTAGCCGGTAAGCTGCAGGTCATGGCCGATGGACACCTCCTGAATGGCGGGTCCGCATATGCTATTGCGAGGCTGTGGGATGCCTCACCAGGAATACTCCTATCCGGGGAGTGTTTGGGTGGTGACGGATGCGAAGGTTATGGGGAGGTCATTTACAAGTAACCGAAGCCGATTACAGCGCATTCGCCCGGTAAACTTCAATAACTTATAAATGCGAAAGGGCGGAGAACCTGTCCAAGGTCTCCGCCCTTTGACTCGTTGTGCGTTGGTTATCTGCTGCTTCAGAAAAAGCATCTCCGCATACGTCGGCGGCGGTCGATCAGATGGGGTTTGTCAAAGCTCACCCAGATTTTAGCTTGTTAGGCGCTTTATCCAGGCAACACTCGTTTCTGTAACCCCCGCAGCACTTCAGCCGTCAATTCCTATTGAAGGCAATACATCGCGTGCGGCATAAGATACATAGTAGGGAACGCAGCGCGAGGAGTTTCGTCTTATTAAAGTAAGAGGTCATTTGTTTCGCGTTGCGCATGCGGGAGGTAGCTAAACTATGAGAAGTATAACTACAGCTCTTCTGGCCGGGATGATAGCCGTTGCGGCTTTGTCATCCGCTCATGCTGTCTCAATCGGAACGAAAGTTTTGCGCGGGGCGGCGATAGGCTATGCGGTGAAACAGGCCGCCGGGCCGTTGGACAGCTTCATCAACAAGGTGACGCTTCAGCGCGGAGTGCCAAGCAACTTGGACACCAAGGTAGTGCCGATTCTATCGGTCGGTGAGAAAGGCTATGTCGGTGGCGCGCAGGTGTCGGGCCCCGCAAGCCTCGTGAAGGACGTGCGCGCGGTCTTCCAGTATGAGCAGAACTTTGACCGCGGCAGGTACAGACTAAAGGGTCTTGTGCCAAGCTCGAGCATCAATCCACTTAAGCTTGATCGCGTGGCGAAAGTGGGAATCTCGGCTCTTATCGATGTCTCGCTTGCCGGAGGACTGAAGAACAACTACTACAGCGGCGGAGTCGGCGCTGGCGAAGTGCTAAGAGCCGCGGCTGTGGCAGTGGCCGTAAAGGCTGTGGCTGATCCCATCGATAAGGCAATAAACACCATTACTTTTAACAAGAACGGCGTGACCGAAGTTGTCCCTATGGCGAGCTTCGGTGAGAAGGCGTATATCGGCGGCGCACAAGTTTCAGGATCTACAACGGTAATCGAGGACGTGGCGGCCGTGTGGCAGTACGAGGACCTGTTCTCGAACGGCAGGTTCAGAGTGCGGGTGCTGGTTCCGACTAATTCGTCCAATCCCCTGAAAATGAAGCGGGTCCACGGGGCGGGTCTAACCGCTGTTGTGGAAACGAGCATCGCCGATCAGCAAACGCGCGACAGAGACCGCCGGAGCCGCACCTACCGGCCCGGTGACGATAGATATGACGGCCGCTACCGTGACGACAGAGACGATGATGACTACTACAGGCACGACCGCGGTAAGCACAAGGGCTGGTACATCGGCAAACATAAGGGCTGGGACAAGAATAAGGACAAGGGGAAGTTCATAGAGCGTGACAAATGGCGCGAGAGGCTTTATCGAGAAAGCCGCATGACGCCTAAAGAGTTTGATAGATGGTGGGAAATGCACAAGAACGATTCCGACAAACAGCTCGAGAGTATCTATCTCGATTTCCTTCGAAAGAGAGACGATTGAGCTGTCCAATAAGTGAGCATCCCAAAACTGATGCAGAGGCAATTCTTCTAAGGCATCCTGAGCCTGTCGAAGGATGCAGTTGCACCAGTCAATCGAATTTTAGGATGCGCTTTAAGCCAAGGAGGAGTAGTGACAAATGAAAAAGTCAGTAATTGCGGCGATTGTGGCGCTGTATGCAGCGACCATGATCGCCCCCATTTCAGCCTGGGCAGGTTCCGAAGGCCGAAGGAACACTGCAATCGCGCTTGGAGCGGCCGGCGTTTACAGCGCGGTGAAGGGCAAGCCTACGCAGGGCCTGGTTCTCGGAGCCGGCTCCCTCTATGCCTATCAACGGTATAAGGATGCCCGAGACGACGAGAGATACTGGGACTACGGAAGGTACCGCAGCGATAGGAGATATCGCGATAGGTACCGCGGCGATGACCGATATCGCTATCGGGACGATGACCGAAACCGCTACTACAGATCGCGAGACCGCGACCGAGACTGCGACCGAGACCGCTACAACAGGCACGACCGCGGTAAGCACAAAGGGTGGTACGTCGGTAAACATAAAGGGTGGCGCAAGTGAAAAGAACAAGCATTTTCGCTATTCTGGGGTTGTTCATCGTCAGCGTGTTTACGCCCTATGCAGCCCAGGCGGGCAGCAAGGGGAGGCGAAACACGGCGATAGCCCTTACCGCCGCCAGCGTCTACAGTCTTACAAAGGGTAAGACCGGCCAGGGACTGGTACTCGGCGCCGGTTCATACTACGCATGGCACCGCTACAACAAGTCCCGCCACGCCGAATCCAAAAGACGAGGCTACAGAGCGGGCTACCGCCGCGGCTACCACGCGAGTGGGCAACAGGCCAGAAAGCACCATTCTTCAAGGTACGCCAGGCGCTGAGCATTCAGTCTGGTCCGGGATGCCTATCCCGGACCAGATTCCCTCATTGGGGGCCAGTCTGGAGGTTAGAGGTTAGAAGGGAACAGGTTCCAACCTCCAACCTCTAACTTCAGATAGGTGGCGATCTCCGTATCGCCACCTATCTGACAGGCTCAGCATGAGGCTCGGCGCGCGATGGGCCGGGCCATCGGAACAGGTACTTCAATCTGAAATCTGCAATCTCAAATCTGAAATCCCTCCGGCCCCTGGCCCCCGACGCCCGGCCCCTGCCGTTGGCTTCAATCTCCGATGTTGAGGACGCTCATGAAGGCTTCCTGCGGGATCTGGACGTTTCCGATCGACTTCATCCGCTTCTTGCCCTCTTTCTGCTTCTCCAGAAGCTTGCGCTTTCTTGTTATATCGCCTCCGTAGCACTTTGCTGTCACATTCTTGCGCAGCGGCGAGATTGACGCGGCCGCGATGATCTTGGCGCCGATAGCGGCCTGGATTCGGACCTCGAACTGCTGGCGCGGAAGAAGCGCCTTCAGTTTGTCCACAAGCAGCCTCCCGCGCGGGTAAGCTCTGTCGCGATGCGTTATGAAGGAAAGCGCGTCCACCGGCTTGCCGTTAAGCAGGATATCGAGCTTTGTGAGCTTTGACTCCTCGTAGCCCGAAAGCTCATAATCGAACGACGCGTAGCCTTTCGTCCTGCTCTTCAGTTGGTCGAAGAAGTCCATCAGTATCTCCGCAAGCGGCAGTTTATAAGTCACCAACACCACGTGCCCGCCGGAGTAGTCCATTTTGTCTACAGTACCTCTGCGCTCTCGCGCAAGGTCCAGAACCTGCCCGACGTACTCGGACGGCACAATGACCGTTGCGTTTACATACGGCTCCTCCATCTTCTCGATTTCCGAGGGCGGAGGAAGGTTGGCAGGGTTGTCGACCTCGACCAGAGAGCCGTCCGTTCTGGTAATCTTATAGACGACGCTTGGCGCGGTCGCGATGAGGGAAAGCCCGAATTCGCGCTCAAGCCGCTCCTGGACGATCTCCATATGAAGCAGCCCCAGGAATCCGCACCTGAAACCGAACCCTAAAGCGGCTGAGGTCTCCGGCTCGTAGTGCAGCGCTGCGTCGTTAAGCTGCAGCTTATCGAGCGCATCTCTCAGCTCCGGATACTTATCGCTTTCGATCGGGTAGAGCCCACAGAACACCATCGGCTTTACCTTCCGGTAGCCCGGCAGCGGCTCACGGGCCGGCCTGACCGCCTCAGTTACTGTGTCTCCGACCGCGGTGTCTCCGACGTTCTTCATTCCGGCTGTCAGATAACCGACCTCTCCGGCCTCCAGACTTTGCGTCGGGATCATCTCCGGCTTGAAGACACCCAGCCCAGAGACCTCGAACTCCTTGCCCGATGACGTCATCCTGATCTTCATTCCCGGCCTGACGGAGCCGTCTACGACCCGGATATAGGCCACGGCCCCAAGATACTGGTCGAAGTGAGAGTCGAAGATGAGCGCGCGAAGCGGCGCGTCCGGATCGCCGGAGGGAGCAGGAACCCGCTTTACGACCGCCTCCAGGATGTCTTCAACCCCGATGCCGTCTTTCGCGCTTGCTGGTATCGCGTCGGAAGAGTCTATAGCAAGGACCTGCTCTATCTCCTGCTTCACGAGTTCGGGGTCAGCCGCTTCGAGGTCTATCTTGTTTATGACCGGGACGATCTCAAGACTGGCCGCCATTGCGAGATTGGTATTGGCAAGCGTCTGCGCCTCGACCCCCTGCATGGCGTCAACGACAAGAATAGCCCCCTCGCACGCCGCGAGGCCGCGGGAGACTTCATAGCTGAAATCCACGTGTCCCGGTGTGTCTATCAGATTAAGCTCGTAAGTCTGCCCGTCTCGGGCCTTATAGTCGAGCCTGACCGCTGTCATCTTGATAGTAATCCCGCGCTCGCGCTCGAGGTCCATTCCATCCAGGACCTGGTCTTTCATCTTGCGCGGGTCTATCGCGCCGGTGAGATCGAGAATCCTGTCGGCGAGCGTTGACTTCCCGTGGTCAATATGGGCGATTATGCAAAAATTACGAATGTTTTTTTGTCTATCCATTGTCTGCTAAAGGACTACCTGTTACAATATTTTACCATATCGCAGGCTTTGAGGTAAATGGAAAAAGCGGGAGGGGACTTCTAGTCCGGATCCATGCATCAGCAGTTGCTTCGGACTGCTTCGCTCGGGAGGGATTCGCAATCCCTCCCGGAAGGGCAGCCGAGGGATCTGTGATCCCGAATGATCGGCTGAGACTTCAGTGACCGGGATTATAAATCCCTAATCTGCCCTCACGGGCCGGATTGCAAATCAGTACTGTCGAAAGTTCTGTAACTAACATAATTGCATAGAGCGTATAGAATAAGAAGTCCAGGATCGCACATCGTCTGCGAGCCAGAACTTGACGGCTTTCCAG
>JACPPP010000165.1 GCA_016190935.1 Armatimonadota bacterium | reverse complement strand
GGTTGGAAGGATAAACCCGATGGCCCGGCTCGATGGACCGGCCCGTCTCGCACCGGTCCAAATATGCCGCACGTCCCCGTGCGGCTGTCCAATCGACCCCGATGGTGTGCGATTTGCAAACGCTCAAACTTACTTTAGGTACAGACCTGTGGAGTGCGGCGGCGCGCCGCCGCTTTGAACTACGGCTGTAATTACAGCGCAGGAGAAAGCGGGAGCTAAGCCGCTCCCGCACTCCACATGTCTGAGCCCAATCTAAGTTAGAGCGTCTCTGAATCGCCACCCCAGGGCCTCGCCCATCTAATGCATGCTACCAGAAGCGGGGAAAGGTTTTGAGACGGGGAATCCCAGATTCCTCGCCTCCTCATACTCCCCGTCTCCCCGGTTCTGGAGGTTTCCCCACGATGGGGAGGGTCTCATCCTTCCAACCCCCAACCCCCAGCCCCTAACCCCCAACCGTGGTTTGCATGTGCCTGTGACGGGTAATAATGACTTTAGCCAGTTAGGTGGACGGCCTCTGGCAACTGTGTAACACCAGGTGGGGACTTCGCTCAACTTTATCCCCGACCTGTTCCAAGAGGGAAGGTTTTCTCCAAGCGTATGGATAGATTAAAACGCCGGGCGTTGGTGTCGCTCGCGTCATCTTACTTATCACAACTTACCACTACGGCGGCGGAGCTACTGACGAAAGTCCTGCTTGCCAGGCTCATCTTGCCCGCACAGTGGGGAATATATGCCGAAGCAATGCTGGTGGTGCTCGCGGCGGATGTCTTCACGGACCTTGGACTTACACAGCACATCGCCAGAGAGAAGAAAAGGCCCTTTGGAAACATGCTGCTCATCCGAACCGGCCTTTCGCTCGGAGCCATAGGTCTTGTACAAGTCTTCGCGCCGCATCTTAAGGTTTTCACTCCCGAAGTCATCTCTCCCGTGAGGGCGCTTACACCGCTCATACTCATCAAGGCCGTAGCCACTGTCCCGACAGTCTTCGTGGACCGCGAACTTATGGTACAGAAATCCCTCATCCCACAGTTTATGCGGCTGGGCATAATGGCAGGAGTCAGCATCGGTCTTGCGGTCGAAGGTTTCGGAGTCTGGGCGCTTGTTGCGGGAACTCTGGCCTCGGAGGCGGCTTACGCCGCACTTATATGGGCCTCCGTCCGTAATAGTCTGGAAATACACCTTACACTGCGCCATACCCGGAGGCTTCTTGCCGGAGGGAAGTATTTGTTTCTGATAGCCATAGTCGGGCTATTGCTTCAGCAGGGGGATATCCTCGTGACCGGAACGCTGCTCGACCCAAGGACCGTCGGGCTGTATGCAATGGCGCTTCTCCTCGTACAGAAGGTCTCGAAGGTGATCGAAACGGCCATATACAGGGTAATCTATCCTATGTTCTGTGAGGTCTCCCACGATGCGGACAGGCTCGGGCAGATTTACAAGTGTACGACGCTCGCGATTATCTGCATAGAGGCGCCGATATATCTGTTCTTAACCTTCCATTCGGGGTTCTTCGTCTCATCTCTGCTCGGGCCGGAGTGGGTACCGATGGCGATCATCCTGCAGGCGCTGGCTATGTCCGGCGTGGTCAATCCCTACACGACTTTCGGTATAGAGGTGCTGCGGGCGACCAAACAGGACGCTATGTTGACCCTCGCCTCCGTGTCGGGCGCGGTTGTGCTCGTCACAGCGGGTTTCGTTCTGACGGGACGGTACGGGGCGATGGGGATGGTTGCGGCAAATTATCTGCCGGTGGGCGCGGTCTTCGTTGTAGTCGCCCTCTGGCGCACAATCCGGCCGCAGCTTCTCGACCTGACCGGGAAGCTCGCCGTTGTCTATCTCGTCTCATTGGCCGTCTCAGGTGCGGCGTTTCTACTCGGAGGACAAGGGATAACGAAACATTTGGCGGGAATCGGGGCGGTCGTCCTCCTGTGGGGTATCTTCTATAAAATATACGGCTTGAGTGTCGGAAAGGAGACTTTGAAATCGCTATGAAAACACCGTTGGTATCGATAGCAATTCTGTCCTGGAACGGTAGGGAGGACACTTTGGAATGCTTGAAGTCACTGCGCGGGGTGGACTATCCCAATTACCACACCATACTGGTCGATAACGGTTCCACTGATGGGACCATACCTGCCGTGAGGGAGGGGTTCCCGGAGGTGGAGATTTTGGAGACCGGCGAAAACCTGGGCTGCGCCGGAGGGAACAACGCGGGTATCCGCCGGTCACTGGAGATTGGCGCGGATGCCGTGCTGCTGCTAAACAACGACACAACTCTCGACCCGGCGTTCCTGTCCATCCTCGTGGAGAATCTGTACAGTTCGTCCGACATAGGCGCGACCAATCCGACGATCTACTACTACGATGAGCCGGACGTCGTCTGGTCCGCAGGTGGAAGCATCGACGAGCGGACCGGCATAGCCTATCAGCGGCATTTGAACGAGGCCGACCGGGGGCAGTTCAAAAACAACGAGGATGTGGATTACGGAATCAGCGCAGCCATGTTGGTTCGGCGAGAGGCGATAGAGACGGCTGGTCTGATGGATCAGGATTTCTTCATTTACTACGACGAGACGGAATGGTGCTGCAGAGCCAGAGACGCGGGCTACAGGATACTCTACGTTCCGCAGGCCAGGATATGGCACAAAGTCTCGAAAGTTATGAACAAAAACAGCGCAGGCCAGCTATATTATTTTTGTCGCAACAGGCTGCTATTCATGAAGAAACGCGGAGCAGGAACTGCATCGCTCTTTCGCATTGCGGCAGCCGATTTCGGCCGGATGTCGCTTGCAATGGCGCTCCGAGGAGAAGGCAAGCAGAGCAAGGCCGTTCTGAGGGCGGTTTCCGATTTCTACTGGGGACGATTTGGCAGGGTGCAGATATGAGACTCCTCATCGTGTCACAATGGTTTCTATGTCCACCGGTGAATGGGGCGAGAAAGCGAGTCTACCACCTGCTCTCCGGGCTTGCTCTGCGCCACGAAATCAACTTTGTTAGCTTCACGCAGGGGCCGGATGACGTGAAGCATGCCGGTGAGATCGAGAGTATCTGTCGGGAGGTGCGCCTGGTTCCAGGCAGGCAGTTCAAGCCGACTATTGGCAACGCCGTCCGTGCCCTTTTCTCCACTAGGCCGAGGTCGAGTATAGACTGCTGGAGTGAAGAGATGGCGGCCACCGTCCGGCAGCAGTTACGAGACAACGAGTTTGACGCGGTGATAGCGTTTACGACACGGGCAGGGGAGTATCTGATGTCGTGCGAAGTCCCGAAAGTCCTGGACGACGACAACGCGGATTGCGCATATTTTGCACGACTTGTGAACCTGGGCCAAACACATTTCTCGAAGTTTAGGCGAAAACTGAGCTGGGTAAAGGTTGCTAGGCACGAACGGAGGCTGATCGACGGCTTTGATGCGACGGCAGCGGTGTCAGAGGAGGACCGCATTGAGCTTGCCAGCCTGGTACCAGAAGCGGACAGCCGCGGCGCGCTTTATGTTGTGCCTAACGGAGTCGATCTGGGCCTGATTGATTATCCACCGGTGGGGGTCGATCCAACAACAATCATTTCCACCGGCGCTATGACATATCAAGCCAATTTTGACGCTGCGCTTTTCTTTTCCGAAGAGGTACTGCCAAAGATCAGAGAAAGAATACCGGATGTTCGGTTCCTGGTGACCGGGGACAACAGTGGAGTTGAAACCAGCCGGCTTACAGCAGCCGGGGCGACTCTGACAGGATTCGTGGAAGATATAAGGCCGCTTGTTGCCGGAAGCGCCGCCCTGGTAGTGCCGCTTAGAATCGGAGGAGGGACAAGGCTCAAAATTCTTGAGGCTATGGCTCTTGGGACACCAGTAGTATCGACCACACTGGGCGCGGCGGGCCTGGGGCTCAGGCATGGAGAGACGGCGTTGATTGCGGACGATCCAGAAAGATTTGCTGAGTGCACAGTCCGCTTAATGCAGGACCGAAACCTGCGCAGTGAGATAGCGGCAAAAGGCCGCAGTTACGTAGCCGAAAACTTCGGATGGGAGAAATCTGTCCTGGCGCTGGAGGGAATATTGCAGCAAGTGGTATCACAACCACGAAAACCCCTGTAACTGGAGAAGAGAGACAAGATGGAAAGGTTTGCTGAAACAACAACCGTTGAAACAACATGGATCGAAGGCGCAATAACTACAGCGTCAAGATGGCTGAGATTGATCTTTGCGATCTCGGCTTTGCTGATGCTCTCTTATGCTGTTTCTATGTTCGTGCTGGAGATGGACCTGTACTATGCTGTGCTCGCGGCTATCGCGGTGGCAGTGGCGATTCTGCTTTCCAGGAAGTTCGAGCTTGGTCTCGTTATATTTTGCCTTATTGCCCCATTCGACGATTTTGACTCTCCGGCTGTTCTTGGGGCCGAAGCAAGCTATCAGGCCGGGATAATGCCGAGTGAGGCAGGACTGGTCCTCCTGTGTCTTTTCTGGATCGGGTCTCAGGTGCTCGGCAGCGATATTAGGTTGATAAGGACCAGGCTCGACATCCCGATTCTGACCTTCTTCGGCGTGGCGGTAGCCTCTGTGGCGGCATCCTACTTCATCTGGGACTCGGAGGTCAACCGCTACGACAATCCCATTCTCTTCCAGGTGGCTGAGATAGGGATATGGGTGCTTTGTGTGGCTGCCTATTTCCTGCCTGCAAACTCGTTTAAGAGCCGAGCGTGGATAGCCGCAGTCTACTGGCCTATAGCTGCTGTGGGACTTTACGTGTCTTTTCATCAGTTTTCTGGGCTGGAAATGCCCTGGAGTATCGCTCACTCGACGTTTATGATATCGTTCGCAGCCACGCTTACGGCTGCGAAACTATTATTCGGGAGGACCACAGGCTCCGCCAAGCTGGGCTACCTGGTTCTCCTCTGCGTGTACCTGTTTGCAGCTATGTGGAACCGCGGGTGGGTATCCGGCTGGTTTGCTGCTTGGTTGGGAGTCGCAGCGGTCACCCTGGTCTATTCGAGGCGGATGTTTGTCGTCTTTGCCCTCATAGCTCTTGTCGTGCTCTTCATCTTTCCAGGCGTCTACAACTCCGTCTACGATGAATCGCGCCAGGAGGGGGATCTTGATAGGATAGGTTTGTGGGGTGACGCGGTGGGGATGGCGGCGCGCACAAATCCTCTGCTTGGTATTGGACCGGGAGACTACCTTGCCTACGCAAGGCGTTACGGCACTATCTGGTATGGTGACAGGACCTACACGACAGCGCATAGCAACTATGCGCAATTGATAGCTGAACTTGGACTGCTTGGAATAGCCGCATTTCTATGGATTGTCGTTGCAGGCATAAAGACAGGCGCGGAGACAATCCGCAAGAGCCGCAGTGATCTGAAATGGCTTGCCGTAGGCGCCACTGCGGTCTTTGCTTCTATGGCGGTAACAAGTCTGGTGGGTGATTATCTGTTCCCGAGCAGGGTAAACGGAGGCATCTGGACCTTCGGCACGTCTCTTTTTCCGTGGTTCCTGCTTGGCACTGCTGTGGCATCTACAAGGCTGGATGAACGCAAATTTGAGGGTTAATAGACTATTATCATGGATACTATAAAAAGAAGAGCGTGAGGCGGATGGAAGGGTTTGCTGAAACAACGTGGATCGAAGGCGTAAGAACTGCGGTGGCACGGGGGCTGAAACTGATCTTTGCGGTCTCAGGTCTGCTGATGCTTTCGTACGCCGTCTCTTTGTTCGTGCTACGGATGAATCCGTACTATGCGATGCTCGCAGCTATAGCGGTTGCGGCGGCAGTTCTTCTCTCCGCGAAGTTTGAGATCGGTCTCGTTGCCTTCTGCCTTGTCGCTCCGTTTAAAGTCGGGCATTCTCCGACGGTTCTTAGCTCTCAGGCGAGCTACGATGCGCGTGTCATGCCGAGCGAGGTGGGGCTGGTTCTTCTGTGTCTTTTCTGGATCGGCTCTCAGATGCTCGGCAGCGGACTCAGGTTGATAAGGACCAGGCTTGACATCCCGATTCTGACCTTCTTCGGTGTTGCGGCAGCCTCTATGTTGGCGTCCTTTGTTATCTGGGACCCTGAAATTCCACGCTACAGCAAGCCCGTTCTCTTCCAGGTAGCTGAAATAGGTATATGGGTGCTTTGTGTGGCTGCCTATTTCCTGGCCGCAAACTCTTTTAAGAGCAGCGCGTGGATGGCCGCAGTCTACTGGCCTATAGCCGCTGTCGGACTCTACGTGTCCTTTTTTCAGGTTTCCGGGCTTGAGATGCCCCTGGGAATCACCCATTCGACGTTTATGATAGCATTTGCAGTCACGCTTACGGCTGCGAAGCTATTCTTCGAGCGAAGCGGAAGGTCTGTTAAGCTGGGCTACTTGCTCCTCATAATTGTTTATATGGTCGGAGTTATGTGGAACCGCGGGTGGGTATCCGGCTGGCTTGCAGCATGCATTGGGGTTGGAGTCGTTACCTTTCTCTACTCGAAGCGAATGTTTGCCGTCTTCTCAGTTACAGCCATTGTCGTAATTGTTATCTCGGGGTTCTTCAACTCCGTCTACGATGAATCGCATCAGGAGGGAGACCTTGACAGGATAGATTTGTGGGGTGACGCAGTGAGTATGGCGACGCGCACGAATCCTCTGCTGGGTATCGGACCGGGGGACTACCTTGCGTACGCAAGGCGCTACGGCACCATCTGGTACGGCGATAAAACCTACACTACCCCCCACAGCAACTATGCGCAGTTGATTGCCGAACTCGGACTGCTCGGAATAGCCGCATTTCTATGGATTGTCGTTGCGGGCATAAAGACAGGCGCAGAGACAATCCGCAAGAGCTCCAGGGATCTCAAATGGCTTGCCGTAGGCGCCACTGCGGTCTTTGCTTCTATGGCGGTAGCGAGCCTGTTCGGTGATTATCTGTTTCCAAGCAGGGTGAACGGAGGCATTTGGACCTTCGGAACATCTCTTTTCCCGTGGTTCCTGCTTGGCACTGCTGTGGCATCTAGAAGAATCGAGGAGCGCCGGGAGGTTAAGGTCTGATGGAATTGTCGGTAGCCATAGTCAACTGGAACACCAGAGAGATGCTCAGGCAGTGCTTGGTGTCGGTAACCCGCGAACTGGAAGAAACCTCGTCCATAGGATTTGAAGCGGAGGTAATCGTCGTAGATAACGGATCATCCGATGAAAGCGCCGAGATGGTCCGAACAGAGTTCCCACAGGTAAAGCTGATCGAAGCTGGGGAGAACATCGGGTTCACGCGCGCCAACAATCTGGCCTTCAGGCGGTCTTCTGGTGAGTTCTTCCTGCTACTTAACAGCGACACAGTTGTCCTGCGCGGCGCTTTTGCCGCTATGGTCGATTTTCTGAAGAATAACCCGAAAGCCGGAGCGGTGGGCAGCAGGCTTTTGAATGCTGACGGCACACTGCAGCGCTCCTGCAGCCCATTTCCTACACCGGTTTCCGAGCTTTTCGACTCGCTTTATCTTAGCAAACTGTTCCCAAGAAGCCGCCTCTTCGGAGCCTACGCCATGTCCTACTGGGATTTCGATTCCGTAAGGGAGGTCGATTTCGCTGGTGGAAGCTGTCTAATGCTCCGCAGAAGCGCACTCAACCAGATCAGAAGCATCGTTTGTGACCAGCACAAGTCTAACTCACCACGCATCCTGAACTCGGAATCATCACGCATCCTGAGTCCATTACTACGCATCCTGAGCCTGTCGAAGGATGCCAGCACCGATTCTTCGACAAGCTCAGAATGCGGCGTTGGTGCTCCCAACATAACAAGCTCAGAATGCGTTGCTAGTGTGAATCCGCCACCAAACGATGGTCCTATCGATCAAGGGGGTCCCCTTGACGAAGGATACTTTATGTACAGCGAGGAGGCCGACATCTGCTACAGGCTTAAGAAGGCGGGATGGAAAGTCTTCTTCCTTCCTGAAGCTAGAGTGATCCATTATGGAGGACAAAGTTCCAAGCTCGACGTGTGCCGGACCTCCGTCGAGCTCTATAAGAGCAAATACAGGTTTATGAGAAAGCACTACGGGCTTGCATCGGCGCTTGCCTATCGGGGGATCGTGATGCTTTCTTCCATGATAAGACTTGCCGCTTGGATGCCCGGCGTACTGCTCAGTCGCAACAGATGTATCTATCTTGAGAGGCTGTCGGTGCAGACCAAACTGCTTTCGTGGGCGGTAGCTAAGAGATGAGAATCGGAATAGACGCAAGGTTCCTCACCCATCCACAGGATGGCGGATTCAAGACCTACACGGAGAACATCGTGCACGGCCTGGCGTCGCTCGACCGGGACAACGAATACGTCCTGTACACGGACCGACGGGCGAGGATCGACGTTGCAGGAGATAACTTCGAGATTAAGATAGTAGGAGGACCGGCGATGCTTCGAGAGCAGGTCTTCCTGCCAGCGATTGTAGAGCGCGACGATCTCGACGCCGTCCATTTCCCCTGCAACACAGGGCCTGTATTGCAGCCGTGCGCTATGGTGCTTACGATTCACGACATCATTCCCTGTCTTAGAAAAGCCTGGACGGCAGGCGGTGGACTCAAGCAGAGAGCGCTTAGTCGGTACTGGCAGACTGTAATTCCGGCGGCGGCGCGGAAAGCCCGGCGTGTCATCACGATCTCTCAATCCTCAAAGAGCGATATCTGCGGCTACTTGGGAGTACCCGAAGACAAGATAACGGTCATACCGACCGGGCTCCATCCTGACTTCAGGGTTATGACAAGCACCGTTGCAAGTCAGCGGGTAAGGCACACGTACCAGCTTCCTGATCGCTTCATCCTGGGGTTCGTCTCTTCGGACCCGAGGAAGAACGCGGGTGTGCTCATACACGCCGCCCGGATTGTGATGGACAGGATGAGAGGAACAGGGCTTGTACTGGTCTGCTCCTCTGACCGGGCGCAGAAACTTGCGGTTGAACATGCGATGAGATACCGGCCGTGGCCGGCGCTTCCGGTGCTGCTCGATCCCTTGCCGAGGCAGGATCTGGTGGTTATTTACAACATGGCTGAGGCGTTGGCGTTTCCCTCTCTCTATGAGGGTTTCGGCCTTCCCGTGATCGAAGCGATGGCGTGCGGGACACCGGTCGTGACTTCCAATGTGAGCTCCCTGCCGGAGGTGGCGGGCGACGGCGCGGTGCTGGTAAACCCGAATGATCCCGGTGCAGTGGCGGACGGCCTGATAGCAGTGCTGGCCGACACCGCACTCCGCGAAAGCCTAGTTCAGAGAGGGCTGGAACGGGCGCGACTATTCAACTGGCGGCGCACAGTGGAAGAAACGATAGCGGTATATGAGGGCCTTCTGTCACCGGCTGGCAATGACGCCGGCGGGCATTTGGCGGAAAGCCGCCTGGCCGGAGGTGGCGCGCTGTGAAGATACTTTTCCTGACGCAGCTTTTCCCATATCCACCGGTCTGCGGCGGCACGATCAGGAGCTACAACCTGCTCCGCCATTTGGGCGCGTGCCATGATGTCACACTGGTCTCCTTTGTGAGGAAAGAACCGACAAAGGAGGAGATGGAGGCTATCTCCTTCCTCTGCAGCGAGATTAGGACCGTGACGATCCGAAGATCGGCGGCGGCAAACCTGAAGTTCGCTGCGCTAAGCCTGCTGAGCGGTCGCCCGTTCATAATCCTGCGGGACAGGGTTCCGGCTATGCAAAGCATCGTAGATGATCTGGCGCAAACGGGAGAGTTCGACCTTGTTTACGTAGACCATCTGCAGATGGCCCAGTATGTTACAGGTCTGGACAGTTGTCCGAAGATTCTTGACGAACACAACGTCGAGTGGAAGATAATCGAGAGGGTGGGGGAGAACGAGCGGTTATCGCCAAAGGGCCTTTTTGCCCTGGTCGAGTCGCGAAAGCTCAGAAAATGGGAGCTTGAAGCCTGCGAGAGCTTCGACTGCGTTCTCACTGTTACCGAGAACGACAGGCGAACGCTGGCGGAATGGAACAAGAACATAAAGAACATACACTGTGTCCCGATAGGGGTGGACTTTGATTCCTTCCGAAAGGTCGATCTGAGACCTGTGTCGAGGGACATTGTGAGCATAGCAACAATGTCCTGGCCTCCGAACATCGACTCCATACTCTATTTTGCCAGAGAGATTTATCCGCTGATAAAGAGTCGGGTAGATGGAGTCAGGCTTGTCGTCGCTGGAAGCAACCCTCCCGACGAGATCAGGAGGCTTTCCAAGACTGATGGCTCTATTGAGGTTACAGGGTTCGTCGAAGACATATATCAGGTGGCGAACCGCGCTGCGGCGTTCATAGTCCCGCTGCGCTCCGGCAGCGGGCTAAGGGTAAAAATCCTGAACGCAATGGCAATGGGGCTTCCGATAGTAAGCACGTCAGTAGGCTGCGAGGGCATAGGGGCTGAGGATGGCCGGCATCTGCTTGTCACGGATGGGGCGCGTGAGTTCGCCGACGCCGTAGTGAGGCTTATTACGGACTTCGACCTCCGCAGGCGGCTTGGTGAGAACGGGATGGAGTTTGCAGTGCGGAACTACTCCTGGGACAGCATCTACCGGAAGCTCGACCAGGCGCTGGAGATGGTTGGAGAGCATCGGGAGGGAAAAAGGCGAGTTCCAGTTGTATCGGGACACCCTTGTCCCGATACTGAGCTTACAATCGGAGACGGATTTCGGGACAGGGGTGTCCCGAAATAACGGGAATAGAGAAGAGATTCTTCGCTGCGCTCAGAATGACATGACTTGTGACTTTTGACTTTTGACTTTGCACTTGACACTTGACACTAATTGATGCAGGCGATAGGTGGGACAGAGCAAGTTACGCTCGCGTGGGATGCGCCACAACTAACATCGGGCGACGAGAGGGAGTGGTTCAAGCCATCTCCTGTCGCACCATAACCCGAAGTCGGGTAGAAATGACGAGGTAGTATCCATGCGAGTCTTGTACATAACGCCATACGTGCCATCACGCATCCGGGTGAGGCCATATAATCTTATAAAGAACCTCAGCAATCGCCACGAGGTCACTCTGGTTGCCCTGGTCCAGTCCGACCATGACACACAGGCAATCAGTGAGATGGCCGGTATATGCGCCGACGTGAGGCCGATCCGGATGAGCAAAGTCCAATCAGTGGCGAGCTGTGGGAAGAGGCTTTTTACCAGAATGCCTCTTCAGGCCGCTTACACCTATCTGCCGAATCTGGTCCGAACGGTGGATGACCTCATAATCAAGCGGCCTTTCGACGTAGTTCACGTCGAGCACGTGCGCGGCGCCCACTATGCCGCGCACATAGGATCACTGCCCAAGGTCTACGACTCTGTTGACTGTATAACCCTTCTGCTCACCCAGTTCTTGAGGACTAAGAAGAACCCGTTCGGTTGGTTCCTTGCGCTTGAGGAATGGGCGAAGATGAGGGTATACGAAGCTATGATGACCGAGCAGTTTGAGAAGGTGGTCATCACTTCGGGCAACGACCTGAAGGCGCTCGATGGGCTTATATGGGACCGCATCAGAAAGCGGCTCAAACTCAGTGACATGCCGGAGCGTCCGCCTGAGACACCGAAGGAGATAGAGGAGTGGCGCGTGACCAGGCAGTTGATCGAAATGTCTCAAGATCAGCGGCTTGCGGCTCTTATGCCCAAGGCCGGGCGGGTTTCAGTGCTGCCGAACGGCGTTGACCACGATTACTTTTCGCCGATGACGGAGATTCCAGAGGAGCCGGAGAATATAGTCTTCTCTGGAAAGATGAGCTACTATGCGAACTCGGCCGCAGTCAAGCACTTCCACGATGAAATACTACCGCGGATTCAGGCCGTCCGCCCGAAGGTAAAGTTTATGGTCGTGGGTGCCGACCCGCCGCCTGTGATTCGGAGAATGGCTGCGGAACCTGGAGTAGTCGTAACCGGGTACGTCGATGATATCAGGCCACATCTGGCCCGAGCGTCTGTGGCCGTATGTCCTGTCACGGTGGGAGTGGGAATTCAAAACAAGGTTTTGGAAGCCATGGCCATGGGCAAACCGGTGGTAGCGACATCAAAAGCGTGTGGCGCCATCGCGGCAAAAAACGGCAGAGACATTGTGCATGCTGATGAACCTAGTGAGTTTGCGGCAAGGGTTATTGAGCTCCTGTCGACGCCCGCGAAGCGCCGACAGATTGGAGAAAACGCTGTGCAATACGTCCGCGAAAACCATGACTGGGAAGAGATATCCGGGCGGCTGGCGGACGTCTATTCGGGGGCAATCGAGGTCTTCAGTGCTAACAGGAAAGCGGCAAAGTGAATAAAGAATAGCAAAGGAGTAACCTGAATGGAGAGTATCAACGGGTGGGCGAAACCCGGGGAGATAGTCTATTCCGATACGGCGCGCACGCGCTCACTTTACGAGATCGAGAAGCGATTGCTGGATGTTGTGCTTTCACTCTCTCTGTTGATTGTCTTAGCTCCGCTTATCGCAGTGGTCGCCATTGCGGTCAAGCTGGACTCGGCTGGTCCGGTGCTCTACCGGCGCAGAGTCGTAGGACGCGGCAAGAAAGCGTTTCACGCCTTCAAGCTGCGCACGATGGTGGACGGAGCCGAGTCGATCGAATCGGACGATCCTAAGACCAAAAAAGAAATGGAGGCGAACCACAAGCTGCGTCACGATAGGAGGGTGACAAGGATCGGAATGTTCCTTAGAAAGACAAGCATCGACGAATTGCCGCAGCTTTTAAACGTGCTTTTCGGCCAGATGTCGCTTGTCGGGCCGAGGATGATCAGCTTTCCGGAAATCGAAAAGTTCGGGATGTGGCAGGGCAAGATACTTTCGGTAAAGCCGGGGATAACGGGATTGTGGCAGGTGAGCGGACGCAGCAAGCTCTCGTATGAGGACAGAGTCCGGCTGAACGTTTATTATGTGGATCACCGGTCCGCAGGCATGGATTTGTTCATCCTGCTAAAGACAATCCCAGCGGTGCTGACCGGAAACGGAGCGTATTGAATAGGGCAGGGGAGTGACAAGTGACAAGTGCGGGGGAACGGTCGCTTCCGTTATTTAGCCAGCATTATTCATCAGCCGTTGCTTCGGACTGCTTGTCTGCCGAAGCCGGCTGATGAACGTGAATAATTCGGGTTAGCGATCACACCGCCTGTGCCGGTTCTTTCAGATGCTCTGCGGCAGCCGGTTCGGGTGAAAGTCCGGCAAGCGCGGCGATGGCGAGGTAGAGCGCCGCAAAGTCATAATCTCCGAAGCCGTTGGCGACGCCGGCCTTCGCAACCTCATTGGCCGCAGCCGTGGCAGGAAGCGGAGAGGCAAGCCTTGTCCCCTCTTCCAGCGCCAGGTTGAAGTCCTTTTGCATTAGCCGCAGCGCGAATCGACGCTCCAGATCCCCCTCGCGGAGCAGTTTCAGCTTTCCGGTAATTAGTTGAGAGGCCACCCCGCTGGACTTGATAGCATCGGACGTGACATCCGGAGAAACTCCGGCCTTCCCTGCCAGGACAAATGCTTCTGCAAGCGCCTCCATCTCCAGCCCAAGGAGTATATTCAGTGCGAGCTTCACAATCGCGGCAGTGCCATGCCCGCCTGTTCGGATGATCTTCCTACCGAGCACATCCAGAATAGGACAAATCCGCTCTATTACCTGTGAATCGCCGCCCACCAGGATCAACAACTCCCCTTTTCGCGCGGGCTCAACGCTGCCTGAGACTCTGACGTCCAGCGTCTTCGCTCCCACGACCGCCACCGCGCGCTCAAGCTCGATGGCTAGTCCTGGGGAAGCAGTGGTCATATCGGCTAACGTTTTTCCGTCACCGAGCCCGGCAATCGCGCCGTCGTCGCCGAAGACAACGCTTCTGACCGCAGAGTCGTCGCTGACCATCGTGATTACTATGTCCGAGTCCTCGGCAACCTCTCTTGGACTTGAGGCTACTGTGGCTCCCTTGCTCGCAAATGGCCTGGTCGCCCCGGCTGTCCTGTTGTAAACTATAAGCGGCCATCCGGCCTCGATGAGACGAGTGGCCAGAGCCGATCCCATAGCGCCCAGTCCAATGAACCCGATTGTGCGTTTCCGCGCCAAGAATGCCACCTCCAACACAGCTTCGCAAATGCTTGGTTTACATACCCTGCTGTTTGCGTTTCAACACCTGAACGGGACTACCGTTTGGCTTTCAGCCTGTCGAGGAGCTTGTCAACCGGAAGGGCGTTCAAGACACGGTCCTTTTCAACCCATCCCCGACGGGCGGTGGAAACGCCGTATCTCATGTATTCTAGCTGGGCGGTTGCGTGCGCATCCGAATTTATGGCAAAAAACGCTCCGCGTTCGGCGGCCTGGCGAGCGTTTGAATCCTTAAGGTCCAGGCGGTCCGGCTGGCCGTCGATCTCCAGCGCCGTGCCCGTCTCAGCCGCTGCCTTGTAGACCGCGTTCTCATCGAATGCGGATGGATCACGCCTTCCGATGATCCGCCCGGAGGGATGTCCGATGATATTGACGTGCGGATTCTCCATTGCCGCGACCATTCTTGCGGTTATGCGCTCCCGAGGCTGGCCCAGACCGCTGTGTATTGAGGCTGTGACCACGTCGAACTGGGCGAGCACATCGTCACTGTAATCCAGGCTCCCGTCTCCGCGAATGTTTACCTCAATTCCCTGCAGCAGTCGGAATCCGTCCAACTTCTCGTTCAGGTCGTCGATTATTCCCCTCTGCTCCCGCACTCGATCGGTTGTCAGCCCGTGGATGAATCCCATCGAAACGGAGTGGTCCGAGATTGCAAGGTACTCATAGCCCAGAGCCTTGGCGGCTCCAGCCATTTCCTCTATTGTGTTTATGCCGTCGCTCCAATTCGTGTGAGCGTGCAAGTCTCCCCGAATGTCAGAAAGCTCGACGAGACTGGGAAGCTGTCCCTTCGCAGCAGCCTCGATCTCACCCGCTGCCTCACGGAGTTCCGGCGGTATGCACTTCATTTCAAGCGCCTCGTAAATCTCACATTCCTCCCTGCCCGCTACCTTTTCATTGTTATCGGTCCGAAACAGCCCGTATTCATTAATCTTCAGCCCGCGGCCTTCCGCAATCGTCCGAAGCTGGATATTGTGCTCCTTCGACCCTGTGAAGTACTGCAGGGCCGCTCCCCATTGATCAGGAGAGACAACGCGGCAGTCTATCTGCAAGTCCTGTCTGGTCAGCACGCTCGCCTTGGTTGTCCCCTTTGCGAGGACCGACTTTACGTTCGGAAGCGTCGTGAAAGCCTCGATAGCGTCTTTAGGCTTGGATGAGGCGACGAGGATGTCTATGTCCCCGATGGTCTCCTTCATCCTTCTTATGCTTCCCCCCATCTCTACCCGCTCGACTGCGGGATGCGGACGGAGTTGATCGACTACTTCCTCTGCCGCCGGAAGAGCCAGGCCGAGAAGCATTCTGCCGGTTCTCTGCTTCAACCGCATGATGCCTTCGAGGACGTTCTGTTCCGTCTTCTCCTTGATTTTGGGAAGACCTTTAAGTTTATGTGTTTTGGCCGCCTCCTCCAGTTCGTCGATCGTAGAGATGCCCAACTGTTCGTGGAAGAGTTGGGCCTTCCTTGCTCCAACGCCAGGAATCGCAAGCAACTCCGATATTCCCTTCGGCAGCGCCTGCGCAAGCTCATCTCTGTACGACGAGCGGCCTGTTGTAACGAACTCCGTTATCTTGCTCGCGATACTTTCGCCTATACCGCGAATATCCTTCAGCCGGGCCTCAGCGGCGAGGGTGGCAACGTCCTCGTGCAGCGACTCGATCCGCCGGGCTGCCTCTCTATAGGCCCGTATCCTGAAAGGTGACTCGCCCTTTATCTCGAGCATGTCCGCTATATCGGTCAGCATTTCGGCTACGTCTTCGTTTTTCATAAGCTGTTCCCCCTATCGTGTTTTTACCCAACACGAGTCCCAAGCGGTTTTCTTACGATCTGGGAGCTGCTGCGGGGGAAGTGGGCCGGGGTGGGCTTGAGCTTCTTGATGACGACCATGCTGCGGCCTATATCTGTTCCGGGAATAGTGAGCCGCACAACATCGGGTTTGCCGCCGCCCAGGGTCCCTATGCCGGGACCTGCGGCCGCGAGTTCGCCGTCAACCTCCGGGCCTTTCTGAGCTATGAAAACTCCTCCTACCCTTACAAGCGGCAGACTGTATTCTATAAGGACCCGCATCACCGACACCGCGCGCGCAAGCACTATATCATACTTTTCTCTATACTCCGCCTGCTTGCCCACATCTTCCGCCCGTGCGTGTACAAGCTCAACATGCGGCAGCTCGAGTCTGCGCCGAACTTCCTCCAGGAAAATGAGCTTCTTTTTTGTCGCCTCGATCAGCGTTACGGCCAGGTCCGGCCGCACAATAGCAATAGGAACGCCCGGAAAGCCGGCTCCCGTGCCCACGTCGGCCACCAACGCGCCCCTGCCAAACTCAGCGGCCTTAAGACACGTAAGAGAGTCCAGGTGATGCTTGACCGCAATCTCGACCGGGTCCGTGATGGCCGTCAGATTGAACTTTTCGTTCCACTCAAGAAGCAGCGACGTGTAGGTCGAGAACCGCTCGATCTCGCGCCGCCCGAGCTGTATCCCCAGTGCTCTTGCGCCGTCGCTGAGAATCTGATCGATCATGCAGACCTCCTGCAAGCCGGCCCCGTCTCAGTTGTTAACAACCATACTGCAACCACGGTTCTTGCAACCGGGCGGTTTCATTCGCCGGGTTGAAATCGCCGTTGTAGTCCTAATAGAACCTCTTGACCTCGAACCTGTAGAGCTTAACAGGATCGTCGGGAGAAATCATCGCCTTCTTTCGAGCAATGTCAATCTGATCCTCGACCGTATCCACTCCGTCCAGGTCGGGAAGGAGCAGGCCGCGGCGCATGCCGGACTCGACAATGACTCCGTACCTCTTCGGGTGAAGAAGGCTCACGTCGTTGACGATCTCCGGGCTTGTCAGCACATCTACCGAGCAGGTCAAACAGTCAAGTTCTTCGGCCTCGACTGGCAGGAACCGGAAGTCGCGCACGGCAGCGCTGACCGAGTTCTGGATAATCTCCTCTGCGATGGTAGGCTGAGTAGGCTCGATCGTTCCAACGCATCCACGCAGTTCTCCGAACTTCTTAATGCAGACGAAGACTCCTGCGCGATCTACGAATTCGGGAGGTGGGTCTGAAGGCGGATCAATCGTTTTTCCCTCCGCCACATAAGCCCGGAGCGCCTCCATCGCCAGGTTCGCATGTGGACTGACAGGATTGCCCATCTTTTTCATTCACCCCTAACTTCAACTTTTGTCCGAACTTGGGCTCCGTGCCCTTGAGGAGCCGCTTCACGTTCGATCTATGCTTGAGCATTATAAGATGCGCGGCTACCAGGGCGAAGATTGTGTAGGCGCGCGGAACTTCCCTGTGGAAAAGCGGTTGGGAGAAGTGCATCATAATCGGAACCGAGAACGCGGCGGTGACGGACGCCACTGACACGTAGCGCGTCAAACCAACCAGCACAACCCAGGCCAGAAAAGCGATGGCGGCTATCAGCGGGTCCATACCTATGATGACTCCAAGGCCAGTAGCAACCCCTTTGCCTCCCTTGAACCCCAGGAATGGTGACGCAGTATGCCCTATAATCGAAAGCAGCCCGGCCGCGATGGCCATAATGAACCGGTGCTCCCCCGGAATCAACGCGCCCGCTATGAAGACCGCCGCAGTGCCTTTGAGCGTATCACCAACGAAGACCAGGGCGGCGGGGCCGGGACCGAGCGTGCGCAGTATGTTCGTGGCCCCGATGTTGCCGCTGCCGTGGCGGC
>JACPPP010000164.1 GCA_016190935.1 Armatimonadota bacterium | reverse complement strand
TTTGGGACTATGCAGGTCTGGATGCAGCCTCAGTTAGTCCCAGAACCCGCGGAAATACGCCCATTTACGGGCCGGCTTCCGCGCTCATGAATAGATCGGGCTATGGTATCGGCTATTGGAACTATGCCGGAGCTACGCTCACCCACAGCCATAACCTGTGGTATAACAACGGCGGTAACCTTCCATTGGATGAAGGAGAGACTGTGGAGGATCCTCAGTATGTGAGCACTGTAGCAGGGAACTTCCGGGTCAAGCCCACCTCTCCAGCGATAGACACAGGGACAGACGTTGGGCTGCCATATATAGGATCAGCGCCCGACCGGGGGGCATACGAGTATGACCCGTCTGAGACCCCTGGAACTGTAGAGGGCACGGTTTCGGACAACCTGGGCAATCTGCTCTCAGGAGTTCTGGTTGAGGCGGTTGGCGAAGGGATAAGCATGACCACCGGCTCAGATGGCATCTATTCGCTTAGCTTGGCCGCAGGCGGGCACCTGGTTCGGGCGAGCAAGACAGGCTTCTTCTCGGAGGAAGCTATCGTAGAAGTGCCGAGTGGAGGCGCCGTCACACAGGACTTTGTGCTCTCCGGCCCTGCAAGGATAGAGGGTAAGGTTCTCCAGAACAAGGCCGGCAATCCGCCTATTCCGGGTGCGAAGGTGAAGGTCACCTCTCCTGCGATGGAGATTACTACCGACTCTGAGGGCAACTATGGAATAGACCTGCCGTCAGGGACACGGCACATCCAGGTCAGCTATACCGGTTTTGTGACACAGGAGGAGGATGTAGCGCTTCCGGCAGGCACAACAGTCAGGGACTGGGTGCTCGACCAGATTCCTCCGAAGGACTGGTATGTCAAGCCCGCGGACATTGGAGGCAGCGACAGCAACGGCGGGACATCATGGGAGGATGCCTGGGCAAGTATTGGCAAAGGAGACCAGTCTAAACTGCTCGGTCCCGGTGACATGGTTCACGTATGGCCGGGAGCATACTTCAATGCGTCGATTAACTATACGGTTAATATCACCCAGAGCGCAGGAACACCGATAGCCCCGATAACCTATAAGGCGGAGACAGACCCGGATAATCCGACAGCCATGGCATCGGTCGGCAACGGCAACCTCGTTGGTTTCTGGGTGGATAAAGCCTGGATTGTTATCGATGGGTTTGAGGTAGTGGACTCGACAGACGGGATCACGGTTGGCGGCGGCGGGGCTAACCTGACGGTCAAGAACTGCGTGATCCACGGCCTCTGGAACAACAACTATTGGAGCAGGGGATTCAACATCTGGGGACCCAACAGCACGTTGATCAACAACCTGCTGTATGACATTGTTGATCTGAGCAACCCATCTTCTGCCCAGGTTGCAGCAATCCAGTGCTCAGGCGGCGCGGCCACAGTCTACAACAACACAATGGTGGGGACGACGAACGGCGTTCTTTATGGTGGATCGAGCGTCCTGTTTGCAAACAACATTGTCGCCGATATGGGGAGATACGGATTAGACTCGGCTCCCACAGCTTCCCACAACCTCTACTGGAACAACACATCTGGCGACTATGAAGCTGGCGCAACACGCGGCGAGGGTGACTTCAACGCAGACCCGCTATTTGTAGATGCCGCAAATAACGACTATACACTGCAGACTGCATCGCCCGCTATCAATACAGGAACCGATGTAGGTCTACCGTTCAACGGGTCTGCGCCCGACAGAGGCTACTGGGAGAGTAGTGAGGCCGGAGCATCAGTCGGCTGGATCGAAGGCAACGTAATAGACACAACGACCAGCGCAGGCATAGCTGGTGGCTCTGTAGCGGTGTCTAGTGGACCGACGGTGACCACAGGCGGCGGTGGCGGCTATAGCGTTGTGCTCAGCTCAGGCGCTTACAGTCTGACCGCGAGCGCGACAGGTTTCCATCCGGAGAGTGCATCAGGCATCTCTGTTGTCGCCGGAGCAGGCACGACACAGGACTTCAGCCTGTTCCCGAGTACAAGTCCCGGCAAGGCTTATGGTATGAACCAGAAGGCCCTGCTGGACCTGGCGAACCCGATGCCAGTGACTATCTGGGGCAAGGTCAGCGGTATTACGGCTGACTCCTGCTATGTTGACGACGGCGCCGGACTAAACGGCGGTCAGGGAATAAAGGTCCTGCTTGTTGACGGGATCACACTGCCAGCCGGCACAGCCGAAGGTTCGTCTGTATCGGTCACAGGTTGGCCTCGTCTTATTGACGGAGCATCGACGGTTACGCCGTTCGCTGCGACCGATATCACGCTGCTGAAACCATAAGAATAATAATGTCCGGCGTCGTAGTGGCCGGATTGAGCATGTTGGGCCGCCTTCTGGCCCAACATGCCTCTTTCCAATGTGATAATATAAATGGCGGGGAAATTCGGCGAGGAGGATAGAGAAATGAGCATAACAGGAAGGAAAAAGGGATTCACGCTGATCGAGCTTTTGGTGGTAATTGCCATCATAGCCATTCTGGCTGCGATTCTATTCCCGATATTCGTAACAGCAAAGGATCGGGCCAAACTTGGAGCCTGCATCAATCAGCAGAAGCAGCTTGCCGGCGCGTTTCTCCGCTACACTTCCGATTGGAATGAGATGTCGTGTCAAGTGTACGATGAAAGAGGGGTATACTGGGGCCAGAAAATGGCGTCTTACCTGGGCAAGAGTATAGCTGTCGTCTATTGTCCTGCATCTCCGTACCGCGGAGCCAGGAGTGGTATCCCACCAGATTGGGTAGCCGGTTGGTCTTCCATAGGAATGAACGTTATCTTCGGCAACAATTACTCGATCGTCGCGCCGATAAAGATGTCTGAAATTGTATCCATCACGAAGACGATACTCTTTTGCGACACATCGTTTAGCAACTACCCCGGATATGAAAGCACTGACATCGGAGCCTACTGCGCAACACCGGGCAGAAGCACGGAACCATTGCTGTGCATGGCGCCAAGAGTCAATTCGGCTGGCACATGGACTTTCAGTACACTTTCCCTGAAAAGGCATAATGGGCGTACAGTTGTGACGCACACTGATGGACACGTGGGGACGTACGCAACCAATAAGCTGCTAACTGCAAACGGTACCCGAAAAGACTACAAGCTGCCTAATTTTAGTATGTGGGACATGTACTGAAACCTCCGCCTGCTCTTAGCCTACAAGCTGCAAATAGGCCGGAGAGTTCCGTGCAGGCGGTTCATCGCCACACGAAAGGAATCGTCATGCATGATATGACCGACCGCTCCACTTGCGACTGCGCATCCTGCGTCATGGAGGAATGCTGAATAATCCCTTTAAAAGGAGACTAGTTCTAGAGATGCATAATACATTGACAGCGGTGACTACCGTGACTAGTGAGATTGGCGCTAATCCCGCAGAGTCGCCTGCCGCAAGAGCAACAAAGAAGCTGAGAGATGATATGCGGTTGGGCCAGGTGAGATTCTATACGGAAAAATGGCTTGTTGAGAAGAACCTCGACAGGTTTCTGGGCGTTCTGGACAAGGCGAGCGAGAGAGGCGTCGAGATGCTCGTGACACCGGAGTCGTTCCTAGATGGCTACACGGCCGACGCCAAGGATTCGACTCGTGAGAAGATGTTCGCTGAGGTCGCACAGGATGTGCAGGACAGCAAACTGCTTGCAAGGGTGGCCCAGGAAGCGAAGTCCCGCAAGATGAGCATGGTGTTCACATTCACGGAGAAAAAGCGGGATAAGCTCTACAACTCCGCTGGATTGTGGGATGCCGAGGGACAACTGGTTGGAGTATATCATAAGACCCATATTCAGACACAGGATCATCAGTTCGACCTGGGCGAAGAAATTCCTGTGTATGTTTCTCCATGGGGACCTCTTGGCATCATGATCTGTGCCGACCGGCGTTGGCCCGAGACACCGAGGACTCTTAGGCTAAAAGGCGCCCGAATCATTCTGAATCCTACTGCTGGTATGTGTCATGAGCTGAACGAATGCCTGATGCGAGCGCGCTCCTGGGAGAATAACTGCTATGTAGTATTCACGCATCCGATGGTCAGCCTGGTGACCAACCCCGATGGTGAGATAATCAACAAGCTGACGAGTGGAGAGGATTTGCTTGTGACAGATATAGACCTTTCAAACGTAGAATTGTGCAGCCACGCGGATATGTCCAATGTGACTGAGCGACGGCCGGAACTATATGGGATCATTGCCGATTCCAGTCTTGTAATTTGAGGGTTGAGGAATGAATTCAGGAAGATTCAAAGTGGTCTTAATTGCGATAGCGCTGTGCCTGATGGCTGGCGCTACGAGTTGGTGTGCAGACGCAAAAGCTCCGACCTCGGCGGATAACAAACGCTCGGTCCGGGTCGCGTGCTTGCCCATACGCTCCGTATCGGGTAATCTGGAGCTGAATTACCGACGCGCCGAGCGGGTCATAGAACAGATTTTTGAAAAGAAGATAAAGCCGGACATCATTATCCTACCAGAAATCTTTGGATCGGGTTACTATCCCAGCACCGACCTACGTCCATACGCGGAAGACAGGGACAGCAAGTATCTGCAGCGGCTTCGCGGACTCTCTAAGAAGGGTGATTGCATGATAATCGTCGGGTTCCTGTTGAAGGTTGAGAATGGGATAAAAAACAGCGCGGTGATATACGACCGGGGCGTGGAGCTTGGCATTCATTCAAAATCAAGCCTGTTTGTCAGCAAGACCGATCCAAGATCGGATGAAGTAACTCTGCTGGTTCCCGGAGACGGCATAGAAGTTTGGGATACAAGGTTCGGCAAGTTCGCTGTGCTGCTCTGTTACGAGAATATAGCCCCGGAGGACAACTGGAGTAAGGTCGCTTCCAGGGTCGATTACATCCTGAGCCTGTATGATCACGGCGGTGATCCAGTCGATATCAACATAGGGAAATCGAAGCAGCACGGGAAGCCATCAGCTTGGACCAACGCCACAGGAACAGCCGGCGGTACGGATACCAAAGGGAACGTAATTGCGTACTGCAGGCTCAAGTCTACTCAGGAGATAGTAGGCGGAGATTTAGCAATCTTCGCGGACTTAAAGTTCTAGAAATCTTATAAGCCAAGGAGAAAAGAATATTGCATTCATTCAAGTTTGTTGCGGTTCTGGTTGCGTGCGCGACAGCGCTCAGCGCACTTGTTATAACTGGTGCGATTGCATCACAAGAGGTATTAGCAGAAGCCCCGAAATCTCCCGAATGGCTGACGCAATCGGAGACCTATGGTTTCGGAAGCGCGCCCTGGAGCTTTATTCAGACCGCCAAATGGCGGTTTGTGACTCATGTTCCTGCCAGCAGAGAGTATCTTATGGCCCTCAGGGCAATTGGAAAGCGGGGATTTCCTTACGTAACCTTTTACCAGGCTCACATATTCGGCAGGTACCAAGGTATGAATCTGTCCGAACACACCGACTGGCTGGCAATCGACGAGAAGGGTCGGTGGAGGCGTACTGGCTTCTGGGACTCCGAAGACGCCAAGAACATGTACTGCACCTGTTTCAACACCGAGGGATACCGGAAGGCTTTGCTCGCTTACGTGCGCAAACTGATGGAGATGGGCGCGGGAGGCGTGTTCATCGATAACGTCGGATTCCCGCAGAAGTGCTACGGTGAGAAGTTCGGGGCTCACAAGCACGTCTATCCGACGGAGATGGAAGCATTTACGGCATTGCTGAAGGAGACTCGCGAACTTATACGTAGTTACGACCCCGATGGGGCCCTTTTCGCCAACTCCGCAAGTCCCGCTACTTTACCTGATGAATGGTGGCGGTGGATAGATTGCGAGATGTCCGAGAGCTATATATGCACATGGGTTTCCACCACGCGCTGGGGCGACTGGCACAAAGACTGGAACGGTATGGACAAGAAGATTTCCAAGTGGATGAAAGCCGGCAAGCAGGTCTGCTGCCTTAGCTACGTAGGGCACACCACGAACAATGTCAAGGACGACTGTTTCTTCTGCTATGCCTCTGCGAGGATCATGAATATGATCTGGCAGGGAGGAAGACAAGTTGTTTACGATGACCCTGAGCTTAGTGTGCTCTACCATATCGAGACCGGGCAGCCGGTGACTGAAGAGAAGGTGACAAGCGAGGGTCTGCACTATCGCGTGTTCAAAAAGGGCGTTGTAGCGGTAAACCCGACTGACAAAGAAGCTGCGGTAGAGATAAAGCGCGAATGGCCGACATCTTTGCTTCGCGATGTCTACTCCAATACCGCGCTCAACATCCAGT
This sequence comes from Armatimonadota bacterium, assembly GCA_016190935.1. Lineage (GTDB taxonomy): Bacteria > Armatimonadota > UBA5829 > UBA5829 > DTLH01 > JACPPP01. Next base: position 9,157 of record JACPPP010000164.1, on the reverse strand, counting down.
GGCTTACCGCTAAGACCGGGGTAGTGAAGCTGAGCGTGCCTCCGCAGTCGGGCAGGGTGTACGTCTTCGAGCCCAGCACGAATCCCTACATTAGAGCCGGCCTTGCCGCGCAGCCCGCCAGCGCGGGTTACACACTTACGATAGAGACAAGTCCTACTCTCGCAGCCACTCGATTCAAGGTGGACGGAATTCCGGTTTATACACACTCCGGCAGTTATACCACCAAGTATGAAAAGGGAGCCAATTTCGGCAGGTGCAGTATCAGCTTCGAGAAGTCGGGTGTTCACACGATCGAAGTTATCGACCTGGAAAAGAAGGCTCTGATGGTCGCGGACAACTACTGGGAGAGCTATAAACTGGACGAGGATGCGGAGTTTGAAGCCAATCGTGCAAAGGACGGATATCTTCCGCGTCTCGGCAAGCTGATGGACCCCGCCGACCCTGTCAAGTTCATGGAGGGTGGCGGCTACGCATTTGAAGGATGGGACGGAGCCGGTACCGGCAAGGAAAAGACTGTCACTGTGCGAGTGGATGGTCCCACCAGGCTGGTCGCCAAATATCGCAAACTTGAGTAAGGAGTTGAAGTTGGATTTCTATATTTGCTGGTCGATAGACTGTGAAAGCTGCCGAGCAGAGGTAAATGATATCGAGCTGGGCAAAAGAGCAATCGAAGGCTATTGTGCGGTCTTGGAAGAGGTCGGCTGGAAAGGGACTCTTTTCCTTGTGCCCGAGCTGATCGAGCAGATAGCGGGCTTACTGCTCCGAAAAGCAGAGGCCGGTCACGAGCTTGCGCTTCATCTGCACCCGGATGGGTCCGGGTATCGAAGCCCATTCTTTGGGGTGTACTCTTATGATGAGCAGGTCGAGATCGCAGCCAGTGCCATCGAGAAGTTCGAAACAGTTCTTGGCGCGCGACCTGTTACCGTGCGCACCGGGTATGCGAGCGCGAATGATAACTCGTTCCTGGCATTCAAGCATCTGGGCTTGGGGCAATCCAGCACCTCTATTCCAGGGCGCAAGATGAGCAACATTGTATCCAACTGGGCCGGAGCGCCGGTATTCGCACATTACGCCCATCCGTACAATCGCATGCTGATTGGTGGGTTGGACCTGGTGGAGATTCCTTTGTCTGTTGACTTAGAATCCATGATCTGGGGCGGAATTCATCCTCAGGATCTACGAGTCGAATACACGGACGCAAAGAACCACGGATTCGTAATACGCAAGCTCATGAACCAGCAGGCAGCGCAGGAAATGCCACTCAGGGCGCTGTTGCCGTTCACCCACGACAAATACGATTACAGCGACCCACGCAATTTCCGCCGGCAGACTATGGAAGGTATGGTATCAGAGATCGTCAAACATGGAGCGCATCTAGGGGTTTCGCTCGTGGGCGGCACAATTGCGGAAGCTGCCGCAGCTTTCCGCAATGCGCTACCCTTCCAAGCCGTAGAAACGCCAGCGGAGTGCTTGCTCATACCAGTCGTTCATGGAGCGAGCAGTTCCGCATCCTGAGCTCCGTCGAAGGGTGCGGAACTGCGAGTGGTGACTGCAAAGGCAATTGGTATCAGAAGAGGAGAGTTCGTTGCACATAGAGACTAGAACTTTGACATTTCGCGAACAATATTTGAACACGCTGTTATTCGAAAAGCCGGACCGGGTACCGCTCTTTCCGGGCGAGGCGCGCGAGGCTACGCAAAGAGCCTGGCGTGAACAGGGCTTACCCCAGGAGATTGGCTACTATGAGGCAATGCTGCAAGAACTGAGACTGCCGTCAATGAAGTTTAGCCTGGATCGGCTTCCCATTAGTTTCGCTATGCTGCCGGTGTTTGAAGAGAAGGTGATCGAGCACAAGGATGGACATTTTCTGGTGCAGGACTGGTCTGGAGCTATAGTCGAGATTTCCGATGAGTACGATTTTACGTATCTCCGGTGGCCCAGCAAGAGCATCGTCACACGAAAATGGCACAAATTCCCGGTGGAGAGCAGGAGCGATTGGGAGCAGATACGCGAACGCTATCTTGTTGACACGCCTGGGAGGTTTCCTGAGCACTTTGCAGAGTTCTCCCGGTCTCTTGATGATCGAGAAAACGCAGTTTACGTTCACGTCGACGGCCCTTTCTATCAGCTCAGGTCATGGTGTGGTTTTGAAAATCTCTGCATGCTTCTGATCGACGATCCAGAGTTTGTTCAAGAGATGATCGACTTCTGGACGGAGTTCATCTCCCAGGCGCTCTCGCGCACTTCCGAGCACATTACTCTCGATCGAGTATGTGTCAGCGAGGACATAGCATACAAAGCGCACAGTATGGTATCTCAGGATATGGTCCGCACATTCTTTATGCCTACATACGAGCGGTGGGCGTCGGAGGTCAGGGCCGCGGGCTGTCCGGTTTTCGATATAGACTCAGACGGTTATGTGGAGGAACTACTGCCGATGTGGATTGAAGCAGGATTCAATGTCTGCCACCCTATGGAGGTGGCAGCAGATAACGACATAGTTGCTTATCGGAAACGATTTGGCAAGAAGATGGCGTACGTCGGCGGTGTGGACAAACGGGCTATGGCTGCCGGAGGGAAGGCGATAGAGGACGAGGTCCGGCGGCTTACTCCGTTAATCAAGGAAGGCGGGTACATCCCAAGTTGCGACCATCAGGTGCCCGCCGATGTGTCTTGGTCTGATTATCTTTATTACAGCCGCCTTCTGGCGGAGGCATGCGGCTGGTTGTGAGAGGTTTCCGTCATGTGCCGCCAATCTCTTTGCCTGATCAGGTTCGATTCTCAAGAGGATATATACGATGGCAGTAATAGAACACAGCAAGACACAGTTTAGAGACTTCATCGTTGAGTACTACAGTCGATGCATAGAGGCAATGCCTGGGATAGACGTGGTCGGCGCCAAGTGGCCCTTCACGAACATGATCCCGGACCTGAGCGACTTTGACGGCCGGATAATCAGCAGAGACGATACCAGACCCAACGATTGGCAGGAACTTGATGAGGCGATAGGCAATATCCACTACAATATGGTTGTTCGGAACCCGGAGTGGGGGCGTTTTCTGGAACATCCTGTCGGGATATGCGTCACGTGGGAAGAAGCCTTTGCCAATGACATCTATCATCCTGAGACGATCCATTGGAGCTCTGTCATGGGCGACCGTGACAGATTCAAAGAACTCCAAACTTACCTGAAAAACAAGCCCTGGGATAACCGGCAGGAGTATTACTATCTCCACAGGTTTCTTACCTACTACAGCCCTTATAACCATGATGTAGACCCGCCGATAAACCTGGGGGCTTGGGAGAGACACTATGCTCTACACAGCCGATGTCTCCACTACTTCGTCCCGGCAATGCAGGCAGCACTTTCCCTTATAGGAAGGAAGCCTGTTCGGTGTAAGTTTGAGACCCTATACGGCTGGAAGGACTTGCTGCCGCAAGAAGATATATTTGACCGGACTCTGGAGATGATAGATGCTAAATATCATGTTCCTGAGCTATACAATGAGGATAAGATGCTCAGGTTCGAGGATGATCTCTTCGTCGTCTTGCGGAAAGCAATGAGAATGGTCAGGGAAGCCGCAACACTGATCGACATAAGAGATGGAGCTGATGTTGCTGAATGCAAGAAAAGGTTGGCAAAGTCTGATCAAAACCCGCTTATGCAGATATTCGATGTTGTGAGATTCTCCAGGATTAGAAAGGGCAGATACGGATTCTACCTGCGAGAACCGAAACCATTCGATAGCATCCGGCTCGTATCGAACGAATTCAGCTTGCTCAGGACGTTCTTCACCAAGACAGCCTTGAGGGCTTATGGGCAGCTCAAATGTGGCGAGGACGATGCGTCCCTGGAAACGATCATCGATGCGATGAAGCCAGACCTGATCGACCGAAGTGGAGAGAGCGTCATACGGACCATCTGTAACGCGGCCTGGAAAGGTTCTGGGCCAGGCAAGGAAAGAGAGTTGCTGGAGGAAATAACCCCGATCTATGGGGATTATTATCTGATATTGGAGTCCGTACTAGCTGATGCCAGGAAGATAAATGCCGGTTTGGCAGTACAAGAGAGTCGAGTCTTAGTATAATACCAATTGCGTTAGAACAGACCCTAATTGCGGTAGATTGGCGGCAAAGGGAGATATTTGTGGATATTAGAGAAGTTCCGTTTCCTATTTTCGGAGGGCTTTACGAGCAGGACGACATCGATGCTGTAATGAAAGTGGTAACAGCGGCAGCCGATAATGGCAATTTCTTCCCCTTACCGGAGGAGATAGATTTCCAGAACATGCTGGCCGAACATGAAGGCGCTCGGAGAGCCGTTGCGGTGAATTCATGCGGCACGGCCCTGGACTGCTGTATGATGGCGCTCGGAATCAAAGAGGGCGACGAGATGATAACAACTCCGCTCACCTTTGTCTGCACTGCCGGCGCCGCAGTCGCGCGAGGCGCTAAAGTGGTCTTTGCGGATATAGACCCGGTAACGATGAACATCGATCCGTCCGAGGTCAGAAAGAAGATAACTGAGAGGACAAAAGCCATAATCGGCGTTCATTTTTCCGGCCTGGCGTGCGATCTTGATGAGTTGGACAAGATCAGCGCCGAGACAGGAATTCCCGTCATCTATGACGCGGCCCACGCTGTCGGGGCGAAATACAAAGGGCAGCCGATCGGAGGCCGCGGACTTGCGAACTGCTACAGCTTTCAGAGCAACAAGAATATGACGTGTTTGGGTGAGGGCGGGGCGGTCACTTCGAACGACGAAGAGTTCATAGAGAAAGTGAGGCAGCTCAAAACCTTTGGCTATGTCTACTCTGGGCCTGCGCCCGTAGTGACTTCCATAGGGTTCAACTACAGAATGACCAAGGCCCAGTGCGCAGTCGGTATGACCCAACTCGCCAAGATCGACAGGGTAGTGAAGGCTCGACAGGAGCGGATGACACGGATGAGCGAGCTTCTGGCGGATGCGCGGGAGATAATACTCCCGGCAGGACACGGCCCCGGTCACGGAAGCCACCTGTATGTTCTGCGCGTTAACACGGACCGAGTTAAGTTCAGCCAGGAGGAGTTTTCCTCTCACCTGAAGAGCAATTACAAAGTTGGTACTACCAAGCATTACGAGGCTGTATGGAACTTGCCTGCATTTTCGGAGCTTGGCTACACAGACATGGGGTGTCCGTTGGCAGCCAGGGCATGCGATCAGGTTTTCAGCGCGCCGATCTCACATCGAACCAGTCCGGAAGAACTGGAGTATATAGCTTGGGCGATGAAGCAGACTATCATGGATCTGGCGTAGGAGGAATCTGATGGACAAGATAAGATGGCTTCTCGTTGGTGCGGGTGACATCTCTCAGAAGCGCGTTGCCCCGGCACTGGCGTCCGCAAGCGGTTCTGAAATCACAGCTATATGCGATCCCCGAACCGAACAGGCGAAAGCACTGGCAGCCGATTGTGGCGTTCAACAATGTTATGCTGATTTTGACCAGGCTTTAGAAGCATCTGGCGCGGACGCTGTTTACGTCGCCACTCCAGTCTGGTTGCACACCGAGCACGCTGTTAAGGCGCTTGGTGCAGGAAAGCACGTTATCGTGGAGAAGCCGCTGGGACTGTCGGAGGCGGATTCGCTGCGCGCAGTCGATGCTGCACAGAGAAGTGGGAAGAAGGCTGCGTGCGCATACTATCGACGATTTTACCCGCGGTACCATTACACCAAGGAGATGCTCACAAATGGCGAGTTTGGCCAGGTAGTGTCCGTTCGTATGACCTATTCCTCCTGGATGAATCCGGCGCCGGTTGATCCGAAGCACTGGAGAGTGGTTAGAGCAAAGTCCGGCGGTGGACCATTAAGTGATATGGGAACTCACATGTTCGATTTGCTTATCGCGCTTTTTGGAATGCCCAGGAGCGTATACGCCCGGTGCGAGAACATCACGTCCGACTGGGACGTAGAGGACTCAGCAGCCGTAGTCATGAGGCTGTCAAATAATGCGCTGGTGACCGCATCTTTCAACTGGAATTCCAAGACGTGGAGACATGAGTTCGAGATAATCGGGACTGAAGCCAAGATCGATTGGCTTCCTTATGATAGCGGGCCCGTCGTGAAGACAATGGGGCGAACCACGGAAAGTGTGGACTTGCCAAATGCGGACAACGTGCACCTGCCGGTGGTGGAGGACTTCGTGCAGGCAGTAATTGCGGATCGCCAGCCTGTTTGTCCGCTTTCTGAGGCAGCAAAGACAAACGCACTTTTGGACGCGATCTACTGGTCAGCGAACGAAAATCGCGAGATAAGCTTGACGTCGCAAAAAAGGAGTTTTGCCAATGCCTGATGATATTGTAAATGAACATACAGACGATGTAAGAGGAGACCCGAGTTCCAGACGAGACTTCCTGAAGATGACCGGGGTTGGGATTGCTGGTCTCGCACTCTCGCCGCAGGCTGCGCTTGGCGCGGAAAGAGTTCCTTCGATAGCCACCCCTGTCAAGCGGGGTGCAAAAGTGGAGCGGATCAAGGTTTTCGGCAGGCCAGACTACCTCAAAGTGCAGGGGACTGCTTATGAGGCAGGACGGGCTTATGGCGAGGCAATGGCGCCCTCAATCCACTATACATGGCGCTATGTCCAGGAGAGAGTCCTCGATCGGCAGCAACAGAAGCCGGACCTGCTCGAAAGACTCAAGTGGCTGGTGGATGAGACGGAGAAGCGATGGCCGTTGGAGATCGAGGAGATAGCCGGTGTTGCCGACGGATCGGGACTCGATTTCGAGCAGGTCTTCCTCATTAACCGACACCTTGCCAGCCTCTACTGCTCCAACATAGGTGTGACTCATTCATCGGTCGGCCCCGTCGCTGGCGGCAATCTGGACGATCCCAGGACCTATTTCATCAAGGACACGCATATCAAGGGCCAGTACCGCTATGTATCGGTGGCCTGGCCTGGAGTCTTGGGCTGCCATAACGGGATGAACGAACATGGGCTGTGTATGATGGGGAGCGCCGCGGGCGCGACTTTTACCAAGCTGAACCCGTTACCGGAATTCTACACCGATTCATGGAGCGTTTTCTGTCGAGTCCTTCGAAGCTGCAGGAACGTGAAGGAAGGTGTAGAGTTCATGTCCAATCCTGAGATCAATGCGGGTGGAAACTACCTGCTGCTGGACCCAAGCGGCGACATCGTGATCGTAGAGAAGAATGGCTCGACCGTGATAAGTGTCCGCAAGCCGGATGAAAAGGGTTTCATCAGCTCCATTAACTACTTCGTGTCGGAGTTCAACACCGAGGAGCGCATGAAGAAGGTGCATCCGATGAACACAGACCGAATTCCCGCCATGGCGAGGGCTCGAGCTAAGCTGAACGACAAGAACGGCCTTTCCGTCGTCAAATCATTTCTTTGCGATACTGAGCTTGCGGGTGGAGACCCACCATATCCAGTGAGCTGTTGGAACACGACAATCAGCTTCATCGCGATACCGACGCGCAAGATGTTTTACGCAAGTGATGGACCGCCGCACATAGCCGGCTACCACACTTTCAGCTTGACGTAGTTGCATTACAAAGGAGCAAAGACGTGTCTGATAAGACTATCGATTGCAGCAATGATTCCACCGTCCATCCGGACGGTTTACGCGCCTCCAGGCGCGGTTTTCTGAAAACGAGCGGGCTTGGTATTGCGGGCCTGGCTCTTAGCTCGCACGGTGCGCTTGCGGCAAAAAGCGCTCCCAGATTAGCCACTCCAGTTGGAAGAGGCAAGAAAGTCGAGAGGATCAGGATATTCAATAGGCCGGATTATCTCAGAATCCAGGGAACCGCTTACGAAGCCGGGCGGGCTTACGGCGAAGCGATGGCGCCCATGATCCATTATTCGTGGCGCGAATGTCAGCGCAAAGTCTACGAACGGTCACAACAACCAGTCCCGGACCTGCTCGAGAGAGTCAAGAAGCTCGCAGACTGGACGCAGAAGCGATGGCCATTGGAGATCGAAGAGATAGCCGGTATTGCGGATGGATCGGGGCTCGATTTCGAGCAGGTTTTCCTTATCAACCGGCAGCTAGCCACCTTCTTCTGCTCGAACATAGCTGTGGCGCGTTCGGCGGATGGCCCCATCGCGGGAGGCAATCTGGACGATCCGCGGGTGTACTTTATTAAGGACACAAGCATTAAGGGCCAGTACCGCTATGTGTCCCTCACCTGGCCGGGGTGTATGGGCTGCCATAATGGGATGAATGAGCACGGACTCTCTATGATGGGAAGCGCCGCGTGCGCCAAATATGTTAAACTGAAAGAACTGCCGGATCCCGTCACAGACGTCGCCAACCTGTTCGCCCGGACTCTGCGCAGTTGCAGGAACGTAAAGGAAGCCATCGAGTTCATGGATACCCCTGGAGTCGTCGGAAGCGGAAACTACGTGCTGGTGGACCCGAGCGGCGAAGCAGTCATCGTTGAGAAGGCCGGCGCGACCATTATAAGTGTGCGCAGGCCGGATGAATCGGGGTGTGTTTGTTCCGTGAACTACTTCGTGTCGGAGTTCGATACCGAAGAACGCATGAAGACGGTGGACAAGATGAACATCGACCGAATTCCAGCTATGGCGAGGGCTCGCGCGAAGATGAACGATCAGAACGGCTTGTCCGTTGTCAAGTCATTCCTTTGCGATACGGAGCTTGCGGGTGGAAATTATCCTGTCAGCAGTTGGCACACGACCATCAGCTTCATCGCGATACCGAGCCGCATGGAGTTCCTTGCAAGTGACGGACCGCCGCACCTGGCCGGCTACCACTCGTTCCGGCTCAGGTAACCGTTGACGTCAAAGCAGAGATTCCGTGCAGCGTTAGCACGAACACAGCCGGACAGGCTGCCCGCGATGGTCTCGTTCAACACTTGCACGGAGGGCAGCCCCATGAATACGGGCGGAGAAAGCGCGCAGGAGAAGATCATGCGCCACCTGGTGTCGACGGCGGTAAAATGTACCAATTACGGCGGTCTGAGAATGTACTTGCCCGCGGCTGCATAGTTTAGGTTCTCGGCATCACCTCGACCATTCTCTCGAACACCCGAGTGAGCAGCGAAGAAAAACCCACAGAGGTCGTCGCTCAGCTCTTAGCCAGACTCGCGCCTGAGTTGCCCGAAGACACAATAGTCACGTTGGATGGCGAGCCTTTC
>JACPPP010000168.1 GCA_016190935.1 Armatimonadota bacterium | reverse complement strand
GCCATCAGCAGGGCCAGGTGTTGGGTGTTGGTAAGGGTCATGGGTCTTGGATACTTTGGCTCATGATGGCTGGGGATATTCATCCCCAGCCCAGGTGTGGCGGATATTCATCCGCTGACGCGCACTCTGAATCTGCTTCTGCTTTTCTGCTATCTGCACAAGCTGTAGGTCTGTATCATCCGCGAAATCCGTTCAATCCGCGTAATCTGCGTTTCAAAAACCCCGGATCTCCTACCTACTTCCAAACATCCTATCAACTATTACCAACCACAGGAATTTCGGCAGCGTCATAACCTTGCCGATCTTGCGGGGATTGCTTGCAAGTCTGTGCGCCCACTCAAGCCCGTGCTTGCGCATCCACTCCGGCGCCCTGTTTACTCTGCCGGAAAGCACATCGAACGTCCCTCCGACGCCTACCGCCACGGCAACATTCAGCCTATCGAGATTCCGGGCTATCCATTTCTCCTGCTTAGGTATCCCCATAGCCACAAACAGCACCTTCGCGCCCGACTCCGCCACCGCTCGGACCATCTCCTCATCGTTCTCGAAGAATCCGTGGTGCGTTCCGGCGACGTTCAGCTCTGGAAATCTTTTCTTCAGATTCTCCGCGGCGAGTTCAGCAACGCCCGGAGCGGCTCCGAGTAGAAAGATGGGATATCCCTTCTCTGCCGCAATGCAGGCGATCTCCACGGTCAGGTCAACCCCCGACACTTTCTCCTTCAACCGACTCCCGTACCAGCCGGACACAAGCAGAATCCCGGCGCTGTCTGGAGTCACCAGGTCAGCCTCGTTCACTATCCTGCGGAACTCCTCGTCCGACTGTGCGACAACTATGGCAGACGCATCAGCCGTGACGATGATATGCGGCGCTCCGCTCTCGTTGAACCGCTCAATAGCCGACAGCGCCCCGTCCATCGTTACATTGTCTATTCTAACGCCTAGCAGGCTTATACTCGCCATAACCTGGGTCATGGGTCACGGTAATGCAAAATGAAAAATGCAAAGTGCAAAATGAAAATTGGCCCGAAGGTGTGCGATTTGGAATCGCACACCCGTAAGAACTCCGCCATTTGCAATGGCTGTTGGGATTGCAAATCCCCATATTCTTCTACGTCCGCGATTTGCAATCGCGGACGATCGAGATTACCTCCTTCAATCTACAATCCAAAATCTAAAATCTAAAATCCCCGGTCCCCTTCTAGGTTCCTTCCTCCCAGGATTCGAGGTACTTGACCTGCTCAGGAGTCAGCGTGTCGATCTTCACGCCCATGGTCTCAAGCTTGAGCGCGGCGATCTGCTCGTCGATCTCCCTTGGCACCGGGTACACCTTTCGTTCCAAATCTTTAGCATGCTTGAACATGTACTCCGCGCAAAGCGCCTGGTTTGCAAAGCTCATATCCATCACACTCGCTGGGTGACCCTCTGCGGCGGCAAGATTGATCAGCCTTCCCTCTCCAAGCAGATAGATCCTTCTTCTATCCGGCAGCAGGAACTCTTCTACGAAGTCGCGTATCACTCTCCTGCTTTCGGCCATAGCTTCCAGAGCAGGGATATCGATCTCGACGTTGAAGTGCCCGGAGTTGGAGACGATAGCGCCGTCTTTCATCACTTCAAAGTGCTCTTTTCTGATTACGTGGACATCGCCCGTCACCGTGCAGAATACGTCCGCTATCCTCGCGGCCTCGGCCATAGGCATCACCTCGAAGCCGTCCATTACCGCTTCAATTGCTCTAAGCGGCTTGACCTCAGTGACTATGACTCGGGCTCCCATTCCCTTTGCCCTCATTCCAAGCCCCTTGCCGCACCAACCGTAGCCGCCGACTACGAAGACACTTCCGGCCAAAAGTTTGTTTGTTGCCCGCAGAATACCATCGATCGTGCTCTGCCCTGTTCCGTAGCGGTTATCGAAGAAGTGCTTCGTGTCAGCGTCGTTGACCGCGACGATCGGGTACTTCAGCACACCGTCCCGCTCCATGCTCCTCAGCCGAATCACGCCGGTTGTGGTTTCCTCAGTGCCGCCTATTATGTTTGGGATCAGATCCTGGCGCTGCGAATGAATGACGCCTACGGTATCGGCCCCATCGTCCATCGTAATGTTCGGTCTCATGTCAAGCACGGCGTTGATGTGCCTGTAGTAGGTGTCATTATCCTCCCCTTTTATGGCAAAGGTTGGGATGCAGTAATCCTTGGCGAGCGCCGCCGCAACGTCATCCTGAGTCGAGAGGGGGTTGGAGGCGCAAAGTCCCACATTCGCTCCGCCGGCTTTGAGCGTAATGGCAAGGTTCGCCGTTTCGGTAGTGACATGCAAACATGCTGCCAGCGTAACTCCTGCCAGAGGCTTCTCTTTCTCGAATCTATGTCTGATCATTCCAAGCACCGGCATATCCTGCGCGGCATACTCTATCCTAAGGCGTCCTTTCGGCGCAAGCCCGATGTCCTTTACATCGTAGTTCATCAACGCCTCCTGTTCTTGGAATTCAGGTAATGTGCAACCAGATTTCATTTTCTTGATTCCTTCCATTAGGGGACGGACGCGCCCCGGAACCCATTGTTCGCAATAAGGCAGGTATCGGGACACCTTTATCCCGATACCAGTAATACCAGTTGCGGCTGAACTGACCCTAATGCCGCAGGATTTTATT
>JACPPP010000009.1 GCA_016190935.1 Armatimonadota bacterium | reverse complement strand
TATCTGAAACGCGGATTACGCGGATTGTACGGATTTCGCGGATGGGGGAGAGCGTCCATCTGTTTCGCACGCGATTCGGAGATCGCGCGCGATCATGGGGTGTCAGGTGTCGATCGCCGGGGAGATTCCTCCCCGGCGCACGTCTGACGGACATCCGTCCGCCTACCCCTCCGCGTTTCGTTACGGGAAGTCCGACACTGGAGGAATTCCCAGGTGGGCTAGAGAATATGTACCGTGGCTGAAACGAAAACAAATGGGTAGAATTGTAGCGTCATGCCGGAAACAAGCAGGTTCTTTGGTATCGTGATAGCGATGTACTATAACGATCACGGGCCTCCGCATTTAGATTGACCCACTGATATAAGGAGTCTATCAAATGCACTTTGTGAAGAGAGCAGTCTATGTGTCCGATTACAAGCTGCTGGTGACTTTTGAGAATGGAGAGACGCGGCTGGTCGATCTTGGACCGCATCTTGATGGCGAGATTTTCGAACCGCTGAAAGACACCGATTATTTCAAGCGGTTCCGAGTGGACGCCGACATCGACACTATTGTTTGGGAGAACGGAGCCGACATGTCACCGGACTTTTTATACGAAATAGGAAAGCCCACGGCCAAATCCACGTCAGCGGCGTAAACCAGCGGATATCCAACCTCTTATCGCCCGAACATTACAGCCCTTCGGTATGATCGCCGGGGAGATTCCTCCCCGGCGCACGTCTGACGGACATCCGTCTGTATCCCCTCCCAGACCCTGCCGTTTGAGGTGGTCCAAAAACGAAAGCGGCGAGAGGAGCGCGCGACTACCTGCAGCGTACGTGGAGGATGAGAAAAACCGCACATCACCGCAGGCAGTCTATGGACAGCGCACCCAGCGCTCCCCTCGCCACATTTGTTTCTGAAGCTGTCAGCGGATGAATATCCGCCACACCAGGGCCGAGGATGGATATCCCCGGCCATCGAAATCCCCTTTTGTTCCGTCGGACTGCTTGTCTGCCGACGGCGGCCCCGCAGGGGCCGAGAAGCTGACGGCTCACTGCTTCTTCCGCGTAATCCGCGTTTCAAGACCCGGCTAGAGTATCGGCAGATACTTCTGGAGCTCGTATTCGGTCACCTGAATGCGGAACTCGTCCCACTCCTGTCGCTTGATCCAGATGAACCTCTCGAAGCTGTGGTCACCGAGAACCTCGCGGACGAACTCGCTCTGCTCGGTAATTGCAATCGCCTCTCCGAGACTTGCGGGAAGCGACTCTATGCCCAGTTCCTTGCGCTCATCATCCGTCAGATGATACAGGTTCTTCTCCATCGGATCGGGCAGTTCGTAGCCCTCTTCGATTCCCTTCAAGCCGGCTGCAAGCATGACCGCAAACGCAAGATATGGGTTGCACGCCGGGTCCGGGCACCTGAGTTCAGCGCGGGTGGCGAGGTCCTTGCCGGGTTTGTACATCGGCACCCTGACCAGAGCCGACCTGTTGCGCTGCGACCAGGCTATGTAAACCGGCGCCTCGTAACCCGGAACCAGCCTCTTGTAGGAGTTGACCCACTGCGCGAGAAGGGAGGACATCTCTTTCGCGTGCTTCAATAGTCCGGCTATGTAGCTCTTCCCAACCCTGGAGAGGTTGTACTTGTCATTCGCATCGAAGAATGCGTTTAGCTCGCCGGAAAAGAGGGACTGGTGCGTGTGCATCCCGCTTCCGTTCTGGCCGAAGATAGGCTTGGGCATAAAGGTCGCGTAGACACCATGTCTGGTTGCGACCTCCTTCACAGCGGTTCTGTAGACCATAGCGCGGTCGGCCATGTTAAGAGCATCGGCATAGCGGAGGTCTATTTCGTGCTGGCTCGGAGCGACCTCGTGGTGGCTGTACTCCACCGGGATTCCCATCTGCTTGAGCGTAAGCACCGTCTCGCGTCTCAGATCACTCGCCGCATCCAGCGAGGTAAGATCGAAATAGCCGCCGTGGTCGAGAATACCTGTATCCGAGTCCGACTTAAAGTAGAAATACTCTAGCTCCGGACCCACATACATCGTATAGCCCTTTTCAGCGGCCTTGTTTACAGTCCGTCGCAGGATGTAGCGGGGATCACCCTCGTACGGCGTGCCGTCGGGGTTCAGGATGTCACAGATCATCTTCACAACCGGCCGGTCCATGGGCCTCCACGGCAGGAAGCTGAATGTGGTGGGGTCGGGCTTAGCGATCATGTCGCTCTCTTCGATATCCTGGAAACCGGTGATCGACGAGCCATCGAAGCCCATTCCCTCGTCAAGCGCACCCTCGAGCTCCTCGGGTGTGATTGCAAAGCTCTTGATCTGGCCGAGAATGTCGGTGAACCAGAGCCTGATGAATTCGACTCCCTTGTCTCTGACCTCTCTCAGCACCCGTTCTTTGGCTGTATCCATCGAAACTACTGTTGCCATAGTTCATCCTCCTCTTGGTTGCTTATACCAGTTGCTATTACAGCATAAATTATGCAGCACTAGTGTTTCGAGAGTGTTTCATGCTCGTTAAATATGGATTTCTCAATTGTTTTTAGCTGATGGGTTTAGTAATACCACTGCAGGGGTAAAAAGCAACGGACAGTTAGCTCTACAGTGACTTGTAAATTGGACAAAGGAGGTGTCCGTATGTCTACCAAGCAGAGGGGCTTCGCGTCAATGAATCCTGAAAAGCAGCGGGAGATCGCCAGAAAAGGCGGAAGAGCTGCCCACGAGAAGGGAACGGCTCATGAATGGGACAGCGAAGAGGCAAGAGTAGCCGGCCGAAAGGGCGGCGAAGCGAGCCATGGTGGCGGCCGAAAAAGAAGAACAACCAGATAGCATTTGAACTTGCAATACTACCCAACCTTTGAAAGAAAAGGATCGGCAGGCGCGCTATGGTGCGCCTGCCGGTCCTTTTTGTCGTCTTGTGCATCAGCAGTTGCTTCGGATTGCTTGTCTGCCGAAGCCTGCTGATGCTCGTGAATCAGTCAGGCTAAGCACTTCTTAGAGTCTGACATCCGCAACCGCGATAACGGCCGTACCCGGAACCCTGCGAATGCTGCCGATGACGTTCTCGGTGTCAACAGGAACAAGAGCCCGGACTCTGACGCTGTCGCGGAAATCTCCCTCGAGCTGGGCTACTGCATTGACTTTGCCGACCTGACTGGATGATCCAGCAACAAGCGCCGCACCAACGCGCAGGCCGCTTCCCACACTCAAGATAGGCACAACCTTCTGTGCCGTCCTTACATTAGCTGCGGGCAATCCGTCAGCCGGACCTGCGCCGGCCGGCGGAGGAGTTATCTGCTGGCCGGCTACCGCGGCCCGAAGTTGATTCCTCCAGGATAGCGCAAGCCCATAGGTCGTAGTGTCGTTTGCAATGGCATGCGCAGGATCAGCGGTGACCAGCAGATCACCCCTGGCAAGCACTGCCCACTGTCCCCTTACCATTCCGACGGTTATCTCAGAGGGCTGCAGATTCTCGAACTGATTAAGTCGCCTTGCCACAGTCGATGCCCGCTCGGCCGGACTCAGACCCCCAGCCGAATAGCGGATCCTCAGCGGGACCTGATCGTTGACTATCACCTCGCCTACGGATACTCCGCCGATCTGCTGGGCCCGCGAGGCTGCCGTCAGAGCATAAGCGGCAGCAATTATCAGCAATATCCCAAGCGCTACTGCCAGTGGTATATAACGTCTCATCTGGAACCTCCTTAGACCCTAAAGTCAATCAAGGCGGAGAGACCCACGCCTTCGATCCGGCGGACACCCCGCAGCACATTCGTCGTACTGACCGGAATGAGCGCCTTCCCACGGAAGTCGTCACCGAACCGAATTTCTCCCTGGGCCACTGCCCTGACTCTATCGACGAGGCTCGGCGGTCCTGCCACCTGAGCCGCGCCTATGTAAGTACCTGAACCAATTGAAATGATAGGCACTACCTTAGTCGTGCCTTCCCACTCGACTCCTCGCTGCGCCAGCAGTGTGTTTACGAAGCTGTTGATCTGGGATCCGAATACTCTTACGGCGTATCCTATGCCGAATACCTTTATAGCATCTCCCAAATCGATTGCGGGCGCAGGCGGTGCGGTTGCAAAAAGCAGCAAAGCTGCCATCGTAACTACCATAAGCACTCCACTTGATCGCATAAGCTCACCTCCTGCTGTTATGCCGGATTGTGCATGGATGAATTACCCGATAGGTGGACGAGCAAAACGAATGGGTGCCCAAAGCTCTTACTTCGTTTGCTTTTGCCTGCTGGTTGCGGGCTGGAACTCCAGTCCGTCGCCGGAGGGCCGGACCGACCACTTGATGCCACCCGCCTTGATCGTTGCTGTGCCGTCGTCCGCCGGGCGGCCTGGGAACTCTCTCGGCTTATCCGCATCGTCAATGACGAAGACCATTGAAATGTCGTACGCAGCCGACTTGTCCGGCAGTATAACAAGCACGGGATGCGTGACCTCGTGGCGGGTCTGCCAATCCGTCAGCTTGTATCCTCGGCGCAGCGTATGTTTCCATCTAACGGGTTTGAGGATGAACCCGTTCATCGCTGTATCGCCGGCCTGCAAAGTGAAGCCCTTGTCGCGGTCGTGGACGTGGACCTCGAAATTGCCCCCGCCGTGCAGCAGCCATTCCAGCGCTTGGGGCCGGTCGAGCTCGATGATATCCCGGATTACGATGACGTTCGGTTTGAGGAAAAGTACCGCCCTTGTGAACCTATCAACACCCTCGTACGCACCTGCACACTCTCCGACAGCGTAGTCGGCGCGCTCAGACAGCTCTATCTTGTGCATCTCTGCGTGAGATTCCGGATCGTGTCTTAGCTGACCTTTTCCGTCTATCAGGACCACGTTGTGAGCCAGGCTGTCCCTATAGCGGTCGAAGTAGTTCGGGTGCGCGCGCCAGCCCAGGCCGGAATCGAGCACGATCTCCCGCCCACGAGCGAATATCTGAAAGGTACCTTGATCCAGATGGTGATACCCGGGCCAAAAGGGGGTGCTCTTGAAAGCCAGCATGTTGTCTTTCGGCCCCCATCCTGAGCGCATGATAAGCCATCCGATGTCGGAGAAAGCCTTGCTTCCTTCGCCTGCTTCGCCTGGCCAGACACGAGGGATGGACTCGTCGTACCAGAGCAGGTCCGCAGCCTGAACGTAGGGCGTTCGAGGTGTATTGAAGACGGCCCAGCTAATCACGGGGTCCTGGAACCACTTTGCCAGCAGCTTGCTGAGCGGCCCCGTGGTGACGCTGGAGACCTGAAGCGGCAGTCCCTGGTCAATCTGCACTATATCCTGTCCTCCAGGGGCAAGGCACCGCACCGCAAACCTTCGTGTGCGCTCTAAGGCTGGATGCCTGCGGAGGTCTGTGCCTGAGAACCTGTAGAGCGCTTCGAGGAATGTGCAGCAGTGGGTAAGCGCGAACTCCCAGCGAGCTATCCCGCTCGGATGCCCGCCATCGCCGGGCAGGCAGTCCAGGTACGCCAGAATTCTGGATATCGCCAGCCTCAACCAGTTTTCGGCCCTGCTGTCTGCTCCGCAGAGCGCGAGCGCGGCGTGTCCGATTGCGCTGTGAATGGTGGCGGACCAGTCGTCGAATGGATTGGCAGCCCATCTTGTCTGGCTGGAGGAGCTGATTTCCGAGAGCCTCTGGGCGAACGATGCCAGTTTTCTCCGGCACGCCCACTCGACCTCGTTCGGGAGCGCGCCTGCGAAAAAGTCGAGCGCCCAGGCGAATGCGCGCATGCCGCTTGCGGTCTCCGGAGCGGCGTTGTAGTAGCCGTCCACGACCGCGTGTCGTCCATCCGACCACTGATGCCAAGCGACCGCGGTTTGCAGGAGCTTTACGGCTCTGTCCACGTGAGCGCGGTCGCCCGTGAGCTGCCACGCGACCCCCGCCGCCGGCAGCACGCTCTCCATGCCCATAAGCCGCCACCCCACATCGAACAGCCTGGGGTCAACATCGGCAGCCGCAGCCAGCGGCGAGGTCACATCAGCAGGGTCCGATTCAGCCAGCTTGAGCACTGCCTGGTAGACCTCGGCATATCCGGGCTCCGACAGCCGCCCGCGGATGTCCTCCAACTCCTCCTTATTGGTAAGGAGCACGGGCCTCGATGCGGGAGCAACCAGCTTCAGTTCGTCTATAGCTATTTCTCCAACTCCGCTATCCTGTTGCTCCTGCCCCATACGATTACCAAGTCTACACTGCTGATGGTCTTCTTTTCATCAGGCAGCGATATCAATTCATCTCCCCTGTGCAGACCGAGGAACTTCACCCCGACAGGCAGCAGGCTTGGAATATTAGATATCGGTTTTCCGACCAGCCTGTTCGGAGGCTTGACCGCCTCCACTACGTAGCCGCTTCCGAGTTGCACCTCACCGACAATCTTCGGATGCACGAGATTCTCAGCTATCTGATGAGCCATGTCGATCTCAGGAAAGACTATAAGGTCGGTTTGAAGCTGCTCAAGTATCTTGGCGTGTTTCGCGCGCATAGCTTTAGCTATTATATACCGAGATCCCTGATCTTTAAGGTTCATTGTGATCGTAACGCTGTCTTCGAGGTTCGATCCGCGCCCGACGATGCATACATCGAAGTTTCTGACCCCGAGCGTCGCAAGAGCCTCCTCATCGGTACCGTCGAGCTCTATCGCCTGCGTCAGCTTGTTTGCAAGCCTCTGCACTATGTCGGGGTCCGTATCTACACCGACTACTTCCTGGCCGAGTTCATAGAGTCTAGTCGCAATCGCCTCTCCGAAGTAGCCGAGACCAATAACCAAAAAGCTCTTTCTTGCTTTTTCGAGTCTTTCGTTAGCCAATGACCACATGTTCTTCCGCCAATCTTCTTTTCACCGGTTTTTCTCTCGCGGCGAGCGCTGCGAACGCCGTCAGAGGCCCGATCCGGCCCACATACATCATTATAATTATAACAATTCTGCCAACGCCGCTCAGGTCTGGAGTAATCCCGGTGCTCAAACCTACCGTTCCCCATGCCGAAAGCACCTCAAACTGGACGGCCATAAAGCCTGCTCGTTCTCCACGACTGGCGACATCCAGTTCCGTCAAGGTAAGAACCATTGTTGCAACTGCCACAAGAATCGCGGACAGAATGACGATGGCCAGCGCGCGGTAGACGTTGGCTGCCGGAATTCGCCTGCCGAAAACTTCGCTGTCCGTGCGGCCCCTCAAGACGCTCAGGACAGCGACAACCATCAGCACAAATGTAGTGGTCTTGACACCCCCGCCGGTTCCTCCAGGTGAGGCTCCGATGAACATCAGCGTCCCGAGGACGAACAGAGTTGTCGCGTTGACGTCGGCTATGTCTACTGTGCTGAACCCGGCGGTCCTTGCCGTGGCCGACTGGAAGAACGATACCAGCAACTTTCCCGGAAGCGAGAGCCCCTGCAGAGTCTCAGGGTTCGACCACTCGAGAATTAGAATTGCCGCAGTGCCGAGCAAAAGCAGAGCGGCCGTAGTCCAGACCACAAGTCTTGCGTGGACCGAGAGCCTTCGCTTCTTCCTGCGCGCAAGCTCCTCGACGACAGGGTAACCCAGACCTCCTATAATGAAAAGCCCTGCAATTGTCAGGGATACGACCGGGTCCAGCTTATAAGCCGTCAGCGATGAAAACTTGCCGAATACGGCGCCCATCAAATCGAAGCCCGCGTTGCAAAACGCTGAGACCGAATGGAACACAGCGTAATACAGGGATTTCCAGCCGTTGAAGTTGGGATCGGAGGCGAATCTCAGAACGAGTATTGTTGTTCCGACCGCCTCGGCCACCAGAGTGAACATCAGCGTGTTGCGCGTCAGTCTGATGACCCCAGACAGCCTGGGCTGTCCGTGTGCTTCTCGCAGGACTATCCGTTCACTCAACCCCAACTCACGACCGAGCAGAATGGCTACCACCGTGGCAATAGTCATATAACCCAGCCCGCCGAGCTGGATTAGGACAAGTACGACTATCTCTCCGAAAGTGGTAAACGTGGTCGCAGTATCGGCAATCACCAGGCCGGTTACGCAGACCGTGCTGGTCGCAGTGAAGATCGCCGCGAAAGGATCCACCCTGCCGTCAGCTCTGGCGACCGGAAGCGACAGCAGGACCGTCCCGACCGCTATCAGTATGGCAAAGCTCAGCGCAATAGTCGTTGCGGGCCGGAACGCCGATCTCCGTAGTCTGTTGTTTGATGTTCTCATTACAGTTGTCAAGAACTACTGACCTGTTCGCGCGCCTCCGGCCCTCCGCGCTCTCTCAAATAAGTTGCCAGCACTCCGTTTATGAACTTCCCTGAATCCGCCGTACTGAACTTTTTCGCAAGCTCGACAGCCTCGTTAACGACTACAACAGGGGGCGTTGCTGGGATGTCTAATATCTCGAAGATCGCAAGCCGCAGGATGTTCCGGTCAACGGCAGGCTGACGGTCGGGAGGCCAGTCCTTACTCAGCCTCTTGATTTCGCGGTCGATGTCTCTTCTGCGCCTGAGAGTTCCGCGGGCAAGCGTCTCGGCGTAGTCGAACACCTCAGGCTTAGAGGACACATTCTCCCGCGCCATTTGGATGGCCTCCTCCAGAGGTATTCCTGCCACGTCTGCCTGGTAAAGAAGATTAAGAGCCAGCTCCCGCGCCGCTCGTCTGAGTCTTTGCATGTCAAGCGCCGAACATTCTCCGCCTGAGAAAGTTCGTGGAAAGGTCGCCCTTCCTAAAATAGGCGTTTCCCATAATTTTCTTATGGAAGCTCGCGTTGGTCTTTATCCCGCCGATCTCCAGCTCATCGAGGCACCTGGTCATCCTGGCAATGGCCGCGCTGCGGTCCGACCCCCAGACTACCAGCTTTGCGAGCAGCGGGTCGTAGTACGGGGGGATGTCGTAACCTGCGTAAATGTGCGTATCTACGCGAACCCCAAGCCCACCGGGAAACACCAGATCCGAAATCCTGCCCACTGACGGCGCAAACCCGTTCTCCGGGTCCTCCGCCGTGATCCTGCACTCAATCGCATGGCCGTTAAGATGCGCTTCCTTCTGGGATATTCCGAGCTTTTCTCCGGTCGCTATTCGAATCATCTCTTGAACAATATCTACCCCGGTAACGGCCTCCGTAACAGGATGCTCGACCTGGACCCTGGTATTCATCTCCATAAAATAGAAGTTTCCATCCTTGTCGAGCAGGAATTCGACAGTGCCGGCGCTCGAATAGCCCGCCGCCTTCGCAGCGCGAATTGCGGCGTCTCCCATCTTCTGCCTCAGCGCGGGAGTAATTGCGGGTGAAGGCGACTCCTCGACCATCTTCTGGTGCCTGTCGGTCTGGATGGAACATTCGCGCTCCCCCAGGTGGACATAGTGGCCGTGCTGGTCGGCAAGAATCTGCACTTCTATATGCCTTGGGTCCTCGATATATTTCTCCATATAGACCGCAGGACTGCCGAATGCCGACTCGGCCTCGGCTCTGGCAAGCTTCAGGCCCTTTACAAGCTCTTCATCGTTCTGCACCAGCCGGATTCCTCGTCCCCCGCCCCCGGCGGAGGCTTTGATGAGGGCGGGATAACCCATCTTCTGCGCGGCCCGCAGGGCCTCCTGCTCGCTGTCGACGGTGCTTTTGGTGCCGGGAATAACCGGAACCCCAGCCGACTGCATCATCTCCCTTGCCCTGGCCTTGTCCCCCATCTTCTCAATTGCCGATGCTTTTGGTCCGATGAAGACCAGGTTGCAGGCTTCGCACGCCTCCGCGAAGCTCGGCTGCTCGGAAAAGTAGGCATACCCGGGGTGTATAGCCTCGGCCCCGGTGATCATCGCCGCGCTGATGATATTCGGCATGTTGAGGTAGCTGTCCTTATTAGCGGGCGGCCCCACGCACACCGCTTCGTTCGCAAGTCTGACGTGAAGCGAATTTGCATCTGCCTGAGAATAGACGGCGACCGTAGAGATCTTCATCTCTCGACACGCGCGAATAATCCGCACCGCTATCTCACCACGGTTTGCGATAAGTATCTTCTTGAACACTAACTACATAGACTCCGATTACAATCCCTGATGGCCCTGAGTTGAGCAGATTACCTGGCCGGTGCGGGCGTCATATTGATAGGGCTGACCGCTCGCGGGGCACATACCGCCGGACCCAAGCTTCAACTCCTGAAGCAGCGCAGGCGGCTGTCCTCTTTCCGTCTTGTATGACTCGATGCTCATCCTGATCTGCCGGAGGTTGGAACTGCACGCGGTTTCCTTTCCCTTATCGATTGCCGCACCGTAGACCGTCTGACCCTCCTCAGGGGTTATCAAGCCCTCCTGCTGTGCCTGCTCGCCCGTGCCCATCTTTGGCATAATCACGACGAAGAACAATGCGCCCGCCGCCGCTAATGCCACCAAAAGCCCGATCAGCGTCCAGTTACCGCTCTCGTCCCGCAGCCTGGAGCGTACCTTAAAACTCATAATATCTCACACCCCGTTCAGCCGGAACAGCGATTGCCCGTACTCCACGGGCATGCCATCCTCGACGTAAAGTTCAACAACATCGCCGCTCATGTCGGATACAACATCGTTCATCAGCTTCATCGACTCGATCGCCCCGACTACCTGGCCTTTCTTGACCACCACACCCGGAATGTTGATTCCGTCGATCATATGAAATATACCGACCATAGGCGCCGTGATGATGGTTCCGGTATCTGTATCGGTCTCCGGCGTCTTCGGCTTCCCTTTCGCGTTCTTCCGAGCGCGCGGCTCGTCATGACGCTTCGCCTGAGCTGCCGGAGCATCATGAACGAAGCTGACCGGCGGCTTTCGCACCAGTACCGAAGACCCTTCGCCCGACACCGATACTTCACACACGTGCGCATCCTTGACGATCTCTATTATAGCTTCTATTCTAGCGACATCCATTTTCCGCCTCTGCGTTGAATCGACTTATACCATTGATCGCGTGCGAAACAGAAGGACGCGATTTGAAATCGCAGGGATTCCCTTTCGGGTGCGATGCTGATATCGCACCCGATCATAATTTTGATCGCCGGGAAGATTCCTCCCCAGCGCAGGTGCGGCGGACATCCGTCCGGCCCCTTATATTGTGTTGTCGGAGGAATCTTTCCTCCGACCCGGCCCCTGGCTCCTGACCCCCGGCCCCTTTTTCGCGATTTTCGCGCTTCTTCGCGTCATTCGCGTTTCAAAGAACCGACAGTCCCGGCCTCAAACCTGTAGTCTGAAAATGCAGTACTCGATGAACTGCAGAGCGTAGCTCACTATCATAATAGCCAGCCACATAACGAACAGGATCTGCACGGCCCCCGGAACAACCGCAAGTTCCGGCGCCTGAACCTGCGTCTGCGGCAGGAAGGATACCATCCTCATAAACTGATCGGTGAACTGTACAAATCCCTCGAATATCCCGACTATGTTGGGATAGAAAAGCCACATCAGAGCAGCAGTTACCGGAAAGACAATCGGGCTGATCAGCTTGTACTTCTGATGCTGGTGATAGAGAAAGATGACGCAGGTGCGGCAGCGAGTCCGCTTCTGGGCGGCTGTAAGTGCCCTTGTCCCCGTCACGCTTCCGGTCCGATAGTTCAGGTCCCGCGCGAACATCTGTCCTTCTTTGCTCTGGACGTTCATCGCGCGCAGGATAGTGCCCTCATCACAGAAGCAGCCGACTTTGATCCGCCAGCAGGGTTTCCGGTTCTGATAGGCAGGGCATACCTTGCGGACGAAATCCCTGCAGTAGTGCGTTTCCCAGCACTGAGGATACAGCTTCGTGCGGAACCCCGGCTGCAAGCCCTCCGCAGCTTCCCCTATCAAGAAAAGCTGACCTTTTCTGTCCCTGCCGGAGAACGCATACACCATGCGCAGCACCAGATCGCGCACGATCAGGAACACCCCAAGCAGGAACATGATGGTTCCGAGCGACCGGAACCCGGAAACGATAGTCGCAATAGCCGGGTTGGCATGCAGTTCGGCCTGAGAGAACCAGACAGTAAACCCCCAGGGCATACCGAAATAAAGCACTACGCCGAGGATCGACATCAGATATCCCAATGTTTCCTCGACGTAGTATCTAATAGCTGCACAGACCGCGACGACCGCGCCTGAGGCCCGCAGAATGCTGCAGCCAAGCGCAACATTCGATACAACCCTGTCCCGGTCCATCGGCGGCAGGCTCGCGAGCTTGCCAAGCCCGTTCTTGGCCGCGAGGCCGTACACAAGATAGCCGAGAACGACTATGAAGACCAGGCCGCCGAGCTTAAGGCCGAGATCGGTCAGGACGTCCAAAATCTCCAGTAGTATGTTGCGCTTTCTTGAGCGCTTACGTGCCATACCGGCTCCCCTTTCTGGCCCGAATTATGCATCAGCAGTTGCTTCGGACTGCTCGTCTGCCGAAGCCTGCTGATGCATAATTCGGGCTGGGAGTTTCCGCTGCTACTTTACACGCTCTAAATATGCGTCAGTCCTGGTGTCAACCTTGATCTTGTCGCCGATGTTAATGAAGAACGGTACCTGTATGACCGCACCGGTCTCGAGATTAGCGGGCTTGGAGCCCCCCGATGCTGTGTCGCCGCGCACTCCCGGATCCGTCTCCACAACCTCCAACTCGACGGTAAACGGCAGTTCGACTCCGATGATGTTACCTTCATGCAATAACACTGATACCTGCTCATTCTCCTTCAAGTACTTCACAGCATCGCCGATAAGCTCTTTCCGGACAGGTATCTGCTCGTAGTTTTCGAGGTCCATCAGGTAGTAATCCCCGTCCTGCTGGTATATGTATTGCATAGGCTTCCGTTCGAGGACTGCCTGCTCCATTCTTTCTCCCGCGCGGAAGGTCTTATCTATCACCGCGCCGGTCTTGACGTTCTTAATCTTTGTTCTGACAAACGCCCCACCCTTGCCTGGTTTGACATGCTGAAACTCTACAATTGTGAATATATCGCTGTCAAGTTGTATAGAAAGACCGTTTCGAAAATCGCTGGTGTCAATCAATTCCGGTTATAACCTCCAAGAAACTCAGAAGAGGATGAATTCTTGCAGATTATAACACAACACACGCTCCCTGGCAATCGGTCGAGCGACACCCGGCTGATGCTCGTGAATAGGTCGGGCTAGCAATCCAGAGCTTCCTCCGGCGCCTCGGCGAGGTTGGGGGCGAACCAATCGGCGTCCGAAAGTTGCTCGGGCGTAAACGTTGAGGTAATGGCCAGACAAGGGAATCCGCCGGCCTTCGCAGCAGCAACTCCGTTTACGGAGTCCTCCACGACAAGGCACTCAGAGGGAGCCAGCCCCAGCCTCTTCGCGGCCAGCAGGAATATCTCCGGGTCCGGCTTCTTTTTCTCGACGTCTAGGCCGCTTACGATGGCGTCGAACGTCTCTTTCGCAAGCCCAATCTCATTCAGGTTTATCTCGATCTTGATCATATCGGCGCTGCTGGCAAGGGCGAGCTTCAGGCCCCTCTCCCGGCACCGCTCTATGAAATCGAAGACCCCCTCCAAAGGCTCCAGCCTGCCCTTCACGACCACTCCATATATCTCATAGGTCCTCGCTTTGTCCCTTGGGATATCGACCTTAAAGCCATACTTCTCCGCCGGACCGGAAATATACCGGTTTTCACCGGCGCCGACAAATGGGATGAAGTCTTCCGGCCGCACTGTCAGCCCGTGTTCCGCAAACATCCGGATGGCGGCCTCGCAGATGAACGGCTCCGAGTCTACAATTACCCCATCCATATCCAGGATAACGGCTTTAAGCATTGATGAATCCTCCAGGGTTTTCTGGTTGTTAAGGACTCGTCAGGAATTA
>JACPPP010000161.1 GCA_016190935.1 Armatimonadota bacterium | reverse complement strand
GGCTGAAGTTTTAGCCGATGCCTTCGCCTGTGTGAATATCGGGAAGAGAATTGCCGCCAGTATTGCTATGATAGCAATCACCACCAGCAACTCGATTAGAGTGAAACCCCTCTTGCGCTCTGTGAATGACCTCACCGTTCTTTCCTCCTATTTTCGCGTTCACCAACCGGGTATCCAAAATAGCCAGGCCGCGTGCCGCAGGCTATTCATGGTCTCTCTGATACATATTTAGCATGTCGAATAGTTCAACTGCTTTCTTTTTACCATGGTCTCTGCGATCTGTCAAGACTTTTTTAGCGCCAAGTTCGCAATCGCCGTAATACATAAACAGAACTGGCAGGCGAAATCATCACAGACTGCACCTGCCAGCATCACTCGTCGTTGCTCGGCTGTTTACTGCCTGTTTGAAGCGCAATAACCCAGCACAAGCGACCGTCCTACCTGCGCCGCCTCAGAGCGACTCCGGCAAGGCCGATCACGGCCGAACCCAAAGCCAGCAGACTGCCAGGCTCCGGAACCTCGGTTATGATCGCAGCCAGTCCGGCCGATCCACCGAAGTTATCAGTGTCTAAGCGCAAAAGCGTGAAGTCGATCTTGTCGCCCGCATTTACCGTCCACTGACCCTGGAAATACGCCATCCTCTGGCCCCAGCCGTCAGTGTAGTTATTGATCGCTCTGCCCATAAAGCCGTGAAGCTCTCCGTACTTCTTCTGGACATCGTTCAACATGACTCTCACCGCGGCATCGGTACCCTCGCCAGCGGCGCCCCAGGGCGCCTGCGCGGTAAATGTCGCCGTCCAATCGACCGTCATCGCCCTGGGGGCTGTCCACCGAACAATCACCGTCGCGTTTGGACCACTGTTTCCAACCAGCCCGGCCATGCCAGGCTCCCAGTAACTAAGTCCCCAAGGCTCCTGAGGCGTGCTGCCCGTATTCTTATTGACGTGGCCCTCCCAGTCCTTGTGAGGCGCCGAGGTTTGGCTCCGGAATCTTATATCCGTATAAGCACCACCGTAATCGCCAACAAAATCGTACACGATAAACTGAGTGCCCCCCTGGTAATAGGGATGATACGCACCATAGCTCCATGCGCTGGTCGGACCACCGGGAGTGAGCGAGAAGTCTCTCGCATAGTCCCAATCCTCTAGGGCGAAGGCGCTCACTCCCAAAGAAGCAAGCAGACAGATCGACAGAAGCGATACCACAAATAATGTTTTTTTCACTTTCGTTTCCTCCTTCCGAACAAATGTGGACGCATTCGCGCCCTTACTGCGCGCAGCTAACCCGGATTATGCATCAGCAGTTGCTTCGGACTGCATCCTGAGCTTGTCGAAGGATGTCGAAGAAGCCTGCTGATGCTCGTGAATAAGTCGGGCCAGGCTGCGTGTTTTCAATCGCCGCAATACCACATTCGACTGGCATCCAAACAAGGAATCAGCATTGAGTTTCAGTCGTCTACTCCCCCTTTCTCCCATATCTGGTTCGGATGTCGCCCCGATCCCATCTGGAAATGCTCATTATCAACCAGAGCGCCTCCATTGGGCTGCGGCATTAGGCGCTTGAACATATACAACATGTTAATATGTTCATATACAGTTTATCCCACAAATTCGCTGTTGTCAAGACCTTTTTTTATCTTTTTACAATCTTTTTGCAATGACCTGATATGATGCGATAGCGGCATCAGTCTCATAGGATTATCAGTGTGTCATTATTCTCCGAATGCGTAGATATTGCCATCGCCGGACCCGACATAGGCCGCGCCCTCCGCAACAGCAACCGAGCCCCAAAGTTCGTGTCCCGTTCTGTAGCTCCAGATTTCCTCGCCGGTAGACGCATCGAGGCAGTAAACTTTTCCATCGTTGCAGGCTGTGTATAACCTTTCACCAGCGACCGTAGGATACGCCCAGAAGGCAGATCCTGCACCGTGTGACCATAACTCCTTCCCTGT
The DNA here is from genome assembly GCA_016190935.1 of Armatimonadota bacterium. Lineage (GTDB taxonomy): Bacteria > Armatimonadota > UBA5829 > UBA5829 > DTLH01 > JACPPP01. The sequence continues at coordinate 14,031 of JACPPP010000161.1, read as the reverse complement.
AGAGGTATCCAATGCTTGTACTCGACAGTTGCCGCCTGTAACGTAGACTACGCCGTTCTTCACCGAGGGAGAGGAGAAAAACCAGGCGCCGCTATCGTACTGCCAGACTCTTTTGCCAGAAAGGGCATCTATAGCGTAGAAGTAGTTATCTCCGGCACCTATGAATGCGAGTCCATCGCTGACAGCAGGAGAGGAGAAGAGAAACGCCCCTATGAAATGGGCCCAAAGCTTGCTGCCGGTTCTGGCGTCGAGCGCGTAGAGGTTACCATCATTTGAACCTACGTACACGGTGCCGCGCCAAACTGCGGGCGAGGATGAAACCGATCCTCCGGTCTGAAATCTCCACAGCTTCTTGCCGCTGACGGCGTCCAGGGCGTAGAGACACCCATCACCAGACCCGATGTACACGACTCCGTTGACAACAGTCGGAGAGGACCACATATCGCTGATAAGTGTGGGAATGTCGTATTTCCATAGTTCGCTGCATATCAGATAACTCCACAATCTCTTGCCGGTTGAGGCATCTATACAATAAACTTTGCCATCCAGCGATGCCACGTAGACCCTATCTTTGTAGATGGCCGGAGATGAGAATATGGCCCCTCCGGTTCTACAGTCCCACACCTTTTCGCCGCTCGTGGTGACAAGACAATAAAGTCTGCCGTCTCCTGCGCCCACGTAGACCCTGCCTCGGTCGACGGCAGGGGATGAGAACACGCCGCAGTAACTGAACACGACGCCGCCCATTTTTGAGTGCCATGCATCCCTTCCGGTACCCGCCTCCAGCGCATACACATAGCCGTCCGAGGACCCGTAGTAGAGCTTCCCGTTGTAGACCGCCGGGGTAGAACAGACCGTACATTTCTTGATCTTCGCCCATACGCGTCTACCAGAAACAGCATCAATAGCGTGAACATGGCCGAAATTGCCGGGGATGTAAACGATGCCACCGGCAACAGCGGGGGATGAGAAGAGTTCGGTCCCGGTATAGTATTCCCACCGCAGTTTTCCGGTAGCACAGTCAATCGCATAGACATTCATGTCACCGGATGAGACGTACACGACCCCATCGGCTACCACCGGATCTGATAGAATCCAGGCAGCCGTCTCATACTCCCACACTTTCTCACCTGTTTGCGCATTCAGAGCGTAGACCTTCCCCTCAAGCATCGCGTCACGGTTAATGTCCTCACCCATATGCGCGGCCACGTATACGAGACCGTCAGCAACTACAGGTGATGAGACGAACATTCTGGCTCCCGTCTCGAATTTCCACTTCCTTCGCCCTGTGGAAGCGTCGAGAGCATATACATTCGTATCACCGGAAGAAATGTAAACCGTGTCGCTACCAACGGCTGGAGAAGACCAGACTTGGAAGTAGCGGAATGCCTTTACTTCGGAGGAGTACTGCCACAGCTTTCTTCCGGTGGCTGCAGTTAGCGCGTAAACATTTCCGTCACGAGAGGCTGCGTAGACTACGCCATCCGCCACCGCAGGCGAAGATCGCACTTCGCCATTTGTCTTGAAACTCCAAATTTTACTGCCGTTTGAGGCAGCAACCGCATATATAGAACCGTCATCTGAACCGACATATATTCGCCCTCCCGCAAGCGCCAGAGAGGACCGAATTCCGTCTCTTGTGGGAAAGCTCCACAGTTTCTTTCCTGATGCAGCATTCACTGCGTAGAGCCTGCCATCGGTCGAGCCTATATACAGCGTGTCGTTAGAGATCGTCGGCGCGGACATCTGGACCGACGCGCCTGTAGAGTAAGTCCACTTGATTTTGTTCGTCCTCGGGCCCTGACTCTCTGTACTGCCCGTATGTTGCGGATCACCCAGGTACTGCCGCCAACCGGAGGCCTTGTGTCTATCATCTTTTCTGGTGAGTGTGCGGACAGCGTTGGTCTTCTTAATCTTGATATCCAAGCCGAGAGCCCCACTCCATGAGAAGGTGTTAAGCCTCTCGCCGATGAAATCAATTCGGTCTCCTGGCTTCACCTGAAGAACATTTTTGTATACTTGTTCAGGCATAGTCCCGGACCTATCCTGGTAGCCGTTGATCGCCTTACCGGCAAACCCAAGCACCTGGCCTTTGAAGAGTTCCTGGCCGTTTTTCTTCACCTGGACAGTCGCAAACGTGCCGCTTCCGAGCCGCCGGCCGGTGAAACGGGCCGACATGCTCACCCAACTTTCGATTGAAGACGTCCACCGCACCACGGCTGGAGTACTGCCCGCGTTCATCCCGGCTTCCCCCTTCTCCCAGTAAGCGATACCCCAGAGTGACACGGGCTCTATATCGATGTTCTTGCCGATGATACCCGACCACGCGACCCAGTTCCAGAAACTCGGCAGAGGTCCACATTTATCGTGCAATATTAGTTCGGCATCGGGATGGCTTATGATGCCATAGCTCCACGGTCCGTTTGGATTGCTCTCGCACGAGAAGTCTGACGCGAAGTCCCAACTGTCCGCAGTGGCTTCATCGGAAGCCAGCAAAGCGCAGGGAACAAGCAAACAAATTGTTATGGCAAGGAGCCTACTTAACACCAGTGCACAATCCCTCACGTTCATTCTCCTAACCCGGCATAGCCGGAACCAAAAGATTCCTTAATCACGACAGCACGAAAACCCAAGAAAACACGGAAGGGAGAGTTTTGGCTACGGAAACACTGAAGACGGGTGTTAGGTGTTGGGTATTAGGTGTTGGAAAAGCCATCCCTAACCCAACACCCAGCACCCATCACCCAACACCTCTTCCTTCCGTGCTTCCGTGATTAATAAGCTGTGCGTTTCGTGCGCAGTTGAGGTCGTAAGCGTCCACTCAATCAGCGCTTTAACGCACGACCTGGAAGAGCAGCAACTCGGACGACTTGGCGGATTCCAGCCGAATGCGCAGTCCTTCGTTCATCAAGTATGATCCGTCATAGGTCACTGTAGACCCCAGGCTGTCGTAGGTAACGCGGTAATTCCTCGTCGGATCCAGGCCGCGGGGCCTGAACTGGTATGCATCCTGATCGCCGTCGCTCGTCATACGAACAATTACAGCCCATCCTTTGCGTTTGTCCGGAGTTGCATATTCGACAGCGAACCAGGGCTCGGAGTCAACACCGCTTGTGGCGGATAGAGGAGCGTGATGATACATCTTGCTGGTTGGCAGAAGCGGCTTGACGAAATTCTTGTAGATCTTACTGTAGTGGACATATCTCTCCACATTGACCGGATTCATCTCCTGTAGCGTAGGAGCCGTTCCCTGCAGGAAATGCGCAGTCATGGTGCAGAACGATGCCCTGAGGAATGTGTCCATTTGTCCAATCGACTGTACCGACTTCCACCCATTGCAGTTGATGATCCGCTCCGGAGGCAGCACCAAACTTATACCACTGAAGCTCTGAAGGAATGGTGGTATGAAGGAAGAGCCGGTCAGATACGAGAGATGCCATCTGCTCGTCATGCCGAGGTCGAGCCGCGCGCCGCCTGCGGCACACTGATACATCACCAGATTCGGATACCTGTTCCTGATGTTGTCATAGACCTTATACGCACCCTCGTAATATCGCCACCAGAAGTCTTCCTTATAGCCATCGCGCATGAACCACGGCCCCTCGCCGGTTGGGCAGGGGTTGAAGTCCACTACGATTGCGTCGAGCTGATTCTCATCGATGACACGGCAGAGATCCTGTTCCATATATCTTGCCACTTCGGGTTTGGTAAGGTCGAGGAACCTGTAAGGTCCATTCGGATCTCCCGGACAAATCTTATCACGAACAATTCGCGGGGTTATCTCCTCGCCGTGCAGCAACCAATCCGGATGCTCCTTCGCAATCTTTGCCTGCATAGGAACGTGTTCCGGGGTCAGATATATTCCGAAGAGCATTCCATTCTTTTTGGCGTATTCCCTGATGGGACCGGTACCGTTCTTCAGACGTTTTGTGACCCACCAGTCACCCTGGCGATCATACCAGGCGCCGCCCGTCGCCGCGCCGCCCAGGATGAACGTTTCCACTCCTATAGCTTTCGCCAAATCGATCTGTTTTCGAAGATGGTCCTCATCGTAGCGGAGGCTGAAGCCAGGCGGATCGCCGGGGACCTCATACCCGAAGCTTGTCTCCCTGCCGGACGGGAATGGAGGCAGCACCGATTGTCGAAGGTGTTTATGCATTGCCTGCACTGCCGTGTCCAGATCTCCCTCGGTGAAGCCAAGGTGAACCTCTGGCGCCGCAACAGTCTCACCGGGGCCTATCACCCGAAGGACGGGAGGATCCTTGTCTCCACGGCGTGGATCGTAGCACTGAGGCCCAATCTTGAATGTAAGTCCTTCGTTTGCGTTGAATTCAATGTGGTAGTTTGCGGACCATGCCAAATGGCAGACGAAGTACTGCCCAAAGGCCTCGCTTCTTGCTATGAAGAATGGGTCGTCCCAACCGGTCCCCTGAAGTCCGTAGTAAGCAAATTTCTCTCCCCCCACTAACGGCTTCCAGGTAAACCATCCCTCGCCTCCGGACGTGTCCGGCCTCGTAAACGTCCCTCCGATAGTGAAATCAGACTTCGAGGCGTTCCCTGCTTCGGCGATCTCAAGTCCCATAGGGGAGAGCATCGGACGTCCTGACGAGCCTGCTGTGTGGCTCCACAGCCTCCCGGACCAGGGGGAGACTGCGGAAAGACCTACCGGCTTCTGGCCGGTGTTGGTTATCTCCAGCCACCTCACAAGGACCGGAGTTCCGTCCAGAAGCGTGTTCAGCCTCACCTTGATGGAACGTTTGGTATTCATCAACTCCACGACATAGTGCCTCGAGCCTCTCTCCGTCCTGGGAAGCTCCCTGCCGGAAACCCATTTCCAGCCGGTGTTGAGCGCTTCACCGTCAATTCCAAGCTGGAACGCGTCTTCCGGCGGGCTCAGGAACATCTTGACTTCGGACGGGGAGAGAAAACGTCCATCCGGCTGCCAGTAGCGGTTGATCCATCTACCTTCTTCAAGTCCCTCATCGTAGATCGTCTTGCCGGATGTAAACCGAACGTTCTCGCCACCGACCGTAATGTTGGTGTAGTTTGCTGCGCCAACTCCAACGCAGCAAGCAAGCACAAGCAGCACAATTGTAATAGCTCTCCGAATCACGTCTAGTTTCCTCCCATCTAATGTTTCACTGTGGTAGCGTGGATTGATCTTGCCCCGATTTTTCGGGCACCGTTTACCTATGCCGCATACGCGACAGGTTGGAACTCAGACTCAAGCCTCTAAATCTCGCCGAATTTGGCAAGGACTGTCAGTGGGACTCCTCCTACTGCGGTACGTCGCCTATGGCGTAGACATTTCCGTCGCACGATCCTACGTAGGCCACGCCGTCAGCGACGGCTGGAGTGCTGAGGACCTCATGCCCCGTCCGATACTTCCAAAGCATCTTTCCGGTCTTCCGGTCGAAGCAGTACAGATGGCTATCACAGCAGCCGATGTAGATGTTCCCGCCGCTGATGGCGGGACACGACCAGAATGCTGACATGGTAGAGGCCCGCCAGATCTCCCTGCCGGTGAACGCGTCGAAGGCAAGCAGGACCCCACCTCCCGCGCTTCCGGCGTACACCACACCATCACAGACGGAAGGTGTGGCGAACATTTGGCAGTTGAACCTCCAGGCGATCGAGCCGGTATCAGCGTTTATCCCGTAAAGCTTCCCATCGTGGCAACTGACATAGACGTTTCCGTAGGCATAGGCGACGGAGCCGAATACACCGGCTCCAACGTTGCATCTCCATACTTCGGCCCCCGTGTCGGCGTCGAGCGCATAGACATTGCCGTTGTTTGCCGATCCGATGTACAGAACTCCATCGACCACGGCAGGTGAGGAACAGACAGCAGCTTGCGTCTCGACACGCCAGATGATCTCCCCGGTGTACGCATCGAGCGCATAGACGCCCCCATCCCCCGAACCGACATAGAGCTTGCCGTTGACGACGCACGGTGATGACCACATCTCGGTGATGAGTGTGGGGATGTCATACACCCAGAGCTTCGAGCATATCTTTGTGGCCCAGATCTGTTTCCCCGAGGCCGCATCGACTGCGTGCACCTTCCCGTCCATCGCCACCGCGTAGACTATGCCGTTTGAGACCGCGGGAGACGAGGAGATCGCTCCACCGCTCTTGTATGCCCACAGCTTCTTACCGGTGGTCGCCTCCAATGCATACAGCCTGGCATCGCTGGACCCGACGTACACCTTCCCGTCCACCACAGCCGGCGACGAGAAGACCCCGGGATAGGCGAATATCCACCCATCGGTCTTGTAGCTCCAGACTTCCTTTCCTGTCTTCGTGTCCAGGGCAAGGATGTGAGAGTCTGAGGAGGTCATGTACATTCTACCATCTGCAATAAGCGGCGCCGAGCTGACGCAGGGGTCCTTGACCTTTCTCCAGAGATGCTCTCCAGTCGCCTCGTCTATCGCCAGGATGTGCCAGTAGCTCGTCGATATGTAGATCACTCCATTGTCTACTCCGGGAGAGTTGAAGTGCTCCGCCTCGGCGAAGTACTTCTTTGCCAACTTGCCGGTCGCTCCGTCTATGGAGTAGATCCACGTATCTCCGCACGCGACATAGACCTTGCCGTTCGCGACGACCGGATCGGAGTAGAGCCATGCCCCCGTCTGGTACGTCCACAACTGTTTCCCGGTGGCGGCGTCGAAGCCGTAGACCAGACCCATCACCACTCCGTTCAACTCCCAGCCCACATGCGCCGCGACGTACACCCTCCCATCCGCGACTTTCGGAGTCGAGAGGAAGGTGAACGCCTTCGTCGATGCCTCCCACAGAGTGTCTCCGGTGCCGGCATCGAGTGCATACACGTTTCCGTTGCCGCTCGATATGTAGACCGTGTTCCCCAGAACGGTAGCGGAGGACCACACCTCCAGGTGAGAGAACTCCATCGTCTCCGACTGGTGAGTCCAGGCCACCTTGCCCGTCTTCGCATTCAGGGCGTAGACGTTGCCATCCTGAGAGGCTATGTATACCACCCCGTCCGAGACTGCGGGAGTTGCTCTTACCTCACCTGCCGTCGCGAACTCCCACACCTTCTTTCCGGACGAGAGACTCAGGGCATACACCTTCCCGTCGCTGGAGCCGATGTAGACGAGGCCGTCCGCCACCGCGGGCGATGACCATATCTCGTCTCCGGTCTTGTAGCTCCAAACCTTCTTCCCGGTCGATTCATCGAGTGCATACACGTCACCGTCGGACGCGCCGGCGATTATCTTCCCGTCCGCACGGGCGGGGGATGAGAGCGCGGGCCAGGTGCCCGTCGAGAACTTCCAGAGCAGGTTGCTGGTAGCAGGCCCCGGGCTGTCGGTGACGCATGAGTTCCTGGAATCGTAGGCATACTTGGTCCACGGATAGAGCGTTCCGGGGCTGAGTTCCATGTCCAGCCTACGTGTCTTGCCAGGCTCCATACTCACTTTCTTCCTGAGGAGATTATGCTGAAGTAGGCGGACCTCCACCTCATGACTCCCTGGAGGCAGGGGCAGAGCGTAAGTCCCGTCCACGACGGTAGATGCCCGAATCCCCCCAGCGATTTCCACCGTCGCTCCGCCCAGCGGCCTGCCACTGCCTCGTTCAGTAACCCTCCCCGTGACCAGACCCATGCCAAGTGCGAAGTCCTGATCGACTGCGCCGCCGGAGGGAAGCTTGACCACCTGCATCGCAGTCTTGCATCCCGGATACTCGACCTTAAGCGCATAGTCATCTGGAGGCAGATCGAGGGTGTAGCTGCCGTCTTCGTCGGTCACTGTACTGGCCAACGTACCGACCACCTTCACGATCGCTCCCGCCACCCCGTGATTGCCGGCAACATTCGCGCGAACCTTCCCTCTGACTGCTGCCGGAGGATCAATCGTGGCTATCTCTGCATCGATTCCCAGAAAGCCGCCCTTCAACGGCGGCGAGAGACTGTACTCCTCCATAGCCAGACATCGGCCCATGCAGTCGATTCTGTCTCCGTTTGACACCCTCATCACGGCAAAGAAGGTCTGCTCGGGCTGAGCGCCTGATCGATCAGCATATCCCCTTTCGGTACGCCCGATGAAGCCGTGTACCTCTCCCCCGAAGAGCTTGCTCCCGTTCTTCGCCACGGACACCGCCGCATGCGTCCCGCCGGACGGACGCTGGCCCGTAAACCTGACGCTCACTGAGACAAAGCCGTCAACCGGGGAGGTCCATCGTATCACAGAGTCCGGCTTTGACCCGGGATCCATTCCCGCCTGCCCGGCCTCCCAGTAGCACGGTCCGCCTCCCCAGGAAAGCGGGGCCATGTCGGTATTCTTGCAGATAGCCCCCCACATGATGTACTTCAAATAGGTAGGCGGCACCTCTGTTTTGTCGGCGATATCTATCGTGGCGCCATTGTCGCTGGTCGAGCCGTAGCTCCAAGCGCCGTTGGGATTCTGCTTGGCAGAGAAGTCAGCCGCGAAGTCCCATGCCCTTGTGGAGTGTCCTCCATCCGAGCCGACCTGTCCTTGAGCCATCGTCACAACGCCTCCGGTAAGCATCAGCACAGTGAGCAATACCAGCGTGCCTGCAATGCCAATTGTATTCTTCATGCTGAAGCCCTTCTCTCCGATCATTGTGCCCTCCTTTTTTTTTAGGATGTCTCGCTCCTCGGTGACTATCGCCAGTTCCCGACGCAGACGCCGGCTTTCCTGTTCGAGCGTCTCCCCGACCTCACCCCCGCGGGTGGCCTTAGCCGTCTTGATCCAGCCGGAGAGGGCGTTGACGTTCACTCCGAGGTCGCGGGCAACTCTTTAACGGCTCATACCGCCGCCAAGAGCCAGATGCACCGCTTCTTGCTTGAACTCTTCCGAATACCTCTTCATTGGACACCTCTCTACTAGTTTACAGGTGCCCGCTCTTTCGGGGGAAGATCAGATATCGAAAATAGTTGCTTCTGCACTATTCGACATGTTATAGCTATACAATAGCACGCCACTGATGAGCAGTCAAGTCTTTGACAACTGACAAGGCTTGACAGGAACCACTCAATATGGTAAATAATCTTTAGGACTATACGACATGTCGGTTATCTCAGTGCGCCTGCTTCTACAACTCGTCCGGCTGCAGTTCTAGGGAAAGGACAAATCATTATGAATTTCGTGTTTGTTGATTGGTTGGTGGTCTTCATCTATGCAGTCACCGTACTTACGGTGGGGCTGTACATTGTAAAGAAGCCCAAAACCAGCGAGGGATATTTCCTCGCTAATCGGCAGCTCAGATGGCCGCTCATCGGGGCCTCGATGCTCGTGTCGAACATTTCTGCCGAACATTTTGTCGGTCTGGCAGGCCTGGGATTCGCCGTGGGTTGGGCTGCGGCCTCTTACGAAGTCTCTGCGATTTTCTGCATGATACCTTTGGTTGTCATCTTCCTGCCGTTCTTCATCAAGACCAAGGTCTTTACGGTGCCGGAGTTTCTTGAAAGAAGGCTGAGCCCCGGCTCAAGGACGATGTACTCACTCTATATGATCATCCTATCAGTCGTGCAGAAGGTTTCGATTGCGCTATGGGCAGCGGGGCTCGTATTCCACCAGTTGATGGGGTGGCATCCGATGACCGTCATCGCAGTTATCGCGCTTGTTGTCGCGGTGTATACGATGAAGGGCGGTTTGACGGCCGTTGTGTACACAGACTTCATCCAGACCACGGTACTCATCGTGGCAGGCATAATCCTCATGGTGAAGGGGCTCCAGGCAACCGGCGGTCCATCAGCACTGATCGTCGCGCTGCCCGAGGGAAAGCTTCACATGATGAGACCGATAACCGATCCAGAGATACCCTGGCTTGGATTCTGGGTTGGAATGATGATTGCTGCCAGCGCAAACTGGTCCACCGACCAGGTACTGGTGCAGAGAGTCCTTGCGGCGAGGGATTTGAACGAAGGCAAGAAAGGTGTCGTGTTCTGCCAGTTCCTGAAGCTTCTTACGCCGTTCATATTGATATTGCCCGGGCTCATGGCTTATGTCCTTTTCAGGGATTCCATTCACAGTCCTGACGAAGCTTATCCGACGCTGCTTATGAACCTTATGCCACACGGGCTACTTGGATTGACGATCGCGGGCATTGCCGCTGCGCTTATGGGACATTTGAGCGCGACATTCAACTCTATCGCCACCATGTTTACCCGAGACTTCTATATCAAGTGGCGGCCGGATGCGGACCATCAGCGGCAGATTGCCGTCGGAAGGATTGCTGTACTTATAGTAGCTGTGCTCGGGATCGCCTGGGTGCCGATAATCAATCAGTTCGAGTTCCTTTGGTCGTATCTAGCCAGGATCTCAGTTTACCTTATGATACCTTACGCTGTAGTCTTCTTCGGCACAGTGTTATGGAAAAGAGCGAACTCGCAGGGAGCTTGGGCGGCTGTTATTATGGGACTCTTACTAACCCCGATTATGATGGTGGACTCCCAGATCCACTTCATTCCAGTACTGCGGGACATCGATATAATGCGGCCTTATTTGAACTCGTCGCTCATCAACTTGGGTCTCTGCGCGCTCGCGCTCGTGTTGGTGAGCCTTATGACACCTCCGCCGCCGAAGGATAAGGTCGCTGAAACCACCCTCGTCTGGGGTGACCTCCTGAAGAAACGAGAGCATACTCCCCGTGTGCCGATAATCAACGACTACCGGCCCTGGTTCGTCCTTGTGATACTAATCGCTGCTGCGGTCGTATACATAACCAGGTAGTCTTGCACGAAGAATGCGAGATGGGTGGGAACTAATGGAAGAAAACAATCCCGCAGGGATTTGCATTGCGACTCAAGCAGGAGAATCCCGGCGGGCTCGGCACAAAGTGGAGGAGCTTCAGCTACCTCCACTGCTCCACGCCGAAGACGTGCTTGATGCTGTCGGGGAAATCCGGTGACTCGACGGAGTCAAAGATCGCCTTCTCCTCGGCCAGGATTTGCCTTGCTTTCTCAACAATTTCACCGTGGCACTTGGCCGGCACCTTCACAACACCATTCTCGTCACCGTGGATCAGGTCACCGGGCTCGACGACCATCCCGCCGATATCTATCGGAACGTTCACCTTCCTGAGCGATGGAATTCCGTGCGAGGCGATAGTCCCTAAAGCAAACGCGTGGAACCCTATGCTCCTGAGTGGCTGGACGTCTCTTACGCAGCCGTCGGTTACAACACCTACCGCGCCCATCTTCTGCATCGTCCTTGATATAACCTCCCCTATGATGCACGTGCGTGCAGGCATTAACCCTTCTGACTTGAGAACCACAATTACCGGCTTCGGGCTGTCCATTATAGCCTGAAGCAGGTCCTGGAAGGCCCGCTCCTTTGTCGTGCTTGGAGATGTCGTATCCGCCGTAGCTGTGACAGCATAGCCCACCATAATTCCGAGTTCGGGTGTTATGCACCGTATCTCGGGTCCCGTCGCACCCTCGATGTCGCTCCGGACGTTGAAGCCCTCAATGGCATTTGAAACAGTAGGCGTGTCGATGGACTTCAGAGCTTCTATGTCTCCCGTCGTCATTTGTCTCATATGTTTTCTCGCTCCCTCCATCATTATGCGTTACTATTTTGCTCACCGATTCCAGACAGTCAGGACGGCTTCGACGTTCTCATAAGGAGTTAGGCTATCCACCTCACTCTGGCCGATGAGTCCTCCCTTGGGAGTCGCCAGGCATTCCTTCATTTTCGCGGCGGCCGCCTGGATATCTTCAGGGGTACCGTGAGGTAGAGTCACCTGTCTGTTGATCTCACCCCAAAAGGTGATCCTACCGCGGAACCTCTCTCCAAGAATTTCAGGCCCCATGCACCAAACCTGGCAGTTCAGCGCATCCACGCCCATCTCTATCAGGTCTCCTATGATCTCAAGAATGTAGCCATCGGAGTGGAAGAACACGAATTTGCCAGCGGATTTGCATATTCCGAAGAGATCCTCATAAACTGGCCTGATAAACTTACGCCAGAGATCCGGTGACATGAATAGCTGGGTCTGGCTGCCGAAATCGTCCCAGAAGAAGATACCATCCACGTCCATCCTCGTCGAAAGCGTCACCGTCTGCCGGAAATAATCCCAGACGATGTCTCTTAGAACGAAGACCTCGGAGGAGTCGTCATAGATATCCATCAGGACCTTTTCCATGGATCGCAGGAAGCACATCCTGTGGAAGAAATGTCCGCCGGTGGTCAGGCAGAACTTCTCCGTATGCCTGACATAATCGTCGGGCACGGACGGAGCCGGAGCTCGAAGGGTCTTGAGTGCGCTCCAGTCGTCTATTGGATGCTTCGCTACCTGGCCCTGATAACCTTCCTCGACATTATGCCAGACCACGCCCCATTCGTCCGTGTAGCTCCCGAGCTTCATGGTCGGATCCATTTTCTCCGGTGTCCACCTTGTTACCCAACCTGGCCGGTCAAAATCTATCGGATGCTCCTCCAGAAGCTTCTCGATCCGGTCACCGTGTACGAGAAAGGCTGCGGGCACAATCCACAAGTCCGTCGGTAGCCGATCGGGTTCCTCAAACTTGATTGTAGCAATAACGCGTTCTCTTGATATCAACTCTTGAGTCTCCTGCTGGTAAGCCCATAGGCCTTCCAGGTCGGCGGGCTATTCCGTTTGTAATCTCCGTTTTCAGACTTTCTGAACCAAGTCGACTACTGCGCCTCGAACAGCAACAGTTCAGAAGACTTCGCCGATTCGAGGCGAAGCGGCAGGCCGTCGCGAACGAGACTGAGACCGCTCACTGTCACTGCCTTATCCAGGCTATCAAACGTAACACGATATGTCCTGGTGAGGTCTAGGCCCCTGGGCTTGAACACGTACGAATCAGCACCTCCTGGCGCTATACGCACTACTACAGCCCATCCCTTAGATATGTCGGGAGCAGCGTACTCCACCGCGAACCATGGGCTTGAATCGACTCCGCCCGTGGCGCAAGCAGGAGCGTGGTGATACATCCTGCAAGTCTCGAGCAGGGGCTTGATGAAGCTCTTGTACAGATTGCTGTAATGGACAAACCTCTCCAAGGTCATCGGGTTCATCTCCTCGGCGGTCGGAGCCGTTCCCTGCAGGAAGTGTGCAGTCATCGTGCAGAACGACGCCCTGAGGAATGTGTCCAGTTGCCCCCTCGACTGTACCGACCACCATCCATTGCAGTTGATGATCCGCTCCGGAGGCAGCACCAGACTTATGCCACTGAAGCTCTGAAGGAACGGAGGTATGGTGGAAGAGTCGGTCAGATACAAAAGATGCCATCTGCTTGTCATGCCGAGGTCGAGCCGCGCGCCGCCCGCGGCACATTGATACATCACCAGATTCGGATACCTGTTCCGGATGTTGTCATAGACCTTATACGCGCCCTCGCAGTACCGCCACCAGAAGTCTTCCTTATAACCATCGCGCATGAACCACGGCCCCTCGCCGGTTGGGCAGGGATTGAAGTCCACTACGATCGCGTCGAGCTGATTCTCATCGATGACACGACGGAGATCCTGTTCCATATATCTTGCTACTTCGGGCTTGGTAAGGTCGAGGAACCGATAAGGTCCATTCGGATCCCCCGGACAAATCTTATCACGAACAATTCGTGGGGTTATCTCCTCGCCGTGCAGCAACCAATCCGGGTGCTCCTTTGCAACCTTTGCCTGCATGGGAACGTGTTCCGGAGTCAGGTACATACCGAATAGCATTCCATTCTTCTTGGCGTATTCCCGGATGGGAGCGGTACCGTTCTTCAGACGTTTTGTGACCCACCAGTCGCCTTGGCGATCGTACCAGGCGCCACCCGTCGCCGCGCCGCCCAGGATGAACGCTTCCGCCCCTATAGCATTCGCCAAGTCGATCTGTTTTCGAAGATGGTCCTCATCGTAGCGGAGGCTGAAGCCAGGCGGATCGCCGGGGACCTCATACCCGAAGCTTGTCTCTCTGCCGAATGGGAATGGAGGCAGCACCGATTGTCGAAGGTGTTTATGCATTGCCTGCACTGCCGTGTCCAGATCTCCCTCGGTGAAGCCAAGGTGAACCTCTGGCGCCGCAACAGTCTCACCG
>JACPPP010000160.1 GCA_016190935.1 Armatimonadota bacterium | reverse complement strand
GCCTTGCGCCGAACTGCGGGTCAAAGCCCTCGTTGGCAAGCAGATCCTTGACCTCACTGGTAACCTCGAGGTCCATACCCTGGTTGACAAGCTGAGTACGTACCCTGGAGACCATCAGATCGACGATCTTCTCTGGTTCCACGCTTTAAGTCTGAGTGTGCTGCCGGAGCCTGCTTCCTCGATTTCCTCATCGTCTTCAATCTCGACATCTTCATTATCCGAGTCGGGTTCCGGTCTGCCCTTGGCGAGGATGTCGTACCGGGCGGCAAGTTCGGAGTCCGAAAGACCACAGGACACGGCATATAGAATACAAGGTCCGGCCGGCGCATCGTTCAGACCGAAGTCGTTTCGATGCAGAAGATAGTATGTAGTAACGTCGTCAAGCTCCGAAGCTTCGCCCTCTCCACCGTTGTGGGCCAACACGCGTCCGACTACGAAGTCCACCACCATTCTGCGAACATGCCGAAGGAACTCCGAGACCGGCATCGTCTCACCCGGCGAGTTCGCCTTCTTTACTATGGGATACTTGCTGTATGCCTCCATTGCCGGGCCGGTGGCGGCCCACACGAAGTCAGGGCCCCGAATTCCCGCATCCCAGAACTCGCGAAGGCAGTCCGTAATGTTCTCTCGCATCTCGTCAAGAACAGCACTGTCCCAACCTGAACGAGCAGTCTCTGGACGCTTTCTGCAGACGAGCCAGACCGAAGATGAAAGGGCAGCAGAAGTTAGGGCGCGCGTGCGATTGCCCATCTCAGTCTGTATCGGCCAACTACCGTCAACTACGAATCCAGCCTTGATGATCGCCGATACCAGCGTTTCCCAGGCATCAGGTTGTTTGTGTGCGAAGACTATGACTAAGCGGCCATCGTGGTCTAGCGCCCGGTAACACGCCGCAAAAGAACGCGCCATCCCCTCCTCGTAAGCAATCTTCGACTGCCTCTTATCGCCTCCAAAGCGACTCGCGTCATCGATGAGTTCACCATCTGCTGTATCGTGGTCCCACTTCGGAGATAGAGGCGCAGAGAATACAGAGTCGCAGGTTGGGCAAATGTCATAGATCATTCGTCGCAACCACACGTAGAAGAAATCCATGAGATCCGAGTACGGGATCGCATCGTAATACGGCGGATCAGTAACAACGATGTCCCATGCTTCGGACTTGGTCTCCTGTGTGGCGGATTGCTGCAACACACCAGCCGATGGTGCAGCCACCTCAGTTGCCATGCAGTGCTCAACGACTCGAGCGATCCATTCGATTTGACCATCGTATGTGCCAGAGCTCGATGCGATGGTGCTTGCTTCCGAGAAGTCCCAACTTATTGGAAGTGCGAATCTCGAGAACGTGTTCTGTATCTTCTCGAACCCTAGGCTCCAGTGGCAAATCGTACTAGACCGGTCTGCCATTCTGCTCGCCGCCAAAGCTAGAAAAGATACAATCGCCTTGTCATATTCGAGGTCCTTAAAGTGATGAACCAGCGGCTCAAGGGCTTGCCGTGTGCATTTTGCGAATACGCCCAACGCCAATAACTGCCGTGATGTGAATAGCTTGTGCCATTTATCGAATCCGTAAAGCGGAACACGGAAGCCCAAAGCCTCCTTGCCAGGCAATGGCTCTTCTGGCACCCCGAAGGGTATCTCGGCGAACACTCGATCAACCTCGTCCGCTGCTTCGTCCGCCAATCGAATCTCGTCCTTTGTCGGTAGGCGATATTCCTTGCCTGTAGCGCTCTCATCTCCCGCCTTCCGCTTGAGCCTCGGCTTAATCGGGTCTACGACCACAGCCGTCATAGCTGCGCCCAGGCGTCCGGCCTGGCCCTCAAGGCGAATGTCTTCCGTTATCATCGCTACTGTCGCAGGATTACCGCAGCAGGGACACCACACGCCGTTGCGGGTGACGGTGCCCTGTCCGATTCTCTTATCATGCTCCCGCCGCTGGGCCGCATTCATCCCGACCACAGGCACGTTGTTTTGAATGTTGAACACAACACCGGTGCGATCAGCGTTGGGTTCCATCGTGAGAATCACGCGCTTCTTGTCCTTCTTGCAAAGCCAACGCGTCTTGAGAAGCGGGATAGTCGCCCGGCAGTTCTTGCATGTGACCGTCCTTGCCCACAGGTAAGCCACAGTCGGCTTCGCAACCCAGCGAGGCTTGGTGGGATCGCTCAGATACCGATCATCGAACTCCTCGTTGAGCGCGTCGATGTCCGGCTTGTAATCCTCTGTCAGCGGGACGAGCTTCATCGGACGCTTCTCCCACTTCCCAAGTTTGTCCAGTGGCTCGAAGTCCGCATAGTTTGGGTAGAACCGCGCAAGCTCCTTTCGAGCCTGCCCCAGCACCCACGAACCCCAAGCGCGAACTTGCCATGCAAGGTCAGCGTCAAGCGCGAAATCTTCTATCTCAAGGCCCTTCAGTCCCAGTTCCTTGCGCTCACCAAGTCCGAGCTTTCCAAGCTGGGACTTGAGCGCAGCGCCCTTAATACCTTGAGCTTTGAAGAACGCCTCCATGAAATCGTAGTCCTTCAGAACGAACTCCGGCAAAGGGAGCTTCTTCCCCGCGAGTTTCTGCGGATACTCCAGCGTGCATTTCAGGATGAACCAGGCAACCGGGTTAATATCGACCGCCGTCGCCTCGCACCCCAGCCGCATAGCTTCTAGAGGAATAGCTCCGCCTCCTGCGAATGGATCCAGAACCTTCGGTGCGCGCCCTCCGTAAACCTCCTTGATCTTCTCACGGAACCACTGGATGTCGGGGTCGGACTCGCGTCCCCAGTGCAGGATGCCGCCGACGGTTTCTTCCGACTCGACGTCCTCGATGCGGCCGCTGGGAAGCCGCTTCTGTTTGATGACTTTCACCACCTTGCCGCCGATGCGCTCGACGAGCTTCCTGCGATCTTCCTCATTACCAGGGTCGGGCAAGAGCGTGGCTATAAGCGCCGCCCGGCAAGCCGCCAGCGGACGTCTCGCGGGCCAGATGTGAAGCGTCGATATATGCCCGTGCCGAACGTTCTTCTCGTGCACGGAATCTAGCGACGCTTGTTTTAGCGGGAATGCCGCTTCTATAAGTCGGCGGTCTCTCAATGAACAAACTCCTTTACCCATATTCTTATACTGTGTTTCATTTCCTCCCAAGAAACGTCCCACAGCATGATAGGCATCGGTTCCTCATCAGCATCGTCGAAATAGGTCAGACCGACAAGTACATGAGCGATCTCGTCAGTAGCGTATTTGTACTGGTATAGGTCGAGCATTTTGCTGAGCGAAGTGTATTGGCTGCCTAACGCGTACACGTCTACAAAATCCTTTCGCGCGCCTCGCTGCGCTATGGCCGCGAGTTTCATGCAAGCCAGGTCATCAAGCGATGCAATTCGAAGTCCGTACTCAGGCCACTGCACGAAGTTGGATAACAATGGATATCGGTACTCGAAAAAGCTAACCCGGACCCCATCGGCGAATGTATGCAAAGTGCCGCGCGACACCTCGGTCTGTGTAAAATTGATCCCGCTGGTTACCGCCTGTCGCGCAAGAGAGAGCGGGTCCTGAATAGACTCCTCGGAGAAGAAATCGAAGTCCGCCGATTTCCTGTGCCCAAGTTGCAGTGCAATAGCAGTGCCTCCTCCCAGATAGAATCCCTCTTTGGACACAAAAGAGGCAAGCGATGGTAAAAGAGCAATCTGATGCTCCTCCAGGACCTCGATATGGATCAATGCTTCACCCTCCTTTCCCATTGAGTGCCGCGAGCTTCGCTGACCCATTGGTAAACGATGTCGTCAGGTAAATCCAGCACAAGCTGCCAGAATCGCAGGCGCTCGGGAGGCAACCTGCCACCGCGATTTGCACGCAGCCATTCGGCGATAGTCGAGTCCCCAAACGTCTTGCGCAGCCAAACAATTGCATACCACTTGCCTGCACCGGCAAGTCTACGTATTATAAAGGACTTATGTTGCTTGATAGACAGATGCCTAATGTCGCAGTCCCAGAACATTGGCTTGAGCGCATCAGGTATCTCATCTTCCGAAGTATGCGTTGTCGATTCGTCCATTGTTTGTCACTCACCCTCCGCAGCGCCGAGTATCTCCGTCTCCGAGATTTTGACGCCTCCTATTACCTTTACCAGCAGCTTCCCGAATGGGTCCTGCACGCGCAGGAGCCTGGGATAAGCTGTGGCGCAATCATAGACAACGTAAAGCCAGTAATCATCTCGGTGGTTACAGGCTTTCGCCCACTCGTTTTCGGACAGCTCGATCTCACCTACACGAGCACGGCCTTTCACTTCGATACACAACTTGCTGCCGTCCGGCCTGTAAGACAAAAGATCAAAGCCCGGATACTCGTTTAGTCCAGCAGCGACGGCAAGTTCAGCCGTGGATACATCAACCACCCGAGCGCCCAACGCTTCCTCGTGTGCACGAACAACGTTCACGGCGATGCGCTCGATCTCAGCATCGTATCGCTCAATCTCTTTCGACACGGGTGTTGGAACGACGAGCGCATGCGCAAGGAACGTGACTTCGCCGGGCGCAATAAGCTCGGGCTCCCGCCTGATAACGGCCAGCGCTTCGTCACGGTAATGCTCGATGGCAGCCTGACGCTTCTTGATGCTTGCCAGTTGCATCGCGGCTGTAGAGTCGCCATCACGAAGTCTTCTGTTGACGGATATTCGCGCGTTTGCCAGCTCTGCATATTCATAGTCGTAGCCACGCCGGATAAACACTTCGCGTTCTATAAGCGAGTCGAGAAGGGCCGCACGCCGCTGTTCAGCGCTTCTTCTGGCAATGGACTCGAACGCATACGCCTTAGCCGCCTCCGACATACTGGCTGCGCTGGCTGCCAGACGGGCAGACGAAGGAGTGATTCCATATGCGCCTTTCAGTACCAGAAGCTGCTCAACGGGGCACTCATGGACCTCGCCATTCTCGGTCTGCTTGAGCCCGACCAGCCTGTACTCAAGAGTCTGCGTTCCTGAGAAGGCTTTCTGGCTAGGGTCGGCCTTGCGCACAACCGTTACCAGAGCAAGATGGAAAAGATACGGCTCCGCAGCAGTCGGGTCTGTGAAAACCGCTCCCCGCAAAGCATCTTGAGCGAACCTGGCGCAGACATATTCGCGGTAAGCGTCGAAGAACGGCTCACCAATGTGCAGAAACACCGCGTCGGAACCCGGCTCGGGCTTGTTCACTGTGAGCCTTGATCTTTCCCGCTCGGGGTATTTCTCCAGTACGGGAAGCAGGGGGTCGAGAGCCTTGGGCTGTACTGCCTCAATGGAGAACACGTCTCCGGGGTCGCCATAGATCTTTGCGCTTATAAGAGGGATCGATGTCTCCAGGAATCTCCGCACATAGCCGGGCATCAGCCGGCGATAGGTCTCCCGTTCGATTTCCTCCCTAAGTCTGGGAAGCTCGACCTCGACGTCGCCCACGCGACCGTATAGGCCCTTCTCTTCTTCCTGGACGTGCTTGACGTGTTCCTCAGTGAGTCGTTCTTCGATCTCGCGCACAGCACTGTCCGCACCCTCTTCGGTAAGCGCTCGCTCGATATACGACTTGATCGACACTCCCTCAAGCACGCGACCGACCACGTCAAAGACTTTATCCGATGACAACTCTTTCCTGATTCGCTCCAGCTTGTCGAGCAGCGTTTTGATGACGCGGCCTTCCCGAGTCTTGCCAGCCACGATGTTGAGGATGATCACAGGATCGTGTTTCTGACCATAGCGATGAATCCTGCCCATCCTCTGCTCCAGTCGCGCCGGATTCCACGGAACATCGTAATTCACCATCAGCCAGCAGAACTGGAGGTTTATGCCTTCACCCGCCGCGTCCGTGGCCACGAGATATGTCGCGCCTCCCCGGCCGGCTGGTTTGCGGAAGAAGTCTACTTGCTCCTGCCTTTCCTGATATCCCATGCCGCCATGAAGTCTGGCTACCTGGCCGGTGAAACCGAGGCCCTCCAACCGGTTTGCAAGGTAGGTTAGGGTATCTCGGTGTTCTGTGAAGATGATCAGCTTCTCATCTCTGTGCTCCGGATCCTGGATCACCTCGCGCAATTTGGCGAACTTGGACTCGTCGCCCCTGTTCAGTACCTGGTCGGCGAGCTTGACCAGCGACTCCAGCTTGGCGGCCTCGGCCTCAAGGTCGACGACTGAGCGCGCAATCACTCCGCTTATGATATCGTCTTCGGCCACTTCATTGGCTTCGCGGCCGTCGTTCAGAGCCTCCTCGTCGGCGGTTTGATCATCGAAGAGGTCACGCAGACGCTTTGCCCGTGACGCCAACTGCTTGGCGGTTATCTTGCCCGCTTTGATATCGGCCACATACTGAGTGACCTTCCCGTAGCGCTTTTCCAGCGATCTCTTGAGGGCGAACGTGGAACTGGCGGAACGTCGCTGGAATACGCTCTTCGCCAACTGCGCCGCCGCGGTGTTCATGACGCTCATGGGAGTATAGAAAGTTTGGATGTACTCGGTCGTTTCATCGTATAGCTTCTGCTCGCTGATCTCTCCTTGGGTCAAGTCGTAGCTGAGCGTGTCCGATATCCGCATAGGAAATATCGGGCGACCATCGAGATAGACCATTTCCTCTTTAGTACGTCGGAGGAAGTGCTTGGCTCTGGCATCGGGTGGATATGAGTTGAACGCATCGAATGTTGATAGCGATTCCGGCTCAAGGAGATGCCACAAGCAGTAGTAAGGAAAGTCCTTACCCATGTGCGGTGTGGCGGTAAGCAGCAGCAAGTGCTTCGACTTCCAGGTGAGTTGCCACCTCTGGATGTCGCTGTGTATCCCCGCAAGGGCCTCGGCTACTCTATACCTATCTGTCTTGCGGACGTGGAAGTCTTGCTCTCGGTTTGCAGCAAGCTTGTGTGCTTCGTCAAAGATCACCAGGTCGTAAGGTTCCACATCGGGGTGCTGGAGACATCGAAATGTGAGTTCACCCGCGAGTGTGTCAACACTCACGATGATATGGTCACTTCCATTGCCGAGAAATGGGTTCGCGTTGCGAGCGTCCGCGCCTGTGATGATACGGAATTCCAGGCTGAACAGCGTCTCCAATTCACGTTTCCAGTTCCCCACAAGGCCAGCGGGTGGAACGATGAGTACACGCCGTATTAGTCGGCGGCTGAGCATTTCACGCATGTAGAGCCCGGCCATGATTGTCTTTCCAGCGCCAGCGTCATCCGCCAAAAGAAACCGTAGCCGCGACTGCTGCAGCATGCTCTCGTAGACAGCGATGCGCTGGTGCGGCAAAGGATCGACGAGCGACATCTCTGCGGCAAACGCGGGATTGCACAGATGAGCGTATCCGAGTCGCTGCCCTTCCACTACAGCACGCACGACCTCCGAGCGTGCCGAAAAATCTGTTACTAAGGCCGATGATCGCACGGAGGAAGCCTCTCCATGGAGACGCGCGGAGTGGGACGGGATATGATCGCCCTCCTCATCGCCGAGTCTCTCTGCTCGCTCGATCATATCCCACACGACAGGCGTGGGCTTGGACTTGCCGTTCTCCCAACGATTGACCGACGCAAACGATACGCCGAGCTTCTGCTCAAAATCGACTTGGGTTAGCCCGATCTTGGATCGCAGTCTCCGTATTCTGTCCGAGTAGTCATATGGAACAATGGTCTTCAATCCCCGATTCTCCTGCTATAGCCCTGGCTGCTCGCCGTATGCGGTAATATAACACCTGGCGTGCGTTAAGTCAAGTGGCATATAGCATCTGTTATATTGGCACGCTACGAACTGAGGCGACAAGATATGGGTGGACAGGGATGATCGTCATTGAGGAAGCGGTAAGGTTTCGAATTTGAACTTGCAGAGGATATATTTGATATGGAAGAATGTATTTGGATTAGCGACGTTGGAAAAACATCGCTAGACAGGCAGGATATCCAGATGATTAAGCAACGACCAACCGGCTTCGCTGAACTGGGTCAGGGTTTTCTGGGTCAGACCAAAGGTGATGAAATCTTCAGGTGACATCCCATCCGGTTCATAAGCCATTACAAACTCAGAAATGCGCGCGAGCCTCGAGATCACGTCAGGTGGAATAGGCGTGTGAATGGCCGGCTCTCGCGGTAGTTCCTGCCCGGCGAGCTTCTCCTGGATCTTCGGATGGATCGACATTACCTGATCCCCTCCTGCCAGCCCTACGACATGGTGCGGCCCGCGAAGCGCCGCAATAAGCAGCTTGGCCTCGTATCGCCGGTCTTTGAATATATGATACGCCTGTTTGGTTACTGTAAGTCCGGCTTGTTTGATATCGGATTCAGATGCTGAGGTTCGTCCGTCCTTCGCTACATCCCGCAGATAGTCGTCCAACCTTCCTAGCATTATCACCGCAAAACAGGGTCTGGGACTCATACCTGCCGCCTTTGCAGGATTTACCTGTGCACAAACATACCCTTGCCGACCTTTGGTCCTGTTATAGACCGGCTCAAACGTCCTTGCCGCACTTGTGGCAACTCCACGCATCAGAATCTCGACCTTCTCATCCGGCTCCAGATCTCCCCTGACTGACTCGAGGAGACCTCTCCATTTCTCCGGATGTGACTTCAGTGCCTGGGCTGTCAGCACGGGGTTGGTTGTGACTCCCGATGCGCCGTTCTCAAGCCCTGCTCTAAGGCGCTTAGGCGCTTAGCCCGAATAATTCGTGATGAGCTTAGGAGGGATACACTCTGCATTTGCCGTACAAGTTGTTAGAAGAACAATTTTGCGGAAATCGGAGGTATCCCTAATGGATAATACGACTCTT
>JACPPP010000172.1 GCA_016190935.1 Armatimonadota bacterium | reverse complement strand
TGCGGGAGAACCGCACGCACGGTTCGGAGGGAGGGGAGACCGGGTAACCGGCCTTCCCTACCCCTATCATACCAGAGTCGGAATCTCCCCTGCGGTTAGCTGATTCCTGCCTCTATTTCTCCGCTATATACTTGACGTCCTCGGGCTCGTAGAACGCAAGATAGTAACCGACAAATATGTTGATGATCGGAAAAACCATCAACAGTCCCCACCACTCGCTCTTGTTTGTGGTCTCTGCGATCGACATCCATACAAGAGCCAGAAAGATCAAGTTGACCGGGGGCGCAAGGAGCATACATACAATCCACCAAGATGGCTTGTCACCGAGATCACACAGCAGCCAGAGGTTAGCCAATGGTATGAAGGCGAGCCAACTCAACTGGTGATCGGACTTATATGCAATAGTGAAAAGCGGCAGAAAGTAAATTATGTTTGCGCCGAGTAGGATGAGTAGGTACCCGATAGCCTGTGACTGCGACATAACAACTCCTCCCTTTCTGCTGAAGCCGAAGAGTCAGTGATTATTCTTGATCTTCGACACAACCGCGGACTATCCTTCTTTTCGTCAGCGAGTTTCTTTGCTTGAAGCTGAACCCGGGTTGGTTGTATAATAACTGTGCAGCAAGACGTACCCGGCAAGTCCAACGCGTGCGTTGGATTTGCTCGTTTTTTGTGGAGGAAATCGGCCTATGTCTCGGATAAACGGCGGCCTGAAGCTCTTTGCGGGAACGGCTAATAGACACCTTGCAGAGCGAATATCGCAGCATCTTGGCGCGCCGCTCGGCGATCTGACCGTATCCAGGTTCAGCGATGGGGAGTGTTACGTAAAATACCTGGAGAGCGTGAGAGGTGTCGATGCCTACGTGATACAGCCGACCTGCCCACCCGTCGATACTAACCTTGTGGAACTGCTTATTCTGATGGACGCGCTCCGCAGGGCATCGGCTGCAAGCATCACCGCAGTTGTTCCGTACTATGGCTATGCCCGGCAGGAGAAAAAAGATGCCCCGCGAGAGCCTATAACCGCAAAACTCGTGGCCGATGTCCTCACAGCCGCAGGCGCAAACAGGATCATGACTATGGACCTTCACGCAGGAGCTATACAGGGGTTCTTCAACATCCCTGTTGACCATTTGACGTCGATTCCGGCCATATCGAACTACTTCAAGGAGAAGAACCTGGAGAATACCGTCGTAGTCTCCACCGATGAGGGTCGGGTGAAGACTGTGCGACAGGTCTCAAGCAGGCTGAATGCTCCTATCGCAGTCGGATATAAGTTCCATCCGACTCATCAGAAGACTGAGATGACACACCTGGCCGGCGATGTCCGAGGCAAGATCCCGATCATCGTCGAGGACATAGTAACGACGGGCGGAAGTATCAATGAATGTGTCGATGCCCTCTTGGAATATGGCTGCAAACCGGAGATTTACATTGCCGCAACGCACGGCGTTCTGACGGAGCCGGCGTTCGCGCGGCTGAACAGACCGGAGATAAAGGAGGTCGTCGTTACAGACACGATCCCAGCGCCGCCGGACGGCAGGCTTCCCAATCTGAAGGTGCTCTCCGTCGCGCCGCTTTTTGCAGAGGCCATCCTGTGCGTGCACGAAGACAGGTCAATCAGGTCACTGTTCGACTGATAGCTTATGTTATACGACTTTCACATGCATACATTTCTGTCCGACGGGGAGTTGCTGCCGACGGAGCTTATCCGGCGGTGTGTGGTGAACGGCTACACGGCGATGGCCACAGCCGACCACATCAGCGACTCCACCGCCGAGCGCGTTATCAGAGAGGCCAAACGGGACGCTGAGCTTGGCATGCGCTGCTGGGACATTGAAGTCTTGACCGGCGGGGAGATAACTCACGTGCCGGCGGCGGGGATTGCGGAGGTTGCCGAGCGCGCAATCGCCGCAGGAGCGGAGATAATAGTGGTCCACGGCGAGACCATAGTCGAGCCGGTCGAGCCGGGCACGAACCGTGCGGCTATTCTCTCGGGAAAGGTGGACATCCTGGCGCATCCGGGTCTGCTTGACCCTGAGGATGCGAAGCTCGCCGCCGAGCGGGAGGTGTTCCTCGAGATCAGTTGCCGAAAGGGTCACTCATTGGGAAACGGACGTGTGGTTCAGCTTGGCCGCGAAGCTGGGGCGAAGTTCTTGCTGAATACAGACAGCCACATGACCGGAGACCTGCTCACCGAAAAGCACGCGATTGCTGTGGCGTTCGGGGCCGGACTCACTAAGGCCGAGGCCCAGGAGGTGCTTTACGAGAATCCCAGGCTTTTGCTTGACCGTGTCCGCCGGAGGAGGTCGAAGTGACCAGCTTCAGGATAGGTACCAGCCAGAGAACCGAATTTGTGGATATTACCGGTCAGGTAATGGAGGCTGTCCGTGAGTCGGGCATAAGCGATGGCATAGTGACCGTGTTTGTCCCGCACACAACCGCGGGGGTCACAATCAACGAGAACGCCGACCCAAGCGTGGTTCGCGACATTATCTCAACTCTAAACAGGCTCGTGCCGCGCGACAGCGGCTATTCCCACACCGAGGGCAACGCCGATTCACATATCAAAGCGAGTCTGATGGGCTCTTCAGTGCAGGTGCTGCTGGAAGGGGAAAGCTGGCTCTCGGCACGTGGCAGGGGATCTACTTCTGCGAGTTCGACGGGCCGAGATCGAGAAATGTCTGGGTCAAAGTGATTAGTGATGGACTATAGTTCTGAACAGGCCGATATACTGATTCAAGCCCTGCCGTATATCCAGCGGTACCACGGCAAGACTATGGTCATCAAGTATGGCGGAAACGCCATGGTAGACGACGATCTCAAGGTCTCGGTGCTGAAGGATATAGTCCTGCTGCGCTTTGTCGGGATGAACCCCATCCTTATCCACGGGGGCGGCCCGGAGATAAGTGGGATGATGAAGAGAGTGGGCAAGGAACCAGCTTTCATCGGCGGCCTCAGAGTAACCGATGAGGAGACGATGGAGATCGTGCAGATGGTCCTAGCCGGCAAGACTAACAAGGACATCGTCTCCATTATCAACACGCATGGAGGGCTCGCAGTAGGGCTCTCCGGCAAGGACGCAAACCTGATTGTAGCAGAGAAGAAACTGGGCGGTGTGGACCTCGGACTGGTCGGCGAAGTGAAGCAAATCAACCCCGAGATCCTTGAGACGCTCGCGGGGGAGGGTTACATTCCGGTCATCTCGTCCGTTGCGATCGGGCTGGAGGGTGAGAGTCTTAACATCAACGCCGATCACATCGCAGGCGCCATTGCCGCGCAGGTTGGTGCAACAAAGCTGATAGTCCTCACGGATGTCAAGGGCATATTCGACGACAAGGATGACCCCTCCACGCTCCGGTCTGTGCTTACGGTCGATGACGCACAGAAGATGACTCGGTCAGGCAAGATCGACAAAGGTATGATACCAAAGGTCGAGGCCTGCATTACGGCGCTTGCAGGCGGAGTGGAGCGAGCGCACATCATAGATGGAAGGCTCCCGCACGCCCTGCTGATGGAAATCTTCACCAACACCGGCATTGGGACGATGATCGAGCGTTAAGCTTTCAGCCGTCAGCCATCAGCTTTCAGCAGGGGTTAGGGGCTGGGGGTTAAGGGTTGGTAAGGGCCATGGGAAATGCCCCTGAATCAAGTTCAGGGGAAAAATGCAAAGTGCAAAATGCAAAATGGCCCCACTATCACCTATCACCTGTTACCTGTTACCTTAAAGCTTCAATCTGCAATCTAAAATCTAAAATCTAAAATCTCATATCCGGCATCTGCCAGCCATGATAGTTCTCACTTACAATATCCATGGCGGACTTGGAGTTGACCACACACGGTCCATTACAAGGGTCGCGGACGTTATACGAGCTTCCGGGGCGGAAATAGTCTGCATACAGGAGGCCGAGCGGAGGCTGCCGAGGAGCCGGTTCATCGATCAGCCGAGGTGGCTTGGAGAGCGACTTGGGATGCAGTTTGTATATCAGAGAAACTGTTCCTTCGGCCCGGGCAGCCTGGGAAATGTGATCGTTACGCGGTATCCCCTTCTCGATATGAAATCGCACAGCCTGACCAGCTTCGGAGAGCAACGAGGACTGCTTGAGGTGACGATAGACGCGCCAGACAGTCCGGTCACGGTCTTCTGCACCCACTGGGGGCTTTCGGCCGAGGAGCGCGTAGTCCAGGCGGCTGAGACCTCCGCGCTTGTGAGCGCAGTTCCGGCACCAAAGCTCATCTGCGCAGATTTGAACGACATTGAAAGCAGCCCGCCGGTCACGGGGTTCATCTCCGCAGCCGGTTTGCACGACCTGGCCGTCGAAGCAGGATATGCTCTTCCGACCTTTCCGGCGGATAAGCCGTCCGCGCGCATCGACTACATACTCGGCAGCCCTGAGATCGCTGCCGGAAAATCGTCAGTCATCGAGAGCCCGGCCTCCGACCATAGACCCGTGCTGGTTGAAATCTCGCTGAGAGAGTGAAAATATGAAGATTGCACTGACAGCTACTCCAAGCGTGGCAAAGTTTGCGCCCATAGTGATGCGAGGTGATGTGGCCGATGCTTTTGCCGCTGCATCCGAACTCGGATACGACGGTGTGGAGCTCCATCTGAGGCAGTCCGGGGACATCGACCGGGCCGCCCTTCTAAAGCTTATGAAAAATTACACCTTGTTCGTCCCAACTCTTGGCACGGGCATGGCGGCAGGTGAGGACGGGCTTACCTTCTCCGACCCCAACCCTGAGGTAAGAAGGGCCGCCGTGGAGCGTGTGAGGGGACATATATCCCTTGCCTCCGGGTTCGGCTCGGCGGTGACCATAGGGGTAATGAGCGGCAAAGTAGGATTGGAGCCGGAGACAAGGCAGAGGAATCGCGCCAATGCCATAGAGTGCTTGAGGGAGGTCTGTTCAATAGCAGAATCTGATGGTGTTACGGTCCTGCTTGAGCCACTGAACAGGTATGAGTGCGACTGGATCAACACCGTGGACGACGGGCTTGCCGTCATAGACGAAGTTGGCGCATCGAACCTGAAGCTTCTTGCCGACACCTTCCATGAGAACATTGAGGAGGTGGACATACCGCAAAGCCTGAAGAAGGCCGGCGGCAGGCTGGGGCACGTGCACCTTGTGGACTCGAATCGTCAGGCTCCAGGCCGGGGGCACCTGGACTTGAAGGCAGTTGTAGACGCGCTGAAGGAGATGTCGTACAAAGGCTGGCTCTCCTTTGAGGTCCTGCCCATCCCGTCATCGAGGGCCGCCATTGAGGGTGGTATTTCAACGATAAGAAGGCTGCTGGGGTAAGAGCAGGCTTTTTACCGTTGAACATCTCCTGAACCGGGGGAGCCGCACGGGGACGTGCGACATGCTTCGACAGG
Source organism: Armatimonadota bacterium (assembly GCA_016190935.1). GTDB lineage: Bacteria > Armatimonadota > UBA5829 > UBA5829 > DTLH01 > JACPPP01. Next base: position 7,199 of record JACPPP010000172.1, on the reverse strand, counting down.
CTCAGCATGAGGCCCGGCGCGAGACGGGCCGGGCCATCAGCCAGTTCCCTTCTAACCTCTAACTTCTAACCTCTAACCTCTAGCATGCCCCATGACCCTTACCACGCAAAGGCCTCCGGTGCGGGGCCTCCGGGGCCGGGGAATATCTCATCCAGTCTGGCCAGCGTTTCCGTAGACAGGGCAATCTTGAGTGCTCTCAACGATCCGTCGAGTTGTTCGATGGTGCGGGGGCCGATTATAGGCGCGGTGACGACGGAATTTGTAAGCAGCCAGGCGAGCGCTGCTTCTGCGGGATTTTCGCCTAATTCGTCGCACAGAGCCTCGTACAGCTCAATCTTCGCCCGGTGTTTCTCGATTTGCTCCTGGACTCCCGGTTGGGCGCGCCTTCCCTCTGCGGCCTTTTTGAGTGCCCCGCCAAGCATGCCGCTTGCCAGCGGACTCCACGCGATCACTCCGAGGCCGTAGTCCTCACAGGCCGGAAGCACCTCAAGTTCAACCATCCTCGCGTGCAGGTTGTACAGGCACTGCTCGGAAACCAGGCCCATAAAATTGCGGCTTTTCGCATCCTCGTTTGCCTGCGAGATGTGCCAGCCTGCAAAATTGCTGCTGCCGATATAGATGACCTTGCCCTGCTGAACCAGTTGCTCCATTGCCTGCCATACCTCTTCCCACGGCGTCGCCCGGTCGATGTGGTGCATCTGATACAGGTCTATATAGTCGGTCTTCAACCTGCGGAGGCTTGCTTCGCAGGCCTTTTTGATGTGCAGCGCCGACAGCTTGGACTCGTTCGGCCACTCTCCCATCTGGCCGTAGACTTTTGTAGCCAGCACCGTTTTTTCTCTTCTTCTATCACCCTGCGCGAACCACCTGCCGATAATTTGCTCGGTTGCTCCCTCTCCGATTTTCCACCCGTATACGTTGGCGGTATCGAAGAAGTTGATGCCGTGCTCGTGCGCCCGGTCCATGACTCTGAAACTGTCTTCCTCTGATGTAATTGGGCCGAAATTCATTGTGCCGAGGCACAACCGGCTCACTTGCAGGCCGGTGCGGCCTAGATACGTGTACTGCATACGTTCCTCCTCTCGCTCGTTTGCTATCCCTACCTTTTGCCCACCGCAGAGCCTCACCAAAACCTACTGGCGCTGGTCGAAAGCCGCAGTTTTACGGCTGATAGGCACGGGTATCGTATCGAAAGAATAGCAGACTTTTCGGCAAAATGGAAGCCAGTTGTGTCGACTTGCGCGCAAAAAACGTGGTAAGATGCTTCTGTCATTGTGAAAGCCATTCTTATTCTATCCGGGGGAGGTAGAGTCCGGGTGCCTCTTTACGAGTATGTATGCAATTCTTGCGCTAGGAAGTTTACGGCGCTTGTAGGGGTGGTGTCTTCAGCAGATTCTCCGGCCTGCCCTAAGTGCGGCGGCGAGGATCTTACGAAGCTGGTTTCCCGTTTCTCGCGCGGGAGGTCGGACGAAGATGCGCTCGATTCGTTGTCCGATATGGCGGAGACGTCAGATCCTGATGATCCATCTTCGATGCGAAAGATTATGCGCGAGATGAAGGGGGAACTAGGAGAGGATTTTGGAGACGATATCGAGGACATTCTGATGTCGGGTGGAATGGAAGAAGGCGAGGAAACCTAGCCCGAATCCTACGTAAGCAGTTGCTTCGGACTGCTTGTCTGCCGAAGCCTGCTTACGTAGGATTCGGGCGGGGTGGTGAACAGGCATTCACCACCCCCAACAACAGCCGAAAGTCGTCATGCTACGACACGCCGGCCTGTGAACAGGTTGAACAGCAGCAGGATCACAGCAACTACGAAAAGGATCCAAAGCCAGCTACCCCAGTTCACACCAAGGCCCACGAGCCACAACACGAACAGTGTGATAATTAGAACCCACAGTATCGTATACATCGTTTCTCAACTCCTCTAAAGCGGGCTTTCCCGCTTTATCAGTTTCGATAGTTCTCAGTGGCTCGTCCGGCCGGAAGCGTTCCTGCCAGATGAGCCTTGCCGGTAATCGTGACCGCGCCCGCAGCTATCTTTGCAGATTCAAGCTCGGGCTCAAAACCCATTTCGCCCAAGTCAAGTATAGGGTTAATCCTGTTTTCGACCACTTCCACCGCAACGGCGGGAGTGTTCAACCCCACGAATTCCAGGTGTTCGACCTCAAAATCCAGCTTCTCGCCCCTCGGCGCCAGTCGTCCCGTCAAGATAACCGACGCCGGGATGCCAAGCACCCTTGGCCGCGCCCTCACTATCATACTGCCGTCCAGCAGTTCCACTCGTGCTTCATCGGGCCGCGTTGCCGCGAGATATTCGTTCAGCGACCTTTCCGACGCTATGGCCTCAAAAACGAGGCATCCAACACTCTTAAGAGTCGATGTGTCCGGATCTGCCAGAACCTCCGTCATCCGAACGTCAAGTCTGTCCAGGCACAAATCGGGCATCGCCCACACACCTTTGCCGTGAACGATCACCTCTCTAATTCGGCCTTGCATCATCTTCCGCGTCGAACCTTGCACCTTAACCTCGTAGCTTTCCGCAGGACCGACTATTTCCAAAAGGCTGTAAGCGATTCTTCTCTCTATGCTGCCGGTGACCAGGCGTTTTGCGCATCCCGTACTCACGAACAATACAAACACAGCCGCCAGCCAGGTTGCACAAACACGGGTCCAATTCAACCGAGGACCCTTCACACTATGTTCCATAAAACTATTACCCGTGGCTTTTTACCCCAAAACTTTCTGAAATGACGGCCTACCGTCCCACGTTTCCCGATGGTAGACGCTCGATAGGAACTGCTGTGCTTGCCTCGTAATACCGGGCGCGGATATGGCAAAGACCCCGACATCATCGTCATCGTCCAGCACATCCATTCCCCACTTCAGCTTGTATCTCAGGACGCCGTCGGAGGCGAAGGCGCGGCTGTGCCCGAAGTCAACCCGTGTGCAGCCCTGCGAGTAAGCCAGTAGTGTGGCGTAGTAGTACAGCATCGTGCCAACTCCTTCCTTGATCAGTTTCTCATCTCCGTCCATTATACCAATTTGCACGAAGCGAAGCGTATTTCCGCGCCGGGAAATTATGGCCGCGCCTTCGGGCTGGTCATCTTTCTTCACAATCAAGCCCGCGCCGCGCAGGAACTCTCTCCTAAGCTCTCTGTAACTATGAACAACTGCCAGCTCTCCAAACCTTTGCAGAATGTAAGGCCTGTACATTCTGTGATAGAACTCGTCGAACCAGCCGGGGTCTCTCGTCAGTTCGTAGCCGAACCCTCGATTCTTTGCGCTTCTGACGTTTCTTCTAAGAGCGCCGCCGGAGGGTCCGTGCAGCCCGGCGAGCATTACATCCGGATGATCCCAGACTCTAAGATAGAGTCTGACCCATCTCGGCACGAAGCGAAAGCCGCGGCCGGTATACAGTCTCAGCAAGAGAAGGTTGGCTCCGGCCACGATGATATCGGCATCCGAGTCGATGAGCTTCGGGGCGCGCAATGAGCTTATCCTTCCCTTGTCCTCGACTCTGCAGCCGTTCTGGAATACCAGATTGCGAATATAGTGCAGAGTGTGGCCGTCGTCGGCGACCAGCGCGCGCATCGGGCCTCCGGCGCACTCCCCTTCGAGCAGGTGGAGTCTGAGCATCGGATGCCTGGCCAGCGACGCCGCGCATCTTAAGTTGCGCAACGCCCAACCGCAGTCTTTCCTTTCTCGCCAGACCGGCAGTTTAAAGGCTTCGATGCTTTGCATGAATATGGCGCCTTCCTCGATCAGGGTGTTGGGTGTTAGGTGATGGGTGTCGGTAAGGGTCATGGGGCATGGGTCATGGGTCATCTAATGATCTTTGTCCTTTGATGTTGCGAGTGTGCTGTCATCATAAAGAGTGGACGCCTTAAGGAACCCTCTCAAGATGTCAGGCTCGTTACCTATACGGTCGGCGGCTTGGGATATTTTCTGCTCGACCTGCCAGAGCGCATCGGAGCAGAAGTTGGCGATATCATGGCCTTTTAGTGCCGACCACAGATACTCGACCGGGTTCAGTTCCGGTGCGTATGCCGGAAGAAACTCTATCTGCCAGTCCTTATACTGGCTCACTTGATCTTTGACAATGTTGCTTCTGTGACCAGGCAGACTGTCCCAAAGCAGAGTGACTGGTCCCTCGATCTCACGATGCAGTTCCGGCAGGAACTTGACCAGCACGTCCTTGTTGATCGAGCCAGGCTCAATGTCAATGAGCATGCGAGGATCGCTGCCATCACACTTCTGGGCTATCATTCCGATAGCTCCAAGGCTTTTCCAGTTGAAGTGATGGCGAATCACCGGCGTCTGACCGACTGGCGCCCACGTGCCCCTGACAGGAGGACGCTCTGAAAAGCCACTTTCGTCTATAAAGACTATGGTTGCTCCATTATCTTGTGCCCCTTTTTTATCCGAGGCCACTCCTCTTTCTTCCAACGGACAATCTCCTCTTCGTTTCGTTCCTTTGCAAGCCTGTGCGGTCTTTGATGCGACCAGCCAAGACGCATAAGGAGTTCCCATACAGAGCATGGATGGTATGACACACCGGTCATCTTATGGATAAGTCCGGCTATTCTCTTCAGTGTCCAAAGGTCGGTGTCATAACCGTGTACTCTTGGCCCCTCAAGGAGTGCCTTCTCGATATCCCGCCACTGCGCATCGTTCAGCCTGGACTTGCGACCAGGAGTTCCTATCTTCAGTCCGTCATGGCCCGAGGCTCCCCAGTCGGAACGCCAAAGGATAACACTCTTGCGAGATACTCCCAGTTTGCGGGCTATCTCAGTGTTACTCTTGCCTTCTCTAAACATCTCAGCAGCCATATAGCGGACATGCTGTCTATATGCAAATGGTGCGTGTTTCATATTTATTTATACGGAAACATGCAACCCAAATGTTACATCATAAGCCAAAGATCATTAATCCTTTATCGCATTTTTCGCTCTCTGGCAAGGGAAATGAAAAGTGAAAAATGAGCATCTCCGGCCACCGGAAGGATTCTGTTTCGGATACAGACTTGTGGAGTGCGGCGGCGCGCCGCCGCTTTGAGCTATAACTGTAATTACAGCGTAAGAGAAAGCGGGAGCTAAGCCGCTCCCGCACTCCATAGAAAGCCTGTCGACGCTGTGAGTCAAAGCCATTTTGAATTTTTCATTTTGCACTTTGCATTTTTCATTTTGCATTTCCCATGACCCATGACCCTTACCAACACCTATCACCCAACACCCAGCACCCGACACCTAAGAATGGAGGTAATTTTACGTGAGTGCAGCGCAGGAAGTAACTGAACAAGGATTCGATGAGCAGGTGCTCCAGATGGAGACCCCGGTTCTGGTCGATTTCTGGGCCGAATGGTGCGGCCCGTGCAAAGCCCTTGTGCCGACGGTTGATGCGATCGCATCGGAACTCGACGGCAGGCTGAAAGTGATGAAGCTCGACGTGCAGAGCAATCCGTCCGTGGCGAGCAAGTACGGCGTTGTGAGCATACCGACGCTTATCCTGTTCAAAGGCGGTGAGCCGGTCGAGCGGATAGTCGGATTGCAGCCCAAGCAGGCGATAGTATCCAAGATCGAACCGCACCTCTAGAGGAGAATAATGGCAAGAACATCGATTATTGCAGGCAACTGGAAGATGCACAAGACCGTCCTGGAGGCGGTCGAGCTGATAAATGCGCTCGTAGATTCGACGGAGCGCGTGGAGGGTGTGGAGATTGTCGTTTGTCCTCCTTTCACGGCTCTTTATCCGGCAAGCCAGGCTCTGGCTGGCGAGCACATAAAGCTCGGCGCGCAGAACCTTTTCTGGGAGGAAAAGGGCGCGTGGACGAGTCAAATCGCTCCAGGAATGCTGAAGGACATCGGGTGCAAGTATGTGATTATTGGGCACTCCGAGACCAGAGGACGGTTCGGCACCGTGGACGCAGAGCTTGAAAAGGTGCTCAGCTACTTTTCGGAGGCGGATGAGACGATAAACAGAAAGGTTAAGGCGGCATTTCGGGCCGGTATTACTCCGATCGTCTGCTGCGGCGAGCTTTTGGAGGAGAGGAAGGGCGGAAAGACCGATGATGTAGTTCGTGGTCAGATAGAGGCCGACCTTGCCGGCATGAGCTCCGAGCAGGCCGCGTCGCTTGTAATTGCCTACGAACCGGTTTGGGCGATAGGGACAGGCGAAGTATGCGACGCTCCCGAAGCTAACCGCGTCTGTGGAGTCATTCGTGAGACAGTGCGGGAAATGTTCGGGAGCCATGCGGCGGAATCGGTCCGGGTCCAGTATGGCGGGAGCGTAAAGCCGGACAACTCGAGAGAGCTTCTCCATCAGCCGGAGATAGACGGTGCGCTGGTTGGCGGCGCCAGCCTGAAGGCGGATGATTTTACTGCAATCGTCAAATCCGCGCTCTAAACGAACCCAACCGCCCGGCCACAGCTTGACGTAGACCGGTGTCTGGTATATAATGCGTCAGGGTGATTCAGATGGCGAAAAAGCTGACAGCCAGACAGAGAGAAGTCCTTGAGCTAATCATAAAGCATATTGCTGAGCGCGGGTTCCCGCCGAGCATCCGGGAGCTTGGCGCTGCTCTCAAGATATCGAGCTTGAGGGGGGTCACGGTGCATCTGGATGCGCTTGAGCGAAAGGGATGGATCAGAAGGGAGCGCGTCTCGCGCGGCATACAGGTGCTTGCTCCTTTGCCCAGCAGTCGCGGCCGGGGCGCGGCCGTGCCGGTTCTCGGAACTATCGCTGCGGGCGTTCCGATCCTGGCAGTGGAAAACGTAGAATCTTACATTACGGTACCCGAGGAGATTGCAGGCCGGTCGAACAATCTACTTGCCCTTAGAGTGTGGGGTGAGAGTATGATCGGTGACGGGATAATGCCGGGCGATACCGTTATTGTCCGGCCTCAGCGAAATGTAGCAAGCGGCGAGCTTGCAGCGGTTTTGCTCGGAGACGAGGCAACGGTAAAACGTGCGCGTTTCGAGCACGGAAAGGCGACACTGGAGTCTTCCAATCCCCACTATCCTCCCATGGAAATCGCCCGCGATGATGCAATGATTATCGGAAAAGTCGTGGGGCTTATTCGTAACTACTAATAAGGTGCTGGGTGATGGGTATTGGGTCATGGGGCATGGGAAATGCAAAATGCAAAATGGCTACAGCCACATGATCGGGTGCGATATCATCATCGCACCCGAAAGAGA
>JACPPP010000171.1 GCA_016190935.1 Armatimonadota bacterium | reverse complement strand
GACTATACAACCTATAAGGAGATTAGACGTCGGAGTCTGGCATACCTTCTTGGTTCCGGCTCCGCCGGGTTAGGTGTTAGTGCGTGTTCCCATGCCCCTTACCGACACCCGGCACCTGACACCCAACCCCCTTCAGTATACATACCCCGATGCCGGTTGAGAAGACGCGAGATGGCCGTATCCGGTTCCCAGGAATGCAGCGATGAATGAATACCAGAACCGCGGAAGCGGGGAAGGGATGGAGACGCGGAATTCCAACCTTCCGCAGCTCAATTTCATTCCGCGTCTCCGCGGTTCTGGAGGCAAAGCAAACGAACCCGGAGCCATCATGCTTTATATTGACAATACCTGAAATGATCTGCCAACCGAACTTAAAATGTGGGTATAAATTAGATGAATTATGGTTATTGTGTTCATTCAGGTAGTCGCAATAATCCTTCAGTTGGCGGCTGCAATTCTGGCTCTCAGATTGGTCCCTGTTACTGGCAGGCGCTTGGCCTGGGTGTTGATATCCAGCGCCCTGGCACTCATCGTCGTCAGGAGGGGCATTGCTCTCATCCGGCTGATTTCTACCGACCTGTCGGCAATGCCCAACTTTGCCGGACGGATGTTGGAGTCGATGGTCCTGCTCGTCATTTCTATTCTCTTTGTTGCCGGAATCACGCTGATCCGCACCGTGTTCCTTTCGGTCAAGCAGGCTGAACAAGAGGCGCGCACGGCGCGCGATGAACTTGAATCCCGGGTTCACGAGCGGACCGCGGAGCTGGAGCAGACCAATCAAGCGCTGCTGGCCGAAGTGGACGAACGCAAGCAGGTGGAAAAGGCGCTGAAGGAATCCGAGGCGCGGTGGCGCGGGTTTCTTCAGTCCGCCCCGGATGGCATCGTGATTGTGGACAGAGATGCCCGGATCGCTGTTGTGAACGCAAAGGCTGAGGAACTGTTTGGCTACAGCCAGCAGGAGCTGATCGGCAAGACGGTCGAAACCCTTGTCCCGGAACGCTACAGAGATGTTCATGTAAAGCACAGATCAGGCTACACGGACGCGCCGCGGAGCAGGCCTATGGGAGTCGGGCTGGAACTCTATGGCCGCCGCAAAGACGGAAGCGAGTTTCCGGTCGAGATCAGCTTGAGTCCTCTGCAGACTGAACAGGGCCTTCTGGTCACGGCCATTATCCGCGACATCACCGAGCGCAAACGCATTCAAGAGGCGCTGCAACAAAGCGAGCAAAAGTACAAGACTCTGGTTGAGAACCTGCCGCAAAGGATCTTCCTCAAGGATAGGAACTCTGTTTACATATCCTGCAACGATAACTATGCGCGAGACTTGAATATCCCGCCCGATCAGATTGCCGGCAAGACGGACTATGATTTCTTCCCAAAGGAACTTGCCGACAAGTACAGGGGGGATGACAAGAGGATCATGGCGGAGGGAAAGACTGAAGATATAGAAGAAGCCTATATACAAGACGGGCGAGAGTACATAGTTCACACGGTCAAGACGCCTATTAAAGATGAGAGCGGCAGCATTACCGGTGTTTTGGGCATTTTTTGGGACATAACCGAGCAGAAACGATCTGAAGAACAGATTAAGCGGCTGAACGAAGACTTGCGGCATCGCGCAGCCGAATTGGAAGCGGCCAACAAAGAGCTCGAGGCCTTCAGCTACTCGGTTTCGCACGATCTGCGGGCGCCGCTAAGATCAGTGGACGGATTCAGCCAGGCGCTACTCGAAGACTATGCGGACAAGTTGGATGAACAGGGCAAGGACTACCTTGGCCGGGTGCGCAGCGCCGCGAAGAGGATGGCTCAACTGATCGACGACTTGCTCCGTCTCTCGCGTGTGACGCGAGCAGAGATGCACCGCGAGGAGGTCGATTTGAGCGCCATGGCTCGAGACGCTGCTGAGTCGCTCAAACAGTCTCAGCCCGAGCGGGAAGTCGAGTTCGACATCGCGCCAGACTTGACGGCGTATGCCGACCCGCAGCTTCTGCGGATAGTGCTTGATAACCTCCTTGGCAACGCCTGGAAGTTTACCGGAAAGCATAAACGGGCATATATAATGTTTAGTTCGGTGCAGCAGGAGGGCAAGCAGGTGTATTTTGTTCGAGATGACGGCGCCGGCTTCGATATGGCCTATATAGACAAGCTTTTTGTCCCTTTCCAGCGGCTGCACTCTATGGAGGAGTTTCCCGGCTCGGGTATCGGTCTGGCGATTGTTCAGCGCATCATCCGCCGCCACGGGGGCAGCGTATGGGCCGAGGGCGCCGTGGAACATGGCGCGACATTCTATTTCACGCTATCGTAATGGAGGTGGGTAAGGTGAGCAGCCAGATTATACTGCTAGTGGAAGACAATCCGGATGATATTGACCTGACGCTGCGGGCGCTAAAGAAAGGCAACATCACGAACGAGGTGGTGGTGGCGCGCGACGGGACAGAGGCGCTGGACTATCTGTTCGGAACGGGCCAATACGCAGGCCGCGACACAGGGGAGGTTCCCGCAGTCGTCCTTCTGGATTTGAAACTGCCAAAAATCGACGGTATGGAAGTGCTGCGGCGATTGCGTTCCGACCAGAATACGAGGCTGTTGCCAGTCGTCATTCTCACATCTTCCAAGGAAGAGGACGACGTAGCGCGAGGCTACAGCCTCGGTGCCAACAGCTATATCCACAAGCCCGTGGACTTCGATCAGTTTGTCGAGGCGGCGCGGCAACTGGGGCTCTATTGGCTTGTGCTGAACGAACCTCCGCCTTGCACACGGGAAGCCAGATGAACATTCCACTTAGGATACTGATCGTTGAGGACTCAGAGGACGACACTATGCTTCTGGTCCGGGAACTGAAACGCGGCGGGTATGACCTCACGTACGAGCGAGTTGATACTAAGGAAGCAATGAGCGCGGCGCTCGACAGGCAGACGTGGGATGTCATAATATCCGATTATGTGATGCCGGGTTTCGGCGGGCTTGATGCATTGAAGCTGGCGAAGGAACGTTCGCTGGACCTGCCTTTCATTGTCGTATCGGGCAAGATCGGAGAGGAAACCGCAGTAGAAGCTATGAAGGCGGGCGCGCACGACTACATCATGAAGGACAACCTGGCAAGACTCGTTCCCGCCGTAGAGCGAGAACTGCGGGATGCCGAAGTCCGCCAGGAACGCAGACGCGCCCAACAAGAACTGCGAGCCAGAGAGAAGCTGCTGCAGATTTTAGTGGAGCACGCCCCGGCCGCAGTGGCGATGCTGGACAGCGATATGCGATATCTTGCGGTCAGCCGCCGGTGGCTTACCGATTACAAGCTCGGGGAAAGAAACATTATCGGTCTCAGCCATTACGAGGTCTTCCCTGAGATACTGAGCAAACAGGACTGGCTAGAGATCCACCAGCGGTGTCTGGCCGGCGCCACGGAGAGACGCGAGGAAGACTCGTTCGCGCGCGCAGACGGACGTGTAGAATGGGTGCGCTGGGAGATAGTACCCTGGCGAAAAGCGGACGGAAGCGTCGGCGGGATGATAATGTTCACGGAGATTATCACGGAGCGCAAGCTGGCTGAGCAGAGAGAGCGGAGGCTTGAAAAGCACAAGCGCGAGTTCTACCGCCGCACAATCCTTGCAGCCACCGGTGGCAAGCTCCTGATCTGCGACCGAAGGGCTGTGAAAAGAGTTGTCGGAGATCCTATTGTGTCCCGCCAACTGGAGCGGCCAAAAGATCTGGGAGGCATAAGACACGCGCTGGCCCGAATGGCGGAAGCGAGGGGAATGGACGAGCAAAGGATCTACGATTTCCTTCTATGTCTGGGCGAGGCCGGAACCAATGCCCTCAAGCATGCTGGTGGAGGAACAGTCACCGTTCACAACTCTCGCGCTGAGAGTATGGTCGTAGTCGTCTCGGACAAAGGCCCGGGCATCGAGGCGCTGGTCCTGCCGGAAGCCACCTTGAGGCTCGGTTACTCCACCGCAGGCTCCCTGGGAATGGGCTATAAGGCAATCATCTCTCTAGCCGATCAGGTCTACCTTGCAACCGGACCGGGTGGAACCACAGTCGCGGTCGAAGTGAAACTGCACAAACAAGAGGCGCTGCCGGATGTCGGCGGAATCCCGGATACCTGGTGACGGGCGACCGTTAGAGGTTGGAGGTTGGAGGTTGGAACCTGTTCCCTTCTAACCTCTAACTTCTAACCTCTAACTTCCAGACTGGCCCGTCTCGCGCCGGGCCGCATGCTGTTGGCCCAGATATCCACTGCATGTTCCGCTTCGATGTGACACGCGCCCACGCGATGAGCTTACCCTGTTGACATACCGATCAGCCTGATATATACTTCAATTGCGGCAGTTGGAAACAGAGAGGACCGTGCGGTGGGTGTCAGATTCGGTTTCCGGAGTATCACTGGCAAGCTCGTAGCGACGTTTCTAGCGGTGTTTGTTCTGCTTACGGCGTATCACCAGGTTGTGAACTATATGCACCGCGCAAAGTGGAACAAGTTTACGAGGGAAACGCACGCGGACGCAGCCAAAGCGGCCAGCGCAATGGTCGAATACGTGTGCCAGGATATCATCAGTGAACTCCAAATGGCCGGGGCCTTGCTCTCCGCGCGCCCCGCAAACCGCAGGTATATCAATGATGTGCTCGAAGCCTTTATGTCTCGCAGGCGGAACTGCCTGGCCGCCGGCCTGGTCGAGATCGAAACTGGAAAACTCTACCGTACGCCGCCCCTATCCCCAGATGAACGCGAGCCGGACGTAACGACCACCGCGCTTCGTGGCGGCCCAAATGTTTCCGACATTGGACGGGTGGGCAACAGGGACGCCTTTGTCGTGAGCATTCCCACAGCTATGGCCGATGGCAAGCCCGCTGAACTGTATGCCGTAATGAGCGCCAAAGCTATAGCGAACGCCCTTGCTGAGACTTCCTCGGGGTCGCATAGCACTGTGGTGATTGACCGGAAAGGTGACTGTGTCTGCCGCGTCGGCCGCAGCGGTCTGGAACTTCCGATGTCACGCCTTCGGTCGGTGAGACTCTCGACACCGGGCGAGGTTGCGCACCTGGATGGAAGTCGAGACGCTCCCGGATGCGTTGCCATCTCCCCACTCGCTGGATGGAAGGTAGCGGTGCTGGACCCAGAGAAGACCTCGTATGGCATGCTTGCATCCGGCGAGCCGGTCTGGGGAATCGCAATGGCAGCCGCCGCACTCGTCATATCTTTCTCTATCGGCAACAGGATTGCGAGCCCTATCAGGAAGCTCTCGCGTGCCGCCGGCGCAGTAGCCGTCGGCGATTTCAGGCGCAGAGTGAGGATCAACAGCGGAGATGAGTTGCAATGGCTAGCCGAAAGCTTCAACAGTATGGCTGAAAGCCTCGAAGCACACGAGCGCGAACTGCGAACGAAAAGCCAGGTGCAGCAGGGCCTTCTCGACGTCACACGGACTGTAACCGCAAATCTGAAGCTGGACAGGGTGGCCGCTTCGATAATCGACGCGGTTAAAGACCTGTTTGGCGCAAGCCATGCAGCCATATTCAGGACAAATGAGATAACGGGTCTGGTGGAGCCAATACAGACTGAACCGGAGGAAGGGAAGTCGATTCCACAACCCTTGATCGAGCTGGCCGAACACGCGCTCGATACACCGGAGATGCATTCGGCTCCGAGGATCGTGACCTATCCGAATTCAGACGACGGCGGTACGATAGTGATAGTCCCACTCGTCGCCGGCAACAAAGTGCTGGGGGTCTTGACGGCGGCGTTTCCTACTGAGAGAGGAAACCACAGTGAGCGCGTTGCCAGCATGGATGTGCTTGAGACCTTCGCCTCGTGTGCCGCCGTTGCGATACAGAACGCTTATATACACGGTAGGACCGAGGAGTTCGGTCATATGCTGGCCTCGCTCAGGCAGGTTGTCGAGGCCATCACTTGTTCTCTGGACCTGAAAGCGGTGCTGTTTTCGCTGGTCAAGACCACGGCTGAAGTCATGAACGCCAAAGCCTGTGCCATACTGCTCGCGGACAAGAAAGGAAACCTTTCCGTGGGCGAAGAGTTCAACCTGAGTAAAAAGTTCAAGGAAGACCTGAACGTAAGGCCGGGAGAGAAGTGGACAGGGGTTGCCTTCGCTGAGAGGCGTCCGATAGTCAGGACAGATGTGGCAGCCGAGTCCGACCTGCGCTTGAGGAAGTTGGCGGAGGCGGAAGGACTCCATGGGTTTATGTGCGCTCCACTGGTGATGGGCGGAGAAGCTATCGGAACGATCAACATCTGGATGCCGCATCCGTATCGGGCCAAGCCTCTGGAGATACATCTGCTCACATCTATAGCAAGCCATGCCGCAGTCGTTATCGCAAACGCGAAGCTGTTCAGCAAGGAGTACCAAATCGCAGAGACGCTGCAGAGCAGTCTGGTAGGGGTTGTGCCTGAGAGGCTGGGAAGGCTGGTTTTCGGGCACAAATACATCCCTGCGCTCGATGAGGCTCGTGTGGGAGGAGATTTGTTCGATGTAGTCAGCCTCCCAAACGGCAGGGTTGCGCTTATTGTAGCCGATGTAGCGGGCAAGGGAATAGAGGCCGCGGTGCACACGGGCATGATCAGGTATATGATGAGGGCGTTTCTATTCCAATGGCCTGATTCTCCCGGCACAGCCCTTGGTCTCTTGAACCGAGCGCTTGCCAGCCACATGGAAACCGATGTGCTGGTAACGGTGTTCTGTGCAATAGTTGACCCACAGACCGGGTGGATGATCTTCGCGAACGCAGGCCACCCACCGGCAATCGTGCTGGCTCGGGGCGGCAAGCAGCAAATACTCCTTCACCGGACGGGTATGCCTATAGGCTACATGGACGATTCGACTTACGATGAGAAAGCTCTGATGCTTGCTCCGAGGGACAAGTTGCTCCTTTATACCGACGGGATCATCGAGGCCAGGAAAGACAAACAACTGCTATCTCTGGAAAGACTCCAGGACCTGGTATTCGAACATGCGCACCTCGATCCTCGACGGATGGTGGAGATGGTTTGTGACGAGACGAGCAGGTTCTCAGAATACGACATCAGGGACGATATTGCGGTGGTCGCCGCGGCACTTGAGCCGTATGATGAAAAACGCATAGTTGGTGCGGAGTAATGGGTAGTGTTGTAGGGAGAAGTCAAAAGTCTAAAGTCTCCACCTGAACGGACGACCGAAGACTTAGGACCTTAGACTTTTGACTCGTATGCCCGTGAGGAGGATTGCATCGTGAACGAAGCGACGATAGACCTTGAGCTTGGCAGGGAGCAGGTAATAAAGGTTAAAGGAAATCTGGACTTCTGCAATACAGGCGAGTTCTCGGAAGCCCTGAGCCGCGCAGTGAGCGGAGGGCGAAGGACTGTGATTGACCTGTCTGGGGCGGATATGCTCGATTCCGGGGCGATAGCGTGTCTGGTCGCCGCACACAATAAAGCGGACGACGCCGGTGCGAGCATCGTGCTTACGGGAGTGAGCGAGAGCGTAAGGCGGGTCCTGCACATGAGCGGACTTGCATCAACCTTTGGGTTGACACTGGTCGAGCCGGAAAAAAAGAAATCATGTTACGACAGATCGGAGCTTAGAAGGCAGGATTGGCGGATTACTGAGTCGGTTGTCCTTGCCGAAGAAGAGCTGGTTTTGGCCCTGCGAGATATGGCTGTGGCTGCAGCACGGGAGGCCGGACTGAGCGGAGAATCGGTGGTGGACGTGAGGCTTGCAGCCACTGAGGCTCTGGCAAATGCTTTGCTTCACGGTTCACCTAATGGACAGAAGAGCAAGATAGGACTCAGGTGCCTGGCCTGCCCGCGAGCATTCGTAATGGAAGTATCGGATGAGGGCGCCGGGTTAGACGAGGACGCTGCCGCGCAAGGCGAGCCCAGAGCCAGAGAAGGAATCGGCCTGAGACTGATCCGGCAGTCGATGGACGAGGTCGAGTTCCTGAAAGATGAACGCGGGGGACGGGTCAGAATGCTCAAGTGGATCAGAGAAATGCCTGCTCGTGAATAATCTGGCTCAAAATTCTAAGTAAAGATATCTGGAGTGCGGCGGCGCGCCGCCGCTTTGAGCTACGGTTGTAATTACAGCGCAGGAGAAAGCGGGAGCTAAGCCGCTCCCGCACTCCAAAACTAGCGTGTCGAAGCATGCCGCACGATCTCCTGAACGCGGCGCAGATCGTCGGGTGTGTTCACGCCCATGACATCTTCAGCACATGCCGGCACGGCTTCGACTCTCCTTCTCTGGTGGATGGCGACGCGGACCAAGTCGGTAAGATTAAGCTCTCCAGCCTCGTTCCGCTCGATTCGGTCAATATTCTCCCACAGCCAGTTCGAATCGAACGCATAGGCCCCGCCGTTGATCTCATTGATGCTCTTCTCATCAGGAGAGGCGCATTTTTCCTCGACCACAGCAACGATCTCGCCAGAAGGGTTTCTCTTGATCCTGCCATAGCCGGTTGGGTCATCGAGCATGGTGGAAATAAGAGTAATCGCTGCCCCAGCCGAAACGTGATGCTCCATAAGAGTGGAGATAGTTGCTGGCCTGAAGGCCGGGCTGTCACCGCACATAATGACGACGTGCCCGCCGCGAGCACTGAGAGCCGCTTTAGCACAGGCGACGGCGTGGCCCGATCCAAGCTGCTCATCTTGTACGATATAGTTAAAGTCTTCGCCGAGGGCCTGCCTTACATGGTCCGCTCCAAAACCGACGATCAGGCTTATATCCAATATTCCCACAGCACGGAGCACATCCAGAACATAGGCAATCAGCGGCCGCCCGCAGACTTCTCTTAACACCTTCGGCAACTCCGGCGGGGCGGCCTCATCCCTCATTCTCTTTCCTTTGCCCGCTGCAAGAACGATGGCGTAGAAATTTGTCTCTTTCATCGAGAAAATTATCTCACGGGCGCTGATGGGAGTCAAACGCGAGGAAGCAATCAGCGGTCAGCTATCAGCGATCAGCTTCTCGGCCCCTGCGGGGCCGCCGTCGGTTTCTCTGTATTGTAATATGGTAGGCAGTACCTTCGGAGAGATGTACTACCACAATGATACATGTGTGCAGACCTGAAAATACAGAAAAAGCAGCCCGACGGAACAAAGGTACCGCACGGGGACGTGCGGCATACCTGGCCCGGCGCGAGACGGGCCGGGCCATCGTACATCTTGATCGCCGGGGAGATTCCGATCTTTATTGATCGCCGGAGAGATTCCTCCCCGGCGCCCGTCTGGCGGACATCCGTCCGCCACTGGAGAGCAGAAGTCATCTATATCCGCACTACATTTTCTCCGGCGCTGAGATACCCATCATTCCGAGCACGTTCGCGAGGACGACCCTGGCAGCCTGGACTAGCACAAGCCGCGCAGCCGTAAGCTCTGGACTCTCGCCCAGAACGCGGCAGTCTCTGTAGAACACGTGGAAGAGCGCCGCAAGGTCCGTCGAGTAGGCAGTCAGCCGGTGGGGCTCGTAGGCAGTTGCCGCCCGGTCGATCTCCCCCGGCCAGTCGGACAGTTTCTTTACGAGATCGATCTCGGAAGGGTGGGTGATGAGTGACAAATCGACATCGGACACCGATGGAATCGGCACTCCAGACTCCTCAGCCTGCCGGAGAATGCTCGATATCCGCGCGTGCGCGTACTGGACGTAGTACACCGGGTTCTCCGATGACTGCTGCTTCGCAAGCTCGAGGTCGAAGTCGAGCGAACTGTCGGCGCTCCTCATCAACAGGAAGAACCGGGCTGCATCCTTCCCTACTTCGTCCACAAGCTCCCGAAGCGGGACCAAATCACCCCGCCTCTTCGACATCATAACAAGCTCTCCTCCTGAGAAGAGCCGCACCACCTGGAAGATCAGAACGTCCAGCCTGTTGGGGTCATAGCCCAGAGCCGCAACGGCCGCTTTCGTCCGCGCTATATAGCCGTGATGATGCGGCCCCCAGACGTTTAGCAGCCGGTTGAATCCCCGCTCGAACTTATCGGCGTGATATGCGGTGTCTGCCGCTATGTAGGTCGGCTGGCCGTTCGATCTGACGAGCGTCCTGTCCTTGTCGTCTCCGAAAGCCGTGGACCGGAGCCATATTGCGCCTTCCTTCTCATAGGCATAGCCCCTCTCCTTCAACTGCTCGATGCACTTCGTGACTTTGCTGGACTCATGAAGCGTGCGCTCGGAATACCAGTTGTCGAAGGCTATGCCGAAGTCCTCAAGGTCCGCTTTCTGGAGTTCCAGCATTGCATATTCACCCATATCGGTGAAAAGCGCGATGCGATCCTCCTTCGGCAGATGGACATATTTGTCTCCGTCCCGTTCCACTATATCCTTGGCAACCTGGATAACATATTCTCCCTGATACCCGTCCTCCGGCATCTTCACATCGTGCCCCAAGAGCTGAAGATAGCGTACTTCGAGCGATTTACCGAAGTTCTGCATCTGCAGGCTGTTCAGCGCATCGTTTATGTAATACTCACGGAACACCCTGTATCCTACAGCCTCTAGCAGGTTCGATACGACATCGCCAATGGCTCCGCCCCGTCCGCTCCCGACGGTAATAGGCCCGTTCGGATTCGCGCTCACGTACTCGACCAGTATGCTCTGCCCGATGAACCGCTCGGACGTTCCGTAACGCTCACCCTGATCGTGAATCCGAAGTATGACCTGGTGGTACCAGTCCGGCTTGAGATAGAAGTTGATGAACCCTGCGCCAGCTACCTGGACCTTGTCTATCACTCCGTTGTGTTCGGTCACGCGATCGGCTATCCGCTGGGCTATTTCCCTGGGCGGAGCGCCGATTTCCCTCGCGAGCACCATTGCAACATTTGTGGAGTAGTCGCCGAACTCTTTCTTCCTCGGCACGTCGATCTCCACTTCCGGCATCTCCTTGATCCGGATGTCGCCCGCCTTTTTTGCATCCTCCAACGCGGATTCCACCGCTCTTATCAGTTCGTCTTTTACCATCGTCAATATCACCTGAACCGGCCCATCAGGGATGTAGGTTGGGTGTTGGGTGTTGGGTGTTGGGTGTCGGTCAGGGTCATGGGTCATGGGGCATGGGAAGACCCGCTATCGCCTATCACCTATCACCTATCGCCTATCACCTATCACCTGTTACCTGTTACCTGTTACCTCTCCCTTCAGTGCTTCCGTAGCTATCAGAACCATGGGTCGATGTGCAGCAGCCACATTAGTAGTTCATCCAGCACAAGCACGGTGGCGAAGCCAAACGCCACCTGAGGGATTCCCATGTTCCATATCCGAGTAAAGCCATCTACCTTTATGTTCGGCTGTTCCCTGTATCTGTCTAGAAGCTGCTCGCCCACTTTGATGCCGTTCAACACGTGTTTTTGGGCAGGCCGCTTGGTTGTTACATACTGCTGCAGATAATAACCTACTGTGCGCCACCCTACGACAACTACGAGCATAGCAACGACCACGCCCGCTCCGCTGCCGAGCTGGCTCACGAGAACGGTAAATATGGTTGCCGCAGCCATAAGATTCGTCCCGCAGCGAGGGTGCGCCCTCGGCAGTCGAGCCACTATCTCCGGCTTGAGCGGTTCTCCAGCCTCGATTGCATGAACCACTTGATGTTCAGCGGCGTGATAGCCCGATATGGTCGAGAACCGCAGAAAAGCAAGCATCAGCACAAGCTGAAGCGGTATCAGCATCAGCCGCAGCGCGTCCGCCTTCGACATCATCTGGACGGGAGGCGAAAGCAGAAGCGTCGCCAAATGCGTGCCTACAAGCTTATCCCCGACAAGGACAGCAAGCCATACCAGAGCGCGCGACGCTTCCATCATCAGCATGAGCGCGACACCGGACAGAAAGAGCCCAAGGCTTCCCGCGCCGGCCGATACCGCCCCTGTCGTCAAATGCACTCCGAGCGGCGTCGCCATTCCTGCCACCATAGGAGGCCGGAGCATGCCGACCAGAGCAGCGACAATGTCGCTCCGTACCACGACTCCGCGATAACTGCCTAGCTCATCGACAACCGGAAGCACATCCGCACCAGTGATTTTCATAACATCGGCCGCCTGCGAGATCGACATGAACGTTCCTGCGCAGGGCGGACTGTATCTCATCACATCCGCAACGGTAGCGTTTGCCGAGTCCTCGGGCAGCCGTGAGAGAACATCCCCTTCTGTCACCAGACCGATCACGTGGCCGTTACGCGTCACCGGCAGCGCGTGCGTCTGCGAAGCGCGCATTACACCCACGACCTTGTCAAGCCCATCCTCCGGGCTTAGAAACCTTACCTGTCTTATTATATCGGTTACCGGTCCGTTGTTCATAACAAAGCTGTCAGCCGCAGGGAGGGGTCATGGGTCATGGGGCATGGGGTCTTCCCATGCCCCATGACCCAACACCTATCACCCAACACCTATCACCCAACACCCAACACCCCTTCTTCAGGAGCATCGTTTTTAACCGGCGTGAGCAATATACGCCGCATCTTGAGCCATCCTGAGCTTGTCGAAGGATGAGCGTGTCGAAGCACGAAAGGTGAGGCGCTTCGTAGTCGGCACCCTTCGACAGGCTCAGGATGCCTTGAATATGCTAAAAACGATGCTCCTGACGATCGGCAAAAGGGGCTTGACAGACGGCCATTATTGTGGTATTTAGTTCGATAGGTAGTTCCCTAAACCCCGGGGGGAAAGTCTGGCCAGAGGGAGGTGAATGAGAGTGAACAAGAAGTCCGCTGCTTACCTTATCCTTGCCGCAGCTCTCGTGGTACTGGGTTCCGTTGCAGCTTCTGCGCAGGTGGATATTTTGCCTCCTGACGCAGGTGTGCACGGAAGCGGTGCAATAGCTCTACACAACGACAGCACCATCAGCCGCACCGTCGGTCTTTTCGACATAAAGGTTGCACAGTACGGAGATGCGCTGCATGGAGGCTTCCGCTTCGCGGAGGTCACCGCAGATGGAGTGCGGCAGCACACGGTAGCGTCCAAGGATCTCAAGTCATTGAAGTTCCTTGCCCGCAACCACGCCGTCATAACAGCCGTCGGATACCTCGATAGCTGGCACGCTGAAATCACTCTGGAAGTCCTGGATGACGTTGCCGGAGATTGGCTCCACATCGTCGCCAAGCCGATTAACAGTCCGCTTGACTTCATTTACGAGCGGGCCGGAGGCGTGATCAAAGGCGACATCGTCGTGTTCCATAGGGCGGAGGTGACCGCCTATGCCAAGGGCGAAGGTGTTATCGCTGTAGGCCGGAACTTGGGACGCTTTGCTTTCCACGCAGAGAGTTCGTCCGCGGGTGTCAATGGCAAGATCTACTATGCCGAATATAGCCCCTGGATAAGTTCCATGATGCCGTGGCCAAGAGTGCGTATCGAGGTGCCGCACGTGGCGGTCCTTACGGTAGAAGGCAACAAGGCTGTTCTGGCCGGCCATGGAGCGATTAACGGGCATCCGGCGAAGGTCACAGTCATCGCTGTTGACAACTCGATGGTGCTTACGCCGCTGCCGGTTCCGGACGAATTCACCATCCACGCGATCACCGAAAGTGGCCGCGAGTACAAGGCGTCCGGTCCGCTTCGACACGGAGATATCGTGGTCGGTACGGCCAATACACGTTAGCAAAGTTGATCAAAGGTCGGGGTCGCCTGACCCCGACCTCTTTCTGCTTCACGAGCTATTCAAATGACCAGACTGATTATTTCCATAGTCCTGGCTGCTGTGGTCAGCGCATCTTGCCAGGCCCTGCAGTGGAACATAGAGCCCGTCTATTCAGGAGGCTTGTCCCAGGGTGACGCAACGCTCCTTTACACCGGCAGCGAGGCCCCAAGGATAGTCTTCAGCGCGGCGGGAGAGGTCCGACTTGCCACGCGATCGGGCTACGCCTGGCTGCCGGAGAAGGTAGCCGATTGCGGCTTCTGGGGAGGCTGGTCCGGCGCGGCGCTCGACACATCGGGTGCGCCTGGCGTTGCTTTTCTGTTCGACGGCGGGACCTCGACCGTGCTGAAGTTCGCCAGCAAGTCAACAGGCTCCTGGACTTCAGAGAACGTCACGACAGTGGCTAGCTGGCTTCTGGACCATGTATCGCTCGTCTTCGACTCGACCAACACTGCATGGATCGCCTTCTGCGATGGTTCGACCGTCAAAGCGGCAAGGCGACTCGGCCCGAACAACTGGTCAGTCTCAAATGTTTCCACATCTGGTGATGTCACCGGCCCCGTGATCGCAATCGGGCCGGGAGATGTCCCTCATATTAGCTTCGCAGATTCTGCGAATAGAGCCCTCAAGCTCGCCCGCCGGATGCCGGACGGATCGTGGTCGGTCGAGACAGTGGACGGCTCCCTGGTAAGCCCATGGTATACTTCTGTCGCGTTCAGACCTGACGGCAGCCCGGCTGTAGCCTATTTCGGCGATGCGTCGGAGGGATTGGTCAAGCTCAAGCTGGCTGTCAAGAGTGGCGGCGTCTGGCAGAAAGAGCCAATTGTGACGCTGCCGGGCGATAGCGCGCAGCACTGCTCTCTCGCCTTCGCCCCCGACGGCGCGCCCTGGATAGCCTACTTCGACGGCAGCGCCTCCTCTCTTGCCTGTGCGTGGAAGACCTCAAGCGGCTGGGTGAGCGAGACTGTCGATCCGTCCAACATGTCCGGCTACAGGCCCTCCATCCGGCTCGATGCCGGTGGAAATCCCGCTATCGGTTACGTTGACAGCCTCGCCGGCAATGTGGGTTTCGCCGCCGCCACTCTGCCTAGAACGGTCGATGAAGTCAAGCGCCTCCCGGACGGCGTCATCGTCCGATGTGAAGGACTGGTTGCAAGCACGGAGTACTCCGTTGACCGACGTGACTTTACCGACCGGCACTATCTCCAGAGGCCCGACAGGTCCATGGGCATAATGGTGTTTTACGGCGGCATGCCGGACGATGTCACCTGCGGAACTGAGGCAGCGGTAATAGGTGTGACGGGCACAGTGGCAGGAGAGCGTGCAATAGTATCACCTGTAATAGTCCCTGAGAGCTTCCTTGCACTGCCGTCCCCGGTCGGTATGAACAACCGGAGCATAGGCGGTGGAGGCTTTGCCTACTCGCCGTCACCCGTTCCAACGGGTCAGAAGGGGATCAACGGCGCTGTAGGGCTGAACAACATGGGGCTTCTCGTGACCACTGCCGGGAACGTTGTCGAGGTAGACAGTTCCGTTCCTCCGAAGTGGTTCAAGCTCGACGACGGGTCGGCAGTACGGGTAAAGTGCATACTGCCCGCCGGGACGCCGGCTCCATCCGGTTTTGTAACAGTGACCGGAATCAGCTCCTGCGAGCTTGACGCTTCCAGCAACCTCCTGCGCCTTGTCCGAGTCAGACAGCCGTCCGATATCGAGCAGGTGCCTTAGAGTGCATCTTAAGACTGTTGCAAAGGCAATTATTCTTATATCAATTGCCTTTGCAGCCGCCACTCGCAGTTCCGCACCCTTCGACGGAGCTCAGGATGCGGAACTGCTCGCTCCAAGATGCGAACTGCTCGCTCCATAAACAATTGTTCTTGGGCATCCTGAGCCCTTTGCCACGCATCCTGAGCTTGTCGAAGGATGCGACTTCACTCAATATTCGAGATTTAGGATGCGCTCTTAGTCGACAATTCCCCTATCGAAAGTCTTCCATTAGTATAATTTCTCCTGTCCGGCAGGTTTGTCTGTTTGACATTAAGAGCGTGTGTGCCTATAATCCAAGAATAGATGAGCTAATTCTGCTCCAAGATTCTTGTGAAAGGAAGTACATAGGTGACTAAATCAACTCTGGTCCTTTTCTCCGTTCTGGTTGGTGTCCTACTGCTTGGAACAGTGCCTGCGCGCGCGCAACTCGGAGACGAGAGACCCGCTAAGTTCGGACTTAAGCTTATAGCCTTCTTCCCCAGGGATAACGAGATCAGAGATATCGAATCGACCTGGCTCGGGGTCGGGTTCGATTACTATCTCAAGCGTGATGAAGACGGGAAGCCGACTCGATATGTGACTCTCGGCCTTCTGAACAGCGGCGATGGGTTCTTCAAGGCCAACCAGGATCCTCTGACCTACACGATCCTCCGAAGACGCAACATCTCGCCCAAGAGATCGAGCTACAAGGGGTTTGGCGCCGGAGCCTACCGTCTTAGAGTCAAGCTGGCCCGCGCCGGCAGGTTGGTAGACGACTCCACCTACATGGTGGGCGTACATGCTATTTACGGCCAGGAGTTCTACGGGTCTTACTTTGTTGAGCTCCGGGTGGATTACATCCCACGTTGGAAGGACGTAGATTGGGGCGGTATCAGCCTCAACATCGGCACCAAGGTGTCGTTCAACTGATAATCGAGCAAAGATATCAATTGTGCATAGATAGGCCAGTATATTGGTTCTTTGAAACGCGAAAGACGCGAAGAAGCGCGAAGAACGCGAGAAGCGAGCCGGGTGTCAGGGCCGGACGGATGTCCGGGGAACGTGCGCCGGGGAGGAATCTCCCCGGCGATCAATATACACGATGGCCGGGGATATCCATCCACGGCTCAGGTTTGGCGGATGTTCATCCGCTGGAAGCTGACTGCTGATAGATAGATCGATTTAAACAACATAAACGGGTATAGACTAAGCCCTATACTTCGGCTCGCTCAGAGCCGAAGCGAGCCCTACGTTGATACATCTGCTTCGGCTGTTAGCCAGCCGAAGCATAGGAAACACCGGCGGGACTTCAATCCAAAATCCAAAATCCCTCCTGCCCCTATTCTCGTCTGACATCGAGCTCATTTATCACCCGCTTTACACCCGGCGCACCGCTTGCGAGTTCGCCGGCCGCCAGTTTGGCATCCTCGTCCTCCACCTCACCTCCGAGATATACATCCGCATCGTCCACACAGATTTCTATTGCGAACGGATCGACTCTTGGATCTTCAGACAAAGCATCGACGACCAGATTGCGCAGCGCAACATCATCCACAGGTTCTCCCGGAGCCACTTCGATTTCACTAACAATAGACTTGACTCCGGGCACACGGGCGGCTATGTCGGCAGCCTTCCAGGCCTCCATCGCGCTCGATGCCTTGCCTGCGAGATAGGGTGTGCCATCCTGCACCATTCGGACTCCGATTCTCGCTGGGTCAACATCCGGATAGTCTCCAAGCGCTCTGCCAACAGCCTCACATATTTCATCATCCGTGGGCTGCCTGTCCGGCACCACGACGAGATCGTTTTCAACTCCAGCGGCCCCGGGCGCGGCTCTTGCCAACCGGCCTGCCGCGCGCTTTTCGTGCAGAGTACGCACCGCCCCTGTCAGGTGCACAACGCCCTTTGCTGCGCTCACCAGAAGGTCCTTCGTGTTGATCTCCGCGCTCTCAGCCAGGGCATGTCTCACAGTCCCTATGAGAGCGTGATCGGGAGCGGCAGCCGGCTCTATTTCAGGTTCGGGAAATCTAGGCATCTAAGTATAACTCCTATTCGCTGCGCAGGATACCGCGGGCGCCGGAGATTACAAGCGGAGCCATCACCACCGCAATAGCAGCCGATGTGAGGCACCAGAAGCACCAGGCTCCCGTCTTCTGCGGCTGCGCGTAAGTTAGATACGCGCTGAGACCTAATGCGACGATGGAACCTCCCACGGCCGCGCTTGCAAGAGACTTCTTCACCTTCCCGCTAGTGCGAGGAATTGCCGCCGCAGTCACTGCGGCAAGGCCGTAACCAGCCACGCCGAATATCGCGTCCGGTATTCCGCCGGGATACGCCGCCGGCGAACTCGCCACCCGCTCGCACCCTTGCCCGAAGATCGGGCAGACCAGATGTTCTATTTTCCGCGTCTGGAATAGAAGAAGATAGAGCGAATCCAACACTCCCGCTATTGAGAGTCCCAGCACCCACAACCAGCGCTTATGGTTCACCGTTCAGTTCCTTCCAAGTCGAGTTGGGACGATTATCCGTCCATTTATGTTCTTACCCGACCTGAGACGGCGTTAGCCTTCGGCAGGTGTTGGGGCTGGGGGTGGGGGGTTGGGCCATGGGACATGGGACATGGGGCATGGGAAAACCCTCTGTTACCT
>JACPPP010000153.1 GCA_016190935.1 Armatimonadota bacterium | reverse complement strand
TCTCACATAACCACTTGCCTGAATCCCCAAATTTTCCGCTAACGCAGTTGTCGCTGCACACGATCCGCCCTTGCCTACCTACCGCCAATCCCTGCTCTTCCCACATTACCACCTGCCCTTCTCCTAAAAACGATGCTCCTGCTTCTTGGCCTCGTTCCAGATTTCGTCCATCTCGTCGATGGTAAGGTCGCCCACCGATTTGCCAGCAGTCCGGGCGCGCTCCTCGATAGCCGTGAACCTCGTCTGGAACCGATCCAGCATCTCTCTCAATGCCTCTTCGGAGTCCACCTTCGACCACCGCGCGATATTCACGACTGCAAACAGCAGATCGCCGACCTCGCTCTTTATTCTCTGCCTGTCTCCCGATTCTATCGCCTGTTCAAGCTCTCCGGTCTCCTCCTGGAGCTTGTCGAATACTCCTTCGATATTGGGCCACTCGAACCCGGTCTTGGCGGCGCGCTTGGAGATCTCCGTTGCCCGCATCAGCGCCGGGAGGCTCTTTGGAACTCCTCCAATTGCAGAGGTAATCTCCTGTCGCCCCGGCTCCTTCGACTTGATTTCTTCCCAGTTGTGGAGCACATCTTCAACTCCGGCAACCTCCACCTCTCCGAACACGTGCGGATGCCTGCGGATGAGCTTCTTTCTAATGCGCTCGCAGACGTCGGCTACGTCAAACTGCCCCTGCTCCGATGCAAGCTGCGCATGGAGAAGGACCTGCAGCAGCAGGTCTCCCAGCTCTTCCGCCAGCTTGTCGGGAGGTCCGTGGTCTATCGCGTCCACAACTTCATAGCACTCTTCGATAAGGTACTTCCTCAGACTGCCGTGATCCTGCTCGCGGTCCCACGGACACCCGCCAGGTCCCCTGAGCGCGCTCACGACCTCTACCAACGCCTCGAACTCCTCTTTCACTCGATCAGTCATCCCTTCTCCAGTCTACGAGCATGTTTAATAATCGTTCTAACTTAGATTAAGAACTTGCTCGGGCGGATTTGCAATCAGTAATGTCGAAAGCTGACTTTCGGTGTGTCTATGCCTCCTGAACCGCTGAAGGGATGAAGTGAAAATGAAGGGATGAAAGTCTCATCCGTTTCATATGCATTTCATCTGTTCAGTAGTTCAGGTGCCACTGATAGAAGAAATCGGAATCATCACGTAATGGACGGGCAATATCGGAAAGCAAGAGTGACAGGAAAAGCCCAGCCTCGTACATATTCCGGACTGTCCACCCGTTTTTCATATACGGCCTTCGTGGCCTTCGCGGCTTTCGTGTCTTCGTGTTTCAACATGCATAAGAACAACTTTCGACAGTACTGATTTGCAATCCGGCCCGGTCTGGCAGCTTAGGAATCTGTGATGCCGGATGTGCTAAAGTTGCACATCCGGCATCCGGAGATGCCTCATCTGCCCTTCCGGGAGGGATAGCATATCCCTCCCGAGCAAGAAATCCGCCTCATCGCTCATCGCTCATTGCTCGCCGCTCCGGCACGTAAATACTCGTCAGATGGTCATAATCCCGGCGGTCCAGCGTGTAAAGCGGCCTCTTATCTATTAGCATATTCGGGCCTCCCGCATCCGAGATTACATACACCTCAAAGTCGTCCGGGTAAACCTCCATCAATACAAGCTTCACCTCCGAGGCAACGAGCCTGTCGTAAACCTGGTAAATCAAGATTGGGCAGTCGCAAGACACTGACATCCGCTTGATTTCAAGACCGTCAACGAGTTTGAGGCCCTTATCAATCGGGATGATAAGGGCCTCAAGGCACGCCTCTATAAAGCTTTTCGACGCTGCAATCCTAACAGGGATACCTTCGCTCTTCGCCCGCTCGATTATAAGAGCAACACTCCGCTCAGCGATCAGAGGATGCCCCGGCACCGCGTAGGTTACCTCCGATTCACGCGCCTCCTCGATTATGCGGGACGCGATCGATCCGTATACTTCCTCGAAGTCGGACGCGGTATCATAGACCTCGTCAAATGTCTCGAAGCTCATCCCCCTGGCAGCAAGTTCCTGCGCCGCGGGATGCCGGGCGGTCCTGATCAGGGGCCTCTGAGCCGACTCAAGCACAGCCAGCGCCGAAGCCGACATTGCATCTATTCCCGCCGGACCGAGACCGACGACGGTTATCAATCCTTCTTGTCCCCGGTCTTTTTCTTCGCCTTTTTGCTCCCAGCAAGAGCCTTGTAACGGTCCGAGTTAATCTTTATCTTCGCGTCTTCCTGGGCCTTTGCGAGCAGTTTGTCCAAAGACTTCTGCTTCTGCCCCTTGTTGAAGGCTATTCCCTCCCGGATCTGGCCCTTGACCTCGTTGAAACTATAAACCAGCTTCGGCCGCTTGTCCAGGCACTTTATAATCACCCACTGGGCAGGACCGTTGCCTTCCTTGACCTGTACAGGCTTGCTGGACTCGCGTATCTTAAGGCTGAATGCCGTGTCGATGATGTTCTTCGGAACCCCGGGCATATTCCGTACTACCGCGCCGCGAACTTCGCCACCCAATCCCTTGGTAAGCTCGTCTTCCGACATATTGAGCGCTACGGTCGAAAAGTCGGTGCCGCTCGTGATCTGCTCACGAGCTTTGTCTATCTTTTCCTTGCCCTTGCAGATAATCACGCCTATCCGAACGTGCTCAGGCCTGGTGTAGAGGGTGTCCTTTGCCTGTTTGTAAAACTCCTTAACTTCTTCGTCTGTGACTTTCACACCCTTTGTGGCGATGTTCACCAGAGCCTGCTGGGCGTAAAGCTCCTTTTTGTAGTCCTCCAGACTGATGTTGCGGGCTTGAAGCTTCGCCTGGAGTCCTCCCTCACCCTTCTTCTCAAAGTCGACCTTTCTCTGAATCTGGGCATCGGTCGGCTCCACCTCCCGCTTCTTTGCCATTTGTTCGACGACCTTTTCGCCGATCATCTGGCGGAGAACTACTGCGCCGGCAGGCGCCGGCGGATTGCCGACCTGCATCTGCTCAAGCTTCTTGTAAAACTCATCTTTAGTTATTTTCTCGCCGTTGACCACGGCCAGCGTGTTCCTGCCGCAGCCGGTCAACACTGTCGCGACCAGCAGCCCGGCTAACACGAGTAAAGCGTGCCCTTTATGCATAAGTAATTCGTGCTCCTCTCATAAACTAAAAGGCTGAAAAATGGAGTTAACGGAACAGCGCAACGTCACGCTGGAGGTAACCGCGCAGACGCAGCACCGCTTGTGTGTGCAACTGATAAACTCTCGACTCAGAGACCTCCAGAATCTTGCCAATTTCCTTGAAAGTCAGTCCCTCATAATAGTAGAGCGTGATAACCAGGTTCTCCCTCGGCGGCAGACGATCTATCGCAACCCCCAGGACCCGCTTCATCTCTTTTATTTCGACCTCTGCCAGGGTATCGCTCGAATCGTCGTGGACAACGTCGGACAGGTGTATTTTCTCGTTTCCCTCGCTTGAGAGGACGACGTCATCGAGCGACAGCAGAGAAGCGCGTCCTGTGTCGGCGAGAAGGGAATGAAAATCGTCGATCTCCAATCCGAGTGCTTCTGCAACCTCCTCGTCGCTTGCAGGGCGGCCCAATTGCCCCTCAAGCTGCAAGTAGGTTCGCTCCAGATTCTTCACGCGCTCCCTTATGGACCTGGGAACCCAATCCTCCTCGCGCAGCATTTCCAGGATCGCCCCACGGATGAGGGCGATGGCATAAGTTTCAAACTTCACTTGCCTGGATACATCGAACTGATCTATAGCTTTTATCAGTCCAATAACCCCCGCGCCAATGAGGTCTTCTCGGTCCACGTTGGGCGGCAGGCTCGTCACCACCCTGCCCGCAGTTATCTTGACCAGATAAGCATACCGCGTGATCAACGCATCCCTTGCCAACTGGTCCCCTCGAACCTTAAAGCGCGACCACACCTCTGCCAGTTTTGATGACTCCATCCGCTCTCCCCGTCAGTTGGTCTATTACATCGATCCAGCGGAACCAACATTACACTCTTTCCACAAAACCGATGCAGTATTCCCCGTAATTCTACCTGAGCGGGAACACTTGCCCATGTTATCTGACAGATTTTCAATTGTCAACAAGAACTGACAAAGATTGTGGCGTCGGGCTGCTATAATCATTATTTAATACGCTGTTATGCGCCCAAAACATTCCCGAAGCTGAACAGTTCTTGAATTCAACTTGTTATCCGAACCTGGATTGCGCTAAGATGAAGATATGGATAATTATGGCAAAACTCTTCGGATAAGCGTGTTCAGCCGGGAGCTTCGCAGGCGGACGCGGCAGGCGGAAAGCCAGGGTCGGGGCTTCAGACCTCCCGGGCCTGGACGCCCGCGGGCGGGCGGATCATGCTGTCTGCTTCTGATAATCGTTATCGTCGCGCTCATCGTATATGCCTACATCGAGGCCTACTTCCTCAGTCCTTCCAGGAAGAGGGACGAGAGGTCATTCCTGACAGGCCAGGTGATAACATGCGTCCAGCCGTTCGATATCACACCTGAATCTCGCGCCATGAGCCCCGTACGAACCAGGCCGCTACCAGCAGCCCGGAGAGAATCGTAGTTGCCGACATCGCGACCCACGCGCCCGTTGCGCCATAGCCCAGCGTATTCGCCAGCAGCCACGCGAGCGGCAGTCGGATAATCCAGTTCGTGAGCAGCGTTATAAGCATCGGCTTGCGAGTGTCACCCGCGCCCTGCAATGCCCCACGAAGCACCATTCCAAGCGCCTGAAAAGGCTCCGAGAAGGCGTTGATAATGAGATAGGACACAATGAGTGGCACGACCGTCTCTTTATCGGTAAACAACACAGCAAGCTTCTCCGGAATCAGCAGGAAGATTACTGCGACAGATGACATGATCGCCGCAGCCTGGCCAGCGGCGACCCAGGCGCTGTGAACCGCGCGTTCCGGCTTCCCCGCTCCAAGGTTCTGTCCGACCAGCGGCGTAGCAGCTATTGAGTATGCAACCCCAGGCATGAAGGCAAGGGACTCGATTGTAATTCCTACGGTCAGAGCGGCCTGTGCTGCAGTCGCGTCGGGAAGGTAAGCCAGCACCTTGATGAACCCAGCAAACGCAGTTGTCCACAGCAGGTTCATTATCATTGCGGGCCAGCCGATATTCATTATCCTGCGGAACCAGGCAAAGTGCGGCCGCAAGTGATCGAGCGACTGGGAGAGTACCGACCGCCGCAGAACCCAGACTATCAGGAAGAGACCGGCAACCCGCGAGATCCCGGTGGCAATCGCCGCCCCGCGCACACCGAGCGCAGGGAACGGACCGACACCGAAGATCAGCAGCCAATCGAACACAATGTTGAATACGATGACGACGGCTCCCACATAAAGCATTCTCCTCACGTCGCCCGCGCTTCTGAGGACGTCCGCAATGACAACGTAAACGAACATCGGGACGGAGAAGTAGGCTGTTATGGCAAGATAATCGGCCGCAAGGGGAACAGCCGGACCCTTCGCGCCCACGAAACTGACTATGGGCCTTGCAAACGCTATCAACGGAACGGCGCTCACTACGCCTCCAAGAATCGAAATGATCATAGCCTGTCTTGTAGCGTCGTTCGCGTCGTCATAGTTCTCCGCTCCCAGAAATCTGGCAACCAGGGCGGATGCGCCGACGGCGAGTCCGATCATGAGGGCGAACTGGATCATGAGGGTTGTGCCGCCAATTCCGACTGCAGCCAGCGCCGGCGCCACGCCCTCTGGCAGCCGGCCGAGAAACATCCTGTTGATGATGCTGTAGCCGGTAAGAATGAGCGTGTTTATCGCCGTCGGCCAGGCAAGATACCACACGGCGCTCCAGATGTGCCCCGAAGTGATGATCTGGCTCGCATGGTTCCGCCGTCTTGTGCTGTTAACTGGATTGTCCATTCATTAAAAGAGGATACGCCTCACGCTGCGTACCCTCTGAGTCCCGCCGTCCAATGAAATTATTTCTCAGCCTGTGTCATTCTACCCGTATGTGCGGCATCCGTCAATCAGAAGCAACTGTTTGGGTCGAGTCAACTGGAGTATGCAAGAGGGTGTTGCGATAAACGGCGAAATGTTATGCTGCTGCGGGAATGACGCCTATAAATAGATATATTATGCTGCGGGAACGGCAGGTTTCCACCAAGTGGTTACGGTCCAGTCAGCTAGTTCCGCAGCATGCGAATTGCGTGTTTAGCAGGCAGTAGCCGTGCATTTGCCCGCAGCGTTACCAGGTGTCGGGCAGCATCTCGACCAGGGTCGGCAAAATTGGAGACTTGATGGCCATCTGGACCGCTACCGTAGTTCCAGCGGGGCCGGTTTCCAGGTAGACGATGTCGGCCAGGCAGATCATGGCCTTGTAGCCCATTCCCAGCGAGCCTGTGGTGGAGTAGCCCCTGGTCAGAGCTACTTCCGGCAGGGTCAGCGCTTCGATGCCCGGTCCCCTGTCTGAGACTACGAACATCATTCTTCCCGCGGTCCGGTGCAGCGATACTTGCCCCTCCCCAGCATGCTTCAGAGCGTTCGTAGTTGCCTCTCCCAGGCAGAGAACGAAGTCGTTGATCCTTGTTTTGTCCATCCCAGCCGACTGCAGCAGGCGCGCCACCTCGTGGCGGACTACGCCGATCTTTCCGGGGTGTTTGACGGTCCACGATGCCACAGCCGGTCCCGCAACCTTTTTTATCTCGGACCGCTCGCATATATCGAGTTTGCCGCCGGTGGCAGCCAGTACCGTACGGCGATAGAATTCCCGCTTGTGCTCCTCTAGTTCGCGCCGTCTCTGTTCCGCCTGCTTTCTATCAGTTATGTCGCGAGAGATTGCCGAGATCGCAACTGTCTTGCCAGCGATATCTCTGATGGGTGAGATGGTCAGGGAGACGTCCACGGTGGTTCCATCTTTTCTCAGTCGAACAGTCTCGTAATGCTCGATCTTCTCTCCGCGTTTGATCATCTCGAAAAAGCGATGGAGTTCGCCTGATCTTTCGGGAGGGACAATGATGGAGATGTGCTTACCCTTGACTTCGTCGGCGCGCCAGCCGTAAAGCCTTTCCGCAGCCGGGTTCCATGTAAGGATGATGCCGTCGGTCGTAGTGCTGTCTATAGCATCGTCCGATGATTCCACGATTGAAGCAAGAAGAGCCGTTGCCTGCTCGGCTCGTCTGCGCTCGGTAATGTCCTCTCCGGAGCTCAGGGTTCTAGTGATTCTCCCCTCCTTCGTCGCGTATTACGGCGTTGTGCCAGGCAATCAGCCTTTCTTCGCCGCTTTTGGTTACGACCGGGTTTTCGAAGTACTCTACCGGCTCGATATCTCCGGCCATCAGCTTTCTGAAAACGCTTCTTATGTCTTCCCTCATCCTCTCCGGTATAAAACTATCGAACCAGTTCTTGCCGATGATTTCCGGTTCCGTGTATCCCAGAACCTCGGCGCCCTTCTTGTTGATGAGCGTCACTCTCTCCTTGGCGTCGATAGCTACAATTATTACCCCGGCAATGTCCAGGTACTGCTGCGCCAGGTTTCTTTGCGCTCTTACAAGTTCTTTTGGTTTGAGATTTCCCGTGTAGTCATCGTGCACGGAGTCCGCTATATCCATCATCCATGCCCCCTTGGGCTGATACCCACACTTCATATTAATTCTTACTTGTTTCTGCACGCGTACAAAACATGGAAACCGAACAGGCAAACATTTGACCCACAAGACGCGGAAGGGAGAGGTAATCTGCTACCTCTCCCCCCAACGTCTTCTACTTGAACAATTGTATCACAAGTACCGGGTCTTGTTCTCCTCTTTGAGCCTGTCAAGGAGGGTCTTAATATCCTGCGATCTGCCCTTCGGGCAGATGAGGAGCACGTCGTCGGTGTCAACCACAACCATGTTATCGAGTCCCACGGTCGCAATAAGCCTGTCGCCGCCGAGGATAAGGCTGTTGTATGTGTCCACGCCAATATGGCTGCCGGTGATTACGTTAGTCTCCTCTTCTGACTTTAGCAGGTCGTGCAGCGCGCTCCAGCTTCCGATGTCGCTCCAGCCCATGTCCGCCGGGATAACCAGGACCTTTTCCGCCTTTTCCATTATCGCGTAGTCGATGGATATGCCCGGAAACTCCCTGTACACCTTCTCCAGCACTTTGGATTCCTCCGGCGCGCCGAGCGCTCTCCGAAATTCCTGAAGGCCGGCGTATATATCTGGGGCATGTGTTTCAAACATACTTAGGATGGTTCCGGCTTTCCAGACGAACATACCGCTGTTCCAGACGTAGCGCCAGGAGGTAACGTATTCCCGTGCGGTCTCTGCATCCGGCTTCTCCTTGAAGCTCTTGACCCTGAAGATCTTGTCCTCGCCGATCTCCTTGTACTCGTTCCCGATTTCTATGTAGCCGTAGCCGGTCTCGGGGCAGGTAGGTTTGATGCCGAGTGTGAGCAGGGCCTCCTCGTCCTCGCGTATGACCTCCTCCGCAATTCCCAGCAGGCGCCGGAATTTGTCCCCTCTCGATATGTAGTGATCCGAAGGGAGAACTACCATGGCCGCTTCGGGATCTTTTTCATGAAGGATGACTGCCATTATGCCAACCGCTGGGGCCGTGTTCTTCGCAAGCGGCTCGGCGACGAAATTGGATACGGGCAGCCCGCCGAGCTGCTCTTTTATGGCAGGGCCGTGCGACTCGTTAGCGATTATGTAGATATGGCCGATGTCTATCGCCGGATCGAGCCTTGCTACCGTCTCCTGCAGCAGGCTCCGGTCCGAGGTCAGTTTATGAAACTGTTTCGGCCTGTCCAGGCGGGAACGCGGCCAGAGCCTCGTCCCCGACCCGCCGGCCATTATTACTGCATACATCATCTTGGTGCGTTCTCCTGAATGGTTTAGTGAAAAATGCCATGATCGCAACACCCACGATCGGGCGCGATATCATCATCGCACCCGAAAGGGAATCCCTGCGATTTATGGAGATTGACAAATCAATCGGGTATATTGCAATGAGTGTATCATGCTGAAACACGAAGGCCGCGAAGAAGCACGAAGTCCACGAAAGGTGGCATAAGTAAGATAACAGCTTGATTCTCTAAGTCTCCACCTTGCCAGACTTTCGTGTCTTTCGCGCTTCTTCGTGTATTTCGTGTTTCAACATGCCACAACATACTTACCCTGTTAATTAGTCAATCTCTATCCGCATCTTTCTGTTTCGCACGCGATTCGGAGATCGCGCGCTATCAAGACCGAGTGTCTTGTATCGACGTGGCAGTCAATCACCTTTGGCAGCGCCCTCTTCATAGATTACCCTTCCGATCACCTCTCCTACTATCTTGAGCGATTTTGGGCTGCATTTGTCGACGGTATCGTCGAGCGTGTGCCAGTGGGCATAGTTAAAGTCGATGACGTCGATGCATTTTATTCCAGCAGACAGCAGCGGCAGGTGATCGTCATTTACCATGTATCGCTCTTCATCCACGAATATTCCTCCATAGCCGACACGTTTGGCGGCCGACCATACTTTCTCCACGATTCTTGGAGCGGCCTGGACGGAGAATTTCTCCCTGGCTATTTCGAGGTCTTTGTCCCCCACCATATCGAGGAGGATACCGTACTCATAGCTGATCTCGCGTCCTTTGGGGCAGACGACCGTCCGCCAGTTCCTGGCAAACTGCTTAGAGCCGAGAAACATCCTGTCGGGAGTCGGGCCGTAGTCCTCGCCGTCGAAAAGCGCGATGACAACTCCGACGAGAGGTTTTTTTGCGCGAAACGCTCTGGCAAGCTCAAGGAGGACTGCGACGCCGGATGCGCCGTCGTTAGCGCCTATGATCGGCTTTTTTCGCTTTTCGGGATCGACTTCCTCGTCCGCTGAGGGCCTGGTGTCCCAGTGCGCGCAGAGGAGCACAAACCGTGATGCATCGGGGTTGAAAACGGCGAAGATGTTGCGAAACTCGAGGGGCTTTTCATCTATCCTGGCGATGAAAGTCTGCTCGCTGGCTTCATCGGCGAGAGCTTCAAGTTCCGAGCGGAGGTAGTCGGCTGCCGCCCTGTGGCCCGGAGTTCCGGCATATCTCGGACCGAACGCGCACTGTTTCTTTAGTATCTCGAACGCCCGTGCTTCGTTGAACGGAGGACTCTGGGACCTGCCTCCGCACCCGGAAATGACGATAAGCGCCGCGGCTGCAGCCGCGGCGCGGGCAAATCGGACTTGCATCATGTGGTAACAATTCATCTGTTAGCTTGTTTTCGGGTTCCTGAAACGCGGATTACGCGGATTGTACGGATTTCGCGGATGG
>JACPPP010000151.1 GCA_016190935.1 Armatimonadota bacterium | reverse complement strand
GCCGGGGAGATTCCTCCCCGGCGCACGTTCCCCGGACATCCGTCCGGCCCTGACAACCGGCCCCCTTTTCGCATTATTCGCGCTTCTTCGCGCATCCTGAGCCCGTCGAAGGACGCGTTTCAAAGAACCAATAAACTGGCCTATTTACACTTGACACTTGTCACTTGTCACTCTGGCTGCGGGGCCTCAAGCTCCGAGCGGGATAGCGTTCTTGCATAAAGCACGTGCTCTTCGAATGCTTCCCACGCTATTGGGGCTACAGCCTTTACAATCTTCGATATTGTTTCCGCGTATTGACGTATTTCGTATTGCGCGTGGTTATCGAGCCGCTGTCTCAGGAAGTTGAACAGGTTGTGCAAGTCTATCTGCCAGTACATCTCGGTGTACAGCGCAAGTGGGAGGATTGTTCGCGCTATCTCCCTGGACACTCCCTTGTCGAGCATCCGCTGGTAAAGCTCGTATTGCATATCATGCTGCCGCCGGATACCTTCCATCAGCATTTCGGACTCCTCTGGAGACACCGATTCGTCCGAGCTTCCCTGCTTGTTGTCCGTGCTTTGAATCGGGAGTCTGCCCGGCGTGTACATTTCGTTCGAGAGGACACTGTACCGCCCCGATATCTCATTAGTCCGAGCTGTTCTGTGGCGCGCCCACTGCCTTGCAACGAAGATAGGCATCTTGACGTGGAATGTCAGAACTACCTGCTCAAAAGGTGATGTGTGGCCGTGCTTCATGAGGTAATTGATCAGCTTCGTGTCATCCCTCACGCTCTTAGTGCCGGGGCCGTAGGAGACTCTGGCGGACTGGACGATCCTTGCATCGCCTCCCAGATAGTCTACCAGTCTCACAAATCCGTGGTCGAGTACCGGAAACTCCTTGTCCAGGAGTTCCTCCGCTTCTTGAACTATTACATGCGCCATTCTGCGGTTACCTCAAATGTCGATACTATCACATTAGCCCTTGCTGGACGGAAATCCTTCCAGGTGGCACAAAAAGTTTAATTCGAGTGCCGCACGGGGACAGGGCGATTTCAGATTTCAGATTGTAGATTTCAGATTGAAAAAGACCTTTTGGGACCGGACGGATGTCCTGGGGACGCGCGCCGGGGAGGAATCTCCCCGGCGATCAAGCTGAAACGCGAATAACGCGAAAAGGGGGGTTGGGGGTTAGGGGCTGGGGCCAGGTCGGAGGAAAGATTCCTCCGACAACACAAGTTGGGAAGCTAAACCCACAGCCTGTACAGAAGGTACAACCTTCCAACCTGCACCATTCGCGTCATTCGCCTTAATTCGCGCAATCCGCGTTTCAAAAGCTGCCTGCTCATTGCTCATAGCTCATCGCTCCCCCGGGAACAGTGGCGGGCCGGGTAGCAGTCCAATGATTGGGTGGTGCTGGCCGCAGATCAGCATTTGACTCGCTGCTTTTTGCTGTGGTAGCATTTAACCATCGGAAAGCCAAAGATCGTGCGGCTTCAGAAAGGGTCTATATGAGGCTGTCAATCCACAGGATTCGTCCTATTACCACAATTACAGCACTCTGGTGTGTTCTCGTAATCGCAAGCATAACACAGGCATTTGCGGTCACATTGGCGTCGCCAACGGAAGGCCAGGTAGTGCGGGATCAGGTCGCGATCATTGTGCCTAAGTCTTCGCTCTCGGCGGCTGATCCGTCCACGTGCTTCCTCTCGGTGAAGATAGACGGACGATTTGTCGCTGCGGTCAGCGCCTCTCAGCCCGTGACCAACGGCAAGGCGCCTGCAAGTCCGAATATAGTCTATGTGTGGGATACCAAGGCCCCAATCGACGATCCGTTGTTGCCAGAGGACCAGCGCCACTACAAAGATGGGAAGCACGAGATTGTGGTCGAAGCTCATGCGCTGCAGGCCGGATCGACCAGGGATGTGATTATGGGGACCGCGAAGGCTAACGTAAACCTCCAGAATCGCATTGAAAGGCCAAATCCGGCGCCACCCATCAGGCTGGCTTACCATTACCGGTTGGGGCAGGAGAACGACTATAGGGTTGCAATCAACGGTGAACTGCTGGAAAGCAATGGCACAAGCCTTACCGGAGGCCAGCCGCCGATTCAGGCCGAGTTCGAGGTTGCTCAAGTAACTGAAGATGTTCAGGATGACGGTTCGGCTCTCTTGCGTTACAAGGTCCAGGACAACGGCTTTGCTCAGGTGTTCGGCCAAATCAACCTGCTTGGGCAGAGCGGCCAGGTGTTCAAGTCCGTCTATAAGATCATTGACGCCGCGGGTGCTACGATAGCGGATAACGTCCTGTCCACAAAATCGGATACCAAGGTCACCGACTGCCTCATCAAGCTGCCGAACAAGCCGGTACAGGTTGGAGAAAGCTGGCCGACTTCCTTCGCTATGAAACTCGAGGGACTGTGCGAGCTTGCAGAGTTCAAGGGAAACAGCAGGCTCGAGGCGCTCGAGTGGGAACAGGGGCTTGAATGCGCTAAGATCACATCGAAATTGACAGGCTCACCAGCGTTTGCATTCCTCCCATCGGGCGCGGGCGCGGTGAAGGCAACAAGTACGGCTTATTTTGCGTATAAACTTGGGAAGCTAATAAAGCATACTATGGTGCTCGAGTTTAAGACAGCAATCGAAAGATCGATGATCACAAATTATCAGCAGAATGCAGCCGCTGCCGCAACTGTTCCAGGAGGGACATTTCCGGGAGGGGCATTTCCGGGAGCGATGCCTGGTATGCCTCCACCGCCGGGCATGCCCGGCAGCTACACACCACCAGCGCCAGCGTCATCATCCGGCAAGACTACCACAACGGCCAAGACATCTGTTATTGTCAAGCTTGTGGTGACGCAGGAGCTTAAGGACTAGCGAGGGTCTGTGGAAGATCGGGAGGCAGAACTCTCTGAGCACCTTCAAGAGCTCCGCGCGAGGCTAATTCGCTCGATCCTCTACGTCGGGGTTGGCGCCGTCGCTGCATGGTTCCTCTACCGCTGGATCTACGGATTCCTGACAGCTCCGGTATCGCACATCCTGGAGACTATCAACACCAAGTTTCTCTTAACGCATGTTGCCGAAGGGTTTATGATCCGGTGCCAGATATCGCTTATCGCCGGACTGATTCTGGCCGCGCCGCTGATAACCTTCGAGATATGGGGATTTGTCGCCCCTGCCCTCACGAAAGAAGAGAAGCGCCCGATCAGGTGGATTGCACCTCTGTGCATAGTGCTGTTCGCATTCGGGGTTGGCACGGCATACTTCATACTGCCGGCGGCGATGGAGTTCTTCCTCTCCCCGTCGTTCATTCCGAGCGGCGCGGAAATACGCCCATCGGTTGCGACGACCATTATATTCATAGCCAAGATGCTTCTGGCATTCGGAATAGTGTTCGAGATGCCCATAGTGCTTCTATTCCTGGGAAAGCTGGGCATAGTCAACTCCAAGATGCTGAAGTCAAGTTGGCGGTATGCCGTAGTGGCCATCGCGGTGGTTGCTGCTGTAGCAACTCCATCGAGCGACGCGTTCTCTATGATGGCTATGGCGGTGCCGCTGATCGTGCTCTATGCCATTTCAATTCTCCTCGTCAAGCTCGTCGAGCCGAAGGCGACGAGAAAGCGATGAGCGATGAGCGGTTCAGCTATTTAAGTTTGTTTGCTTCTATGAGTATTATGGTGCTATAATCGCGGCGGAGAAACGGTTGAGGTGAAATGGATACTTACCGTAGAACAGGCAATGGATTGGAGAAAGGTTATCAGTGGAATTTGAAGGGAAAGTGGCGTTTGTAACCGGCGCGGGCCGGCAGGGAAAGGGCATCGGCAGGTCGATTTGCCTGGAACTCGCCGCTGGCGGCGCTAAGATAGTTATTGCCGACTATGTTGAGGAAGCGGCAAGATTGGTGGCGGAAGAGGTTATCGCCGCCGGAGGAGAGGCGCTGGCCGTAGCTGGAAATGTTGCGGACCCCGCCGATGTCGAGCGGATGACAAACTCAGCAGTTGACAAATTCGGTAAAATCGATATACTCATCAACAATGCAGGTATTACGAGGGACAACCTAATCCTTCGGATGTCCGAGTCGGAATGGGACTCGGTGCTCGATACGAACCTCAAGGGGACGTTCAACTGCACCAAGACAGTAGCCAGGATGATGCTCCGGCAGAGGAGCGGCAGGATAGTAAACGTGGCCTCCGTGATGGGTGTCGTCGGAAACGCAGGACAGGCGAACTACTCAGCTTCGAAGGCCGGAATAATCGGGCTTACGAAGACTACGGCGAAAGAACTGGGCTCGCGAGGAGTGAACGTAAACGCTGTAGCGCCGGGGTTCATCCAGACCGTAATGACTGAGGAGATGCCGGAACAGGCTAAACAGAGCATAGAAAAACAGATACCGCTCGAGCGGCTGGGAACGCCGGAGGACGTTGCCAGGGTCGTCCGTTTCCTCTGCTCTGACGCGGCGAGCTATATAACCGGACAAGTGATAAATATTGACGGCGGAATGGTAATGTAAGGAGGTGGATAAATGTCAGTGACGTTTGATCGCGTGAAGAAGGTTGTGGTCGATCGATTGAAGGTCAGCGACGACGAAGTTACCGCGGGGGCGTCGTTCGTGGACGACCTCGGCGCGGACTCCCTGGACGTCGTAGACCTGGTGATGGGGCTCGAGGAGGAATTCGATATCGAGATTCCGGACGAGGACGCCGAGAAGATCCAGACGGTCGAACATGCCGTGAGCTACATAGACGAAAAGACAGGCTAGCCAGGGACCGGAGGGATTTCAGATTTAAGATTGCAGATTGCAGATTGGAGTCTCCTTCAATCTGCAATCTTAAATCTACAATCTGAAATCCCCTGCCCCCATGAGGTGGTAATGCAAGGTAGAAGGGTTGTCATAACCGGCATGGGCGCACTGACGCCGGTAGGAAACACAGTTGAGGAATATTGGGCATCGCTCGTCGCCGGAAGAGGCGGCGTTGGGATGATAACCCACTTTGATGCGTCCAACCATTCGTGTAAGATAGCCGCGGAACTCAAAGGGTTCGACGTCAGCCGGTATATTGATCCAAAGGAAGCGCGGCGGATGGATCCGTTCGTCCAGTATGCGGTTGCCGCTGCGAAGATGGCTATGGAGGACAGCGGGCTTAAGATTACCCCGGAGAAAGCGGCGCGTGTGGGCGTTCTGGTAGGTTCCGGGATCGGCGGTGCGCACACGTGGGAAGCCCAACACAGGGTGCTCTTGGAGAAGGGGCCGGGCAGAGTGAGCCCTTTCTTTGTCCCGATGCTGATTGCTAACATGGGCACGGGGCAGATAAGCATCATCTTTGGCGCGAAAGGTCCGAACACGACAGTCGTTACGGCATGCACGACTGGAACCAACGCGATCGGAGACGCATTTGAGATCATCCGCCGGGGCGACGCCGATGCGATGATCGCGGGCGGCGCTGAGGCGGCGATCTGTCCGCTTTCATGCGCCGGATTCTGCAACGCGCAGGCTTTTTCCACTCGCAACGATGAGCCTGAGAAGGCAAGCAGGCCATTTGACGCTAAGCGCGATGGGTTCGTAATCGGCGAGGGGGCTGGAATCGTCATACTTGAAGAGATGGATTACGCGCTTGCCCGTGGAGCCAAAATCCGCGCCGAGATCATCGGATACGGCATGAGCGGTGACGCCTACCACATGACCGCTCCCGCCCCAAACGGCGAAGGCGCCGCACAGTGCATGCAGGCCGCGCTCAACGACGCGGGAATTTGCCCGCAGGACGTAAGCTACATAAACGCTCACGGCACCTCGACTGAGCTGAACGATAAGTTTGAGACCATGGCGATCAAAGCGGTGTTCGGCGACTATGCCTACAAGGTACCGATAAGCTCCACAAAGTCTATGACCGGACATCTTCTCGGAGCGGCCGGGGCTATTGAGGCAATCGCCTGCGCGCGAGCTATGGAGGAAGATACCATACCGCCTACGATCAACTACGAATTCCCCGACCCGGAGTGTGACCTCGACTACGTGCCGAACACGGCGCGGAGAGCCGAGGTGAACATCGCCATCTCAAACTCCTTCGGCTTCGGCGGGCACAATGCGACGATAGTACTTAAGACGATGAAAGATAGATAGTCCTTTGCCGTTGTTTCGGGGTACCCCTACCCCGAAACCGGCTGAACTGGAAGGTGCTGAGAAAACTATGAAACTATCAGAACGCGCGAGCAACGTAAGTCCATCCCCCACCCTCGCTATAACTGCCAAGGCAAAGGCGATGAAGGCCGAGGGCATCGACGTCATTTCGTTCGGGGCAGGCGAGCCTGACTTCGACACTCCAGAGAACATCAAGTCGGCGGCCATAAAGTCACTGCAGGCGGGATTCACCAAATACACCCCTTCTTCTGGAATAGACGATCTTAAGGCTGCCATAGTGGATAAGTTCGCGCGAGACAACGGTCTGGAGTATCAGAAGAACCAGATAGTGGTCTC
This sequence comes from Armatimonadota bacterium, assembly GCA_016190935.1. Lineage (GTDB taxonomy): Bacteria > Armatimonadota > UBA5829 > UBA5829 > DTLH01 > JACPPP01. The sequence goes on along the minus strand of JACPPP010000151.1, from coordinate 12,157 downwards.
GATCGGGGCAAAGCACTCGCTTTACAACGCGGTCCTGGCAATAGTGAATCCGGGGGATGAGGTCGTCATACCCGTTCCCTACTGGGTCACGTATCCCGAGCAGGTAAGGCTCGCGGGCGGTGTGCCGGTGTACGTCCACACGGACGAATCGACAGGATTAGTCGCCACCGCTGAGATGATCGAGAGGGCTTTGACTCCACGGACCAGGCTTCTCATACTGAACAGCCCAAGCAACCCCACCGGCGGAGTCTACAACAGAAAGCAGATTGAAGAGCTTGCGAACCTCGCGGTGTCGAAGAACTTCTACGTTCTCTCGGACGAGATTTACGAGAAGATCATTTACGATGGAAACAAGCATGTGTCGATCGCGTCGTTCGGCCCGGAGATCAAGAAGCTCACAGTCACGGTCAACGGATTCTCCAAGAGCTATTCTATGACCGGTTGGAGGCTGGGATATGCTGCGACCGAGCCGGAGATTGCGGCTGGGATGTCCCGCATTCAGGACCACAGCACATCAAACCCGGTCTCATTCGCGCAAAAAGGGGCAGTGGAGGCCCTGACCGGCCCGCAGGATGCTATGAAGAGAATGGTTGCCGAGTTCGACAAACGCCGCAGCGTGATCGTGAGGAAGCTGAATGAGATACCCGGGGCTACTTGTGCAACGCCGGGAGGCGCATTTTACGTATTTCCTAATGTAGGCGGGCTCATAGGCAAGACAGGAAATGGAAAGACAATTACGGGTTCGGACAGTCTTGCCGATTACCTGCTTGAGGATGCGAAAGTCGCGGTAGTGCCGGGAACCGGGTTCGGCGCCCCAAGCTACATGAGGCTTTCGTATGCCACGAATATGCAGGCAATTGAGACCGGCCTGGATAGAATCGCCGAATCGGTAGCAAAGCTAAGATAAGGAGGAAAGTGAGAGGAGTGAGAGGAGAGAGTGGAGAGGGTAATTAATGATTATCCTCTCTACTCTCTCTGCTTTCTCCACTCTCTCCACTCACGTATGACAGTAGAACTAGAGCAGTTTCGGGCTATGGCCGAGAAGCTGCAGCTAAAGATCAATGACTATGCGCTCTTGCAGCAGGCGCTGACCCACAGATCGTATCTCGGTGAGTCGAACGGGACGGAGAGCAACGAGCGGCTGGAGTTCCTTGGAGACTCGGTGCTCGGCATAGCCGTTTGCGAATATTTATACAAGACCTACACCGACCGGACTGAGGGGGAGCTTGCGAAGGCAAAAGCGGTAGCGGTCAGCGAACCGGTGCTTGCAGAGGCCGCGAAGGACCTCGGACTCGATGAGATGATCCTTATGGGATCTGGGGAGGAGGCCTCCGGCGGCAGGCAGCGGCTTTCGATCCTCTCCGACACTTTTGAGGCCGTAGTTGCCGTGGCCTACCTGGACGGTGGCCTCGACGCCGCGCGGGATTTCATCCTGAGAGCGTTGGAGTCCATCCTTATAGACATTGAGCGGCAGGAGCATATAAGGGACTATAAGTCTCTCCTGCAGGAGCTTACGCAGGGTAGGTATAAGAAGGCTCCGAAGTATGTTGTCGTAAAGGAAGAGGGGGCCGACCACGATAAGACGTTTATGGTGGAAGCCCGGCTGGACGGCGACCTGCTTGGCATCGGAGTGGGAAAGAGCAAGAAGCAGGCGGAGCAGGCCGCGGCGCTCCAGGCGCTCGAGAAGAGCAAGAAGAAGCTCCAGTCGGAGCGGGAGCCGGGGGAGTAGGGAAGCGATGAGTTGTGAGTTGTGAGTTGTGAGTTGACGAAGTTTGATGGCCGGGGAGATTCCTCCCCGGCCCAAGTGTGGCGGATATTCATCCGCTAATCCGGCTTTGCAGCCCGAAATTGTGCAGTGCCAAAGCCAAAGCCGAATCTTCTTACCCGGGATCAGGCGCAACTGGTATAATGGTGGTAGGAAATTCCTACCGGAGATGTGAAGATGAACAGGAGCGAGATCATTCGCGTATCGTCCAAGGGGCAGATAGTCCTTCCGAAACGCTACAGAGACAAGATGGGAATTCGAGAGGGTGATTACGTCAGCATTCATGAGCTGGAGGATGGCGTGCTCTTGATCGAAAGAGCGCCGCAAAGTATGCTGGACGTCATAACTACCGAGTTCCGTGCTGAAGCCAAAGAGCGCGGTTTCACCCGCGAGGAACTGGCGCAAGCGATCAAGGCCAAACGAGCAGAGCGCAGGTCGAATGCAGCCTGACAGGGTATTCCTTGACACAAATGTGTTGTTGTCCGGACTTATCTTCTCCGGCAACGAGGCCACTCTGCTGCAACTCGCACTGGAAGGAAGTATCCACCTGGTGCTGGCGGACGTAGTGCTTGAGGAGGCACGGGCTGTACTTTTAGATAAGTTTCCCAGCCACAGTGATATACTCGACCGGTATCTGGAATTGATCGAATATGAGCGTGTGCCGCTGCCGGATGACGCTACTGTGGCTCAGGCATACCTCGTATGCCGGGATGCTGATGATTGTGTGGTCGCGGCCAGTGCTGCGATATCGCAGCCTGATGTGGTGCTCACTGGCGACAAAGACCTGCTGACGGAAGAAGTCAGGAATTGGCTGCCGGTCAGTCGGTGCGCGGAGTATCTTAGGAAGCTGTCGTTGGGGTAAGCCGTGAGCACTCTCGTGGACAATGGGTTCTATAATTCGCCTCGCTCAGTGCCGAGGCGTATAGCGTCCAAGATTATATCTATCACTGTTGGAGACTTGACCTTTGAGTGTTACTGCTGAAATAGGAGTTTTCGGAGGGTCGGGGTTTTACTCGCTCCTGGAAAACGCCGTAGAGACTAAGGTGGAAACCCCTTATGGCCCGCCGAGCGATGTGGTCACGATCGGCGAGGTGTGCGGAAAGAGAGTGGCCTTCCTTCCAAGGCACGGAAGGCAGCACCAGTACCCACCCCACACGATCCCCTACCGGGCCAACATCTGGGCTATGAAGTCGCTCGGCGTCACACGGATCATGGGCCCGAGCGCGGTTGGGAGCCTCCAGCGGCATATCAAGCCGGGAGATTTCGTCGTCTGCGACCAGTTCGTGGATAGAACTACCGGCAGAAAAGATACGTTCTACGACGGACCGTTCGCCGTTCACATCTCCTCCGCCGACCCCTATTGTCCTGAGATGAGAAGGCTTGCGGTAGAGGTGATTCGTGATCTCGGCATCCCGGTCCACGAACGCGGAACCAACGTGGTGATCCAGGGCCCCAGGTTCTCCACTAAGGCCGAGAGCAGGTGGTTCACCGGCATGGGCTGGGAGGTCATCAGCATGACCCAATATCCAGAGGCTGTGCTTGCCATCGAGCAGGAACTCTGCTATGTCAACATCGCGCTCATCACAGATTATGACACAGGACTCGTCGCTGAGGAAGGAGTCGAACCGGTCAGCGCGGAAGAAGTCATGAGGGTGTTCCACGCGAACAACGAACGGGTGCGCGACGTATTGCTGGAAATGATCAAGCGGGTATCCCCCGTCAGAGACTGCAAGTGCGCAACTGCGCTCAAGTACGCAAGGCTGTGATACGAACTGTTGACTACATAGACGGCAGAGTCGTCATTATAGACCAAAACCGCCTCCCGGCAGAGCTAAAAATGGTCGAGATCGAAGACTACCGGGAGGTCGCGGAGGCCATTCGGACGATGAAGGTCCGAGGAGCGCCCGCGCTCGGCGTGACCGCGGCTCTTGGCATCGCTCTTGGCGCTCGCTCGATAGATGCGGCAGACTTCGGCAGCTTCTACAGTGAGCTTCAGAATGTTGCGGCAGAGATTCGCGCCACCCGACCAACGGCCGTGAACCTCTTCTGGGGTGTGGACCGTATGATGGCAGCCGCAGAGCGCCTGCAGGATAGGCCGGTGGACGAGATAAAGATGGAACTAGACCGGCTGGCAAGATCGATGGTCGAGGAGGACGAGGACGCCTGTCGGCAGCTCGGCAGGATCGGGGGCGAACTCCTCTCAGACGGCGACAGCGTGCTCACCCACTGCAACGCTGGCGGACTTGCGTGCGTCGGCTACGGCACGGCGCTTGGAGTGATACGTGGGGCGATAGAGAGCGGGAAAAAGCTGCGCGTCTACGCCGATGAGACCCGTCCGCGCTTACAGGGGATGAGACTCACTGCATGGGAACTTGCACAGGATGGTGTAGACGTAACAATTATCGCGGATAATATGGCCGGCTCGCTCATGCGCCGGGGGAAGATCGATGCATGCGTGGTCGGAGCGGATAGAATCGCTGCCAACGGCGATACCGCGAACAAGATCGGGACATACACTGTAGCCGTGCTCGCTAAGGCCCATAGCATTCCTATCTATGTCGCCGCGCCGACCTCGACCGTAGATCTGACGCTCGCATCAGGCGATGAGATACTTATTGAAGAGCGGTCGCCCGAGGAGATGACTCATATCGAGGGCTGCAGAATAGCGCCTGTGGGGGTGCCGGTGCTGAACCCGGCGTTCGATGTAACTCCTGCGGAGCTTATCACAGCCATCGTCACGGAGAGGGGCATAGCGAGGGCACCGTATACGGAGAGTCTTGCCCGGCTTCGTTGTATCGGGACACCCTTGTCCCGATACTGATATTGCAATCGAGAGGCAGCTTTCGAGACCGAAGTATCCTGAAATAAAGGGGGGTCAATCAGATGATAATACAAGAGGAGACGCTGAAGGAGCTGATACGCGATGTTCCCGACTTTCCGGTAGACGGCATCCTTTTTAGGGACATCACGCCTGTTCTTCAGAATGCAAGGGCCTTTAAGGAGGTCGTCTGCTCTATGGCCGCGAAAGCTGCCGAGATGGAGCCGGATATCGTAGTGGGCATCGAGTCCCGCGGGTTTGTGCTCGGCGCGCCGGTGGCGCTGGAGCTTGGGCTGGGGTTCGTGCCGGTCCGCAAGATTGGAAAGCTGCCCGCTGAAACCGTCCGTGCGGAATATGCCCTGGAGTACGGCACCAACACAGTGGAGATACACAGCGACGCCATACAGCCGCGACAGCGGGTGGTCATTATCGATGACTTGCTCGCTACGGGCGGCACCGCGGCGGCTTCAATCCAGCTTGCGGAGGAACTCGGCGCAGAGGTGGCGGGACTCGTTTTCCTCGTCGAGCTTACGTTCCTGCAGGGCCGGGCCAGACTGAGCGGCTACAGGACCGAAGCGCTCGTGCAATACTAATAAAAGTCTAAAGTCAAAAGTCGGAAAGTCACAAGCGTCAAGTGCAAAGTGCCAAATGCCAAGTCAGCGATGAGTTATGAGCAATGAGTCACGTGTCATCCTGAGCCTTACGAAATGACTTTAGACTTTAGACTTGTGACTTTTTGACTTATCACTTGTCACTTCCCTGCTGGTGCCCTACACGTGATGTTACTTCGCCGTCATAGACTTACTAGGCGCAGATTGGCCCTGATCGCAGTCGCGTGGGCGGTAGTGATCGTGGGGTCGCTGGCCGTGGCATCGTTTGAAGTGCGACGGGGAAACCTCAGGGAGCTCAAATCGGTCTTTTCCGACTGGAAGACTCCTGTGGCTGCGCGAACGATTGTGGTTTTCGCCCCGCACTGCGATGATGAAACGATTGGGGCCGGAGGTATGCTGAGGCAGGCAGCACGAAGAGGCGACAAAGTCTGGGTGGTCCTGATGACAAACGGCGACGGGTTCAAAGCAGCCGCCGTGCTGGACAATCGCTCCCTCAAAGTTTCCGCCGATTATTTTGTGGAGTTCGGTTTCCGCAGGCAGTTGGAGACATTTTGCGCTCTGGAGAAGCTCGGTATCCCGCGAGACCGCGTCATCACTCTCGGCTATCCGGACAGGGGGCTCAAGCCTATGTGGGTCTCGAATTGGAACGCACTCTACACTTCCCTTTACACTCGAGACGCCTATTCGCCTTATTCTAACTCCTACACCCCCTACGCCCCGTACAGGGGAAGACAGGTCCTCGCCGATGTGAAAAGGCTGCTTGGGGAGCTGAATCCCGACGAGGTTTACGCGCCGCATCCGAACGACCAGCATCCAGACCACTGGGCCACGAGCGCCTTTGTAACAGCGGCGCTTCACGAACTTGGTTGGCTAAGAAAAAAGCGGGTAGGCCTTTACCTCGTCCATCGCGGGGACTGGCCCGTTCCGCAGGGGATACACAAGAACCAGCGACTTGCGCCGCCTGCCAAGCTCACAGACCTCGACACAAATTGGTATCCTCTTGAGCTTGAGGAGGAGTCTGTTCGGGACAAGGAGTTGGCAGTACGCGAGTTCCGCTCCCAGACTGCGGGAGTGCGGCGATTCCTGAGAAGCTTTGTCAGACAAAATGAGCTTTTTGGAACCCGATCTGCGGAGTCACGAATGGCCCACGTGTCGGCCATCAATGTGGACGGCCTTGTGGAAGATTGGGATGGCATAGAGCCTTCTGTGCTAGACCCGGCTGATGATGGACTTGTGACGCACGCGCGTCCGTCAGCCGACCTGACCAGCGTCTATGCGGCCAAGGATTCAAAGCAGCTTTATTTCAGACTGAGCGTGCGGGGGCTGATTAAGCGCGGGACCACCTACGAACTCTGGGTCCATCCGCTCGACAGCGATGAGGGAACCACACGCATCGTCCTCAGGAAAGGCCGCGAGCTGCCAGCAGGTTGGAAAGCAGCCTTCGGCAGGCGCGACATCGAGTTCTCCTGCGCGGTCGATCAATGGGGCGGCAAACCGATTATGGTCGCCGCGAGCACTAAAACCCGCTGGTACAAGCTTGTCAGATACGAGGTGGACAGAAGCGCTTATCGTATTCTGGCACCCTAACCCGGCCTAAGCAGCCCGGCTCACCTCTGCATGAGGCTCCGGAATCCGTCGCTTGTGCGACCTGACCCAAACTGTCGGATACAGCGCCTTCCCACGTCCGAACGGCAGGCTGTGCCAGTGCGCCCGCCTGAAATGACCGTGCACTTCCGTTGTCCTCGGTTTCGGCTCTCCTAGCCGTCTGCGAACCCTCGGCTTTCGAGGCGTTTCGGCGCCCGTGAACGTGTAAAAGCTGCTCGCTGTCGGCCTGCCCGCCTCGCGGTGCCGCTTCAAAGTCTCCGGCCGCCTGTTGTGCCTGATCGCCACTACGTTGGCTGACGTTATATAGCCCGCCAGCCAGTAGAGCAGGTCCGCAATCCGGCCTTCCTTCTCAGAGACCTCCACGCCCGGCGCCATTATGAACTCGTATCTCGGCACACCGCTGCCGTGCCGCTCGTCGAACCACGCGCGCACGCGGTAGCCACCGTCGAGTCCTGTCACCAGGACTCCCCTGATGCCCCTGCCCGTCTCGCCGGGCAAGCAGGCCACCGGGTCGAACTCGAAGAACACGTTGTCGAACGGGAGATCAAACGATATCTTAAGGTCTTCCGGGGCCCGGCCGTCTGCAATCAGCCGCTCTGCCACTTCCTGGGTAATAACCAGGACCTCCGCGCAGGCCAAGTCCTGCTCGATCTGCTCCGCATCGAACTCCACGAGGCCCGGCAGCGCCATAGCAGCAGACTCCTGCGCCTTTCTGAGCTTATCAAACAGCCTGTCAACCCACAATCTTCTCGTATACACAAATAGCCTCTTCTCATTCAATATTCATACATATTATACCCGCTTAGCTGCTAAATGTCAAGCATCTTGTCCGCCCGGGCGGATCTCAAGGGGCTGGGTGTTGGGTGTTGGGTGTTGGTCCTACTGCACTAAGTAGATTCTGGGTCTATGGAGTGCGGCGGCTTGACGCTGCTTTGTTTATCGATGACAGCCAAAGCATGTACTGTGAGAGCCTGATCTGTCATCGGTAGACAAAGCGAGGTCAAGCCCTCGCACTCCATATGCTCCCGTCACAATATCAATGCGGTAAACTCGCTTCTTACTTAACACTGTAGGACTGACACACCCATCCTACATCCTACATCGTACATCTTCTTCTCTGCTTCCTCGCTTCTGCGTTTCCGTAGAACCAATTCCAATCCTAGACCCGCTCAGCGGGCGTACGGTTGAAAATTGTCCCGTCTTAGTGTAAAGTAATATCAACCTGTGGCATTCCAATAATCATAAGAGAGGAGGTGAGTTATGGCTATGTCGAAGCGCACTACCTGGACGTTTTTCATGTTGGTGTTTATGGTGTCCGGCGCCTACCTCGCAGCGCTACTCGCAGAGAGCTACGTGAGGAAGCTGGGCGTGGACGGAGGACGCATCCTGTGGCTTGATGTAAGCACGCTGAAACCGCTTACGCCGACAGGTCGTCTCCTGGCAAAGGTGGCCTTCTCACTCGGAGGGCTGCTCGTAGGTTACATAGTATGGTCGCAGGTCGATGCTGAGCTTCAGCGGCTGCGCCGCAGCATCGACGTGATGTCCACACAGGACAAACTGGCCGGTGTAATAGGGGTTATCGTGGGACTTCTCGTGACAATGCTTATTACCGTAAGTCTGAGCCCGCCCTGGCCGCTGAGCCTCGTCATTGCGATATTCCTTTGCTATTTGAGCGTGACTGTGGCGCTGTCGATGAAGGAGCAGCTCTCTCTTGGCGGCACATCACCAGGGAAATATCCTTCCTCAAACCTGCTTCGGCCCAAGATTCTCGATACTAACGTCATCATAGACGGGCGTATTGCCGACATTTGTAAAGCTGGATTCGTAGAAGGGCCGATTTATATTCCAAGGTTCGTACTCGAGGAACTGCAGCAGATCGCCGACTCCAGCGATTCATTAAAGAGAGCTCGTGGCCGCAGAGGACTCGATATCCTGAATCAAATGCAGAAAGAAATGAGCCTGCAGATCCAGACCTACGAGGCCGAAAACGGCGGGTTTCCCGATGAAGTCGATGCGAAACTTGTGCAGCTTGCCAAGGAGATCAGTGGTTCCATTGTGACGAACGACTACAACCTCAACAAGGTAGCAGCGATCCAGGGCGTTAAGGTGCTTAATGTCAACGAGCTTGCAAATGCGCTTAAGCCGGTGGTTTTGCCTGGCGAGAATATGAGGGTAACGATCATAAAAGAAGGCAAGGAACAGAACCAGGGGGTCGGCTACCTTGACGACGGAACGATGATCGTTGTCGAGCGCGCAAGGAGGCTCACCGGTGATACCGTCGATGTAGTAGTTACGAGCATCCTGCAGACGGCAGCAGGGAAGATGATCTTTGCGAACCTCAAGGCCGAATACGAGGAAGATAATAATTCAATTGAGCGGAACGTCCGCAGTTATTCCAGCGGCAGGCAAAGGAAGAAGATTCGGTGAGCAACGCAACAAAGTGTTTGCGTCCGCCGGCGGAAAGCCGGTCATTGCGCATACTCTCATTGCGTTTCAAGTCTGCCCGCTGGTCGAGGAGATTGTGCTGGTAGTCGCAGAGCACGAGATAGACACGGCGCGGCAGATTGCTTCTGAATACGAAATCGGAAAGCTCAGCGCGGTGGTCGCAGGAGGCGACCACCGCCAGGACTCCGTTGCCCGCGGACTCCAGGCCGTGAGCGCGTCTTCCGAGATAGTCGCTATACACGACGGAGCGCGTCCGCTTTTGACCCGGGAAACCATCGAATCCTCGATAGCCGCAGCGCGCGAACACGGCGCCGCGGTCGCTGCCGTGCCGGTAATAGACACGATCAAATCGGCCACGCAGGATAACTTCGTCGCCTCCACGCTCGATAGAAGCTCGCTTTGGAGCATCCAGACCCCCCAGACGTTCGAGAAGGGTCTCATCCTGCGCGCTTATGAAGAGGCAGCATCTGACGGCTCCTACGCAACGGATGACGCCGCGCTCGTCGAACGCATCGGACATCCGGTGAAGCTCATTATGGGTTCGTACGACAACATCAAGGTGACTACCCCGCTCGATCTCGAGTTTGTTGAGGCAAGGCTTGGAGGAGTCGCGGCTATGAAGACCCGCACCGGGTTCGGATACGATATCCATAGGTTCGCGGAGGGCAGAAGGCTGTTCCTCGGGGGTGTAGAGTTCTCCGGTGAGGTCGGGCTTGAAGGACACTCCGATGCGGACGTCATCCTGCATGCGATTGCGGACGCGCTTCTTGGGGCTGCAAGTCTCGGAGACATCGGGAGGCGCTTCCCTAACACCGATCCGCGGTACCGGAACGCGTCGAGTATCGTTCTTCTGGAGAAGACTGCTGAGATTCTGTCTCAGTCCGGCTGGGAGGCTGTGAACGTCGATGCGACGCTTGTGGCCGAACGGCCCAGGATAGCAGATCACGTGGTGGAAATGCAGGAGCGGACAGCGCGGGCGTTGGGGATCGAGCCGGACATAGTGAGCATCAAGGCAACGACCGCTGAGAAGCTGGGAGATGTTGGGGCAGGAAAGGGCGCGGAGTGCTATGCTGTGGCTGTGGTGAGAATGGTCTAAAACGCAGGGACGTACGCTAGCCCGAATTATGCATCAGCAGGCTTCGGCAGACAAGCAGTCCGAAGCAACTGCTGATGCATAATTCGGGCTAGGTGTAGCAACCCGGCAGTTGTGGGTATAGCGACTGGGGCAGGCGGAAAGAAACACCCGTTCCGTCGATTCATTTCCCGAAAGGAGACGTATAGCAGATGCCCGAATTTGCAAACCCATTTCCAGGGAACGTGCCGCGTGAGATGTCAGACACCGAGTTGGCCCGCGCGATAATGCTGGACATCGCCGCGGAGCTTGAGGCCGTGCACCTTTACCTGGCACATATGGAGGCTACCACCAACGAAGATGCGAAGAAAGTTCTCTATGACGTAGCGCTTGAGGAGCTTGTTCACGCTGGAGAGTTCACGAGCCTTCTCTATCGCGTGGACCCCGTCTCGGGCGCGAAAGCTCAGGAAGGCTTCGACGAGGTCAGCGAACTGCTTAAAATCAGGGCGCCGGCGGAAGTGGTGCAGTTGGAAGAGCAGGAGCGGGCTGAGGATTCATCATCATCCGCTCCACCCTGGCTGACCGTTGGGAGCCTGGTAGAAGTCGAGACAGAGGCCAGCGAGGAACCTGCTGGAATGCGCGGGTAGCTTGGACTCAAGTGACAAGTGCCAAGTCTAAAGTGTCGTATGCTGCGGGAACACCGGTTCAGCTAAACTTGACAAGCTTCTGTAAGCCAGCGTTCCCGCAGCATGCGAAAATCTCACAGTTCTCTTGCGGGTGTGACTTCAAATCGCACCCGATCATGTTGGCCGCATATTGGACACGGATATCATCATTCTGACGCACTGCCAGGGAAGTCCGACAGATGCCACTCTCTACGTCCAACGAGTCGGAGTTGTACGACGCCAATTTGTTCGCCATCGCCTCTAGCCTCTCTCCCGACGTCCACAATGACGAACTTGCCTTGTTTCCTCGACCGCAGCACCTTCGACCCCGGTTCATTCAGGATGCGTTGGACGTGCTTGCCGGCCCGGCTGGTGAACAAGCTTCCGTTTTTGAGATCGTCAGCGTGCTTGCGTCGGAAATAGTCGCTGAAAAGCTTTTCTGCCGGGTCCCACTGTTGGTTTCTGAAATAGTAAAGGAATAGATTCACGGTGGCCTCGGGCGAATTAACGTTGGTCCAGCCAGCGAAGTAGTTATGTTCATGAATGTTAGCATCGAACTTGGTCGCACCGGCAGACCGCGCGCACTGTCCCATCCTGTCCGTTCGGGAGCCAATAGCCTTGAGAAGCGCCGCTGATTCAGGAGTCCCTATTCGTCGAATCGCAACTGCCGTCGGCCAACCACACGAGTACTCGCCCCAGTGCTCCGCCACGAACTTGAGAGTGGGAAGGGCTGCGTTGTGCCGAACCGACCAGAGCGCCATCATGTTTTCGTGCGGTGGGAAGTCCTTCAAGTTCGACGGATGCAGCATGCGTGGTTCAATCAACTCATCACATCGCTCTCGGAGGCGTTTCTCGTCGAACGGCCGCACACTCACCGGAATAGTGACCTCGGCAACTACCGGACCAAGATCCGAAGGCTTGCTGGTTATCTTCCCAGGTGGGCCCAGAAGCATTATCCTGACACTGTAAATCCCCGGCTTCTTGAACTGGTAGATCCCAGAAGGTATGAAAGACGACAGCATAGTTTGTCCGGGACCTAGTATTATAACGACGAGTTATGGTGGCCTTGCCTGCTTAAGCAAGGGCATTTGTCGTCTCCTGATGTATGATTGTCTAACTCGTTCGTTTTGTTCTTGTGTCTCCTCAAGCCACTTTGCGAGTTCTGCGCGGCTCCAG
>JACPPP010000159.1 GCA_016190935.1 Armatimonadota bacterium | reverse complement strand
GTACTGATATACTACCACGCGCGCATTTGGATGTCAAACCTACTTGCCCGCAAGCCAGCTTAAGAAATCATCTTCTCGATCTCCTCGACGCTCGGCACCTTGCCGGTGACTTTCACCTCGCCGTCCACAGCCAGAGCCGGAGTCGTCATCACTCCGAACTCAATTATCTTCTGGACTTCGCTCACTTTTTCGATTTCATAGTCTATTCCGAGATTTCTGGCAGCCTCCTCGGTGGCCTCCGCCAGTTTCTCACACTTCGAGCAGCCTGTACCCAGGATTTGCAGTTTTTTCATTAATCTTCATCCCTCAGAGAATGGGTATCCGGGTCGGAATAACGTATGCCAAGCAACAACTCTTGAACCGGGGAGACGGGGAATCTGGAATTCCCCGTCTCATATCATTCCTCTCTTCCCCGGTTCAGTTATTATGCCTCGGACGGGCAGCACCGCAAACCTCAACATTTCCCGTTTATCACCCGTATAAATGTTCGTTATGTTAGCAAGTTCATCCTGCTGGAAACAAATTGCCGTTTACTTGGAACGGGCAAAAAAATTGCAAGACGGGTTTAGAATGATTATCATCTAGGATATAATAAAAACAATGTAACAACCTCAACCTGGGAAAAGGAGGAACGCGATGCCAGCAAGATTGCAATATGAGCTTTGTCCGGAGACCGGCATAGGATGCTTGATGGTCGAGACTGAATCCGATGCCTTTAAGATCGATCTGATGCCGGACGAAGCGGAGAACCTGCACAGCCTGGTCCACTCCGGGGACATGGATGCGGCAATGGCCCTGCTGACCAGTATAGATTCCAGAGATCAAGCCGCGCTGGGCGAACTGGACGCAGAGGCGCTTGCGCTTCACATCGTCTAAAAGCAATGCCAAAGTGTGATGAAGTTTACGGAGCTATGCTGACTCCTGAACTTGCGGCGGGAGGTCTAAGAAGGTCAGGCGCGAGAATGACCGCTCAGAGACGCGCCGTCCTGGAGATTCTCTCCGGTAACCGGACACACCCGACTGCTGAATCGATAGTATCTCATGTCCAGTCGAGGCTCGGTTATGTCTCTCCGGCCACTATCTATAACACCCTCCAGGCACTGGAGGAGTTGGGGTTTGTCCGGCGGATCGAGGGACTGGAGCACCGGGCCCACTTCGACCCGGACACGTCGGACCACCAGCACGCAATATGCCGGAGATGCAAGCGGGTGTGGGATGTAGACTACCCGCAGTTCCTGCCGGGCGCGCCGGGCGGTTTTGTGGTGGAGGATGTCCTTATTCAAGGGATATGCGCGGGCTGCGCAAATATTCAAGATCAATCTGATTCGAAAGGAGATGTATTAAAAGATGAAATGGCGATGTAGTGTGTGCGGATATGTATCCGAGGGCGCTGATGCGCCCGACCAGTGCCCGAACTGCAGGGCGGCAAGGCAAAAGTTTGAGAGATTGGACACTTCAGAAGGTTTGCTTCAACTGGTGGACTTCAACAAGCTCGGAGTCGCAAAAGGAAGCGGTTTCGAGCAAGATCTGACGCAGCAATTCCAGGGAGAGTGCGCCGAGGTTGGCATGTATATCGCAATGGCGAGGCAGGCTGAGCGCGAAGGCTACCCGGAAATTGCGGAGACTATGAAGCGTATAGCGTGGGAAGAGGCTCATCACGCGGCCAGGTTCTACGAGCTTTTAGGGGGAGTCTCCGAAAGCACTCGCGAGAACCTCACGAAGCTCGTCGCCGGGGAATCGGCGGCAAACAGTTGTAAAAAAGATATTGCTGTCCGAAGCAAGCAGCAGAATCAGGACGCGATTCATGATTCGGTACACGAGGCTTGCAAGGACGAAGCCAGACACGCCGCAGCATTCAACGGACTCCTCCTGAGGTTCTTCCCAGATGGACAGAGGGAAGACCTCGATACAGCGGTGGCAGCCAAAGCCGCTGTTTAGAGCCTCCGACCCAGCAAGAACCCCCAGAAGTTCGCGAACTCCTGGGGGTTCGCAGGAGACGCGGGAAGATTCGGTCTGTTGCCTACTCATACTTTCTCTGAACTTCCTCGCGCACGACTGAGGTCAGCAGGTGGGCGAGAGCCATATGAACATCCTCCACCCACAGGATATTCGGAGTAGGGACATTGATGTAGATATCGGTGTAGGGTTCGTCGTTTCCTTTTTTCGCCCCACCAAATGTAATTGTAACAGCTCCCACTTCTTTTGCGAGCTTGTAGGCGTTGATGATATTCTGTGAGTTACCGCTTCCGGTGATGCCTATTACCACGTCGCCGGGCTGCACCCAATTCTTTAGCTGCTCGGCAAAGGCGTTCTCATAGCCTGCATCGTTGGCCCAGCCGGTCAAGGTGGAGATGCTGTCACAAAGGCACATCGCCCTGAGCCTCCTGCCCTTGACTACTATCTCGTCTCTGTCGTCCGAAGAGACCAGGTGCTTTTGAAGGTCGTTTACGTTGTGCGCGGCAGTGGAGCCGTGCCCACCGTTGCCCATCGTGAAAACCGTCTTACCCTCGTCGAAAGCCCTGAGGATCTCCCTCGCAGCCTTCTGTATCTCATCCAAAGGAAGCCTGGAGAACACCTCCTGGACTCCGGATAGGTAGCTTTGAATGTTCTGTCTTATTGTGTCAACTTCCACGCTCATCTTTTTGCCTCTACTAATACCAGTTGCGTTGGATTATATCCTCATGTCTTTTAACGAAGAAAGCTCGAAAGGAAAGAAAGTTAGAAAGGGAAGAAATAATACCTGATTCTCTTTCTTCAGTTTCTAATTTTCTTCGTGAACAAACACCCTCCGTATTAGGCGCTTTTTAGACGCAACTGGTATAACCCACCGCAGCAGGAACCTTTTCCCTCTCTCCAAGAACTTTCCTGACAGCCGTAACAAGCCAGTCAGGATTGGGGATAACCTCCCGCTCAAGCTCAGTCGCACAGGGAATCGGAACATCCTTTGCCGCTACTCGCATGATCGGGGCATCAAGGTAGTCGAAACAATTCTCAGTCACCCTTGCCGAGACCTCTGAGGCTATCCCGACGTTCCTGTGCCCCTCCTCGAAGCAGACCAGCCTGCCAGTCTTCCTCACGGACTCATAGATAGTCTCTTCATCCATCGGAGATATTGTGCGGAGGTCTATCACCTCCACGTCTATCCCGCTCTCCACTTCCAGTCTCTCAGCAGCCTCAAGAGCCATAAGAGCGGTCCTCGAGTGAGCCACAACCGTCACATCCTCCCCCTCCCGCTTTATGTCGGCTTTCCCTATCGGCACAAGATATTCCTCGTCAGGGACATTCCCCTTATTGTTGTAGAGGGCTTTGTGCTCTATATACATGACCGGGTTGTTTTCACGTATGGCGGACTTCAGAAGCCCTTTTGCATCGTAGGGAGTTGCAGGCATAACGATTTTGAGTCCAGGGAAGTGCGCAAACAGGCTCTCCCAGCTTTGGGAATGCTGGGCGGCGTAGCTTCTCCCCGCCCCGCCCTGGGTCCTTATAACCATCGGGACCTCTACCTGCCCGCCCAGCATATACCTCACCTTTGCCGCCTGGTTTACTATCTGATCAAAGCAAATTCCTGTGAAGTCGATGAACATTATCTCCGCTATCGGCCGCATTCCCGTAAGAGCACATCCAAGCGCCCCGCCTATTATGGCAGTCTCGGCAAGAGGAGTGTCTATCACTCTTTCAGGGCCATACTTCTCATATAGCCCCTTGGAGCAGGCCATAGCCCCACCGAACAAGCCGACATCCTCACCCATCAAGATAACCCGCTCATCGCGCGCCATCTCCTCGTCCATCGCCTCTGTTATCGCCTGTCTGTAAGTTATCTCCCTCATCTTCCGGTCCTACTCCGCGAACACATATTTGCTGACTTCTTCAGGATTGGTGAAAGGACTTTGCCTGGCCCACTCTATCGACTCCTCAATCTGTCTTGCCGCATCAGCTTCAACGGCCTCTATCTCTTCTGCTGTGGCTAGTTTGGCAGCCGTGAGCTTATCAGCCAGAGTTGTGATGCAGTCCCGTGACCTCCATTCAGCCTCTTCCTCTTTCGTTCTGTAGGGCCTGGTGTCGGATTTGGAGTGTCCGTAGTAGCGGTAGGTCTTGCAATCGAGAAATGCGGGACCTTCTCCGGCGCGTATCGCTGAGATAAGCTCCCTTGTGGCATCTCTTACCGCATAAACGTCCATCCCATCTATCACGCGGCTCCGCATACAATAAGCCGTGCCCTTGTCAGCATTGCATTTCGCGCCGCTCATATCGCCGGTCTTGGTGGAAAGAGCATACATATTGTCCTCGCAGACAAAGAGCACCGGCAGGTTGAAGGCAGATGCCATATTCAACGCCTCGTGAAATGCTCCTATGTTAGTCGCTCCATCTCCGAAGAATACCACCGATATCTGGTCGGTCTTCCTCAGCTTAATAGAGAGTCCCGCCCCGACAGCTATCGGTATCCCGGCCCCTACTATGCCGTTACAGCCGAGGAACCCAGCGCCTACATCGGCCATGTGCATAGAGCCTCCCCGGCCCTTGCAGTATCCGGCCTCACGACCCAGAAGCTCAGCGAACATCTTGCCTATATCCGCACCTTTGGCTATGCTGTGACCATGTCCCCTATGGGTGGATGCAACGTAGTCATCACCCCTCAGCTCAGAGCACACTCCGACAGCCACAGCCTCCTGCCCAACAGATACGTGGCACATACCTATCAGTTCGCCCTTCGTGAATAGCTCCAGCGATCTTTCCTCGAAGTGGCGGATGAGCATCATAGTCCGAAGGAAGCCTTCAGCCACCTCCCTATCAAGGCGCGCAATCTCGCCGCGTCCCTTCATTACAGTTGCCATCAGTCTCCATATTCCTTTTCTAACAGGCCGTGCGTTAGACCAGTCTACCCCCCGGCGGTTACACCGGCCATTGAGGCCATGTCACGCAGGCTGTATCGCTGGGCTAGCGCGGCGCTTAGAGCACGAAGCCCGTGGGAATCGGCGTATTCTTTGAGCCGGTGAACGTGGTCCGCCATGATCTCTGTAAAGACTCCATCACGATAGACCTGGAGAACTTGTTTCATCGCCTCGGCGCCCGCCGCCGGATCGTATTCGCCCGTTCCATTCTTGATTCCGTTAATAGCCGAACCTGCAAGGAAAAGATAATTCGCCGCTCCGGCTACGGAGCCTACGTCCAGCAGATTAATGATGATGTTGCCCTGGTCAAGTCCGCCGGCCCTGGCCATCATAACGGGAGGATGTCCCGCAAGCGGCATACTCAGCGCACGCTCGCACTCTCTCCACTCCAGACCGCGCGGCCTGAGCAGACCCGCATCTCCAGATAAGGGTGCGGTCTGCCTGAAATCCGCCCCGTCCAGCCTGCAGAACATATCCAGGACTTCGCGATAAATATGACGTGTCCTGACCGATATGCCGCTGTTATGAGCGTAGATCGCTGGAGGCTTCTCAAGATGACAGGTCATATCCCGAACCATCCTCGTCGTGCCGCCGGTGAAAAGCTCGCTGAACATGATGCCGTTCGCGCCCGCGTCAACGCACATCTTCACATTATCGACCAGCTTATTCGGGGGCGCGGTGATATGAGGAGCGTATATCAGACCCTTTCCTCCCCTCAGTTCCGCCACCCGACGGACAGCCTCCAGCCCGTGCTTGAGCCTCTCACGCAGCGGAGCAAAGCGGACCTGCGGAAGAAAGTTCTCATCCTCTTTAACGAAGATGAAGAGCGTGTTTGCCGCAGCCTCGGCTATAATCTCCGCCTCTTCCTCGGCGGTTATGCCGGTGCAAGGCTTGAGGATGGTGCCGAAGGCAATGTCGTCCCGGAAGTTCGTGACCCTTCTTATCCCCGGCGCGCCATATGCCGGACCGGGGAACAGACTTAGGACCTCATCCGACATCGCGATGTGACAGAGCTTGATGTCGATGTTCTCGGTGAGACCGAATGCCCCCTCGCCCGCAGTTATGTGAAGAATATCGCTGGAGTAGATGCTCCCGTCCTCGTGAAGGAGCATCTTGAGAGGAAAACCTACGCGCACAATGCCCAGCCTGCCGGTATTGTCGAACTCGATTGCATCAACGACCCGCCCCGTGCACTGGTCCAGAAGCGAGCCTTCATAAGAATGCCTGACCCCGCTTGTCATGTGGTAGCTGATCTCCTTGCCCACCTGTGCAGGCGTGAGATGTGCGGCATGCACCCAGTAGGTGGCAACGATCTGTTCTCTGAGATCCGGCCTGTCCAGGGCCGCAAGAGCTTCGTAGACTTCGGACCTTATAATCTCTTCCCGGTCGTCCAGGTTAACTTTCATCCTTATCAGCCTCCATCTGGATTATACCCTCTATTTTGCACATTTGTCAACCCAAACTTGCTCATTTGAAGGGTATTCGCGCACATTAGGGAAAGTTAATGCGCAGTTTCTTCCAAGTAATGTACTGAAGTGTCTGATGGTGCGTCCCAAAGTTAAGGCTTTATTTCTACGGAAAACGCGGAACTATGCAAGCACGGAAGAAAGGTGTTGGGTGTTGGGTGATAGGTCATGGGGCACGGGGAAATGCAAAATGAAAAATGCAAAGTGCAAAATGCAATATGGTCCCGATGTCACCTATCACCTGTTACCTTTCCCTT
>JACPPP010000158.1 GCA_016190935.1 Armatimonadota bacterium | reverse complement strand
GCAAAGACTACTCATGTTGCGTGCAGATTGAACGCAATTTCAGTTGTTAGATACTATAATGTCATGCTGAACTCGATTCAGCATCTCCTCTCGATCGCGCGCGATCTCCGAATCGCGTGCAAAACAGGAGGATGCGATTTGAAATCGCAGGGATTCTCTTTCGGATGCGATAATGATATCGCACCCAATTATGAGTATTTCCCATCTGACGCATGATGCCAGAACCGGGGAAGCGGGGAATGGTCTGAGACAGGGAATTCCTGATTCCCCGCTTCTTCATTTTCCCCGTCTCCCCGGTTCTGGAGTTTTTATCTCGGCGGCCACGCTTTATCTGGGCAATTACCCAGTTTCGCTATAATGGCTGTTGTCGTGGCAAAGGACCCACTAGCGCCTATGCGGCCAGACGCAGGAAGGCCTCTTCCAGGCTCTCCCTGTCCGGCTCAACCGAGATCAGCGGAAGGCCCGCCTCTCTCAGCAGTTCTATTAGTTGATAGATATGGCCGGAGTCGATTCTGATCACCGTCTCCCCCTCCGAATCTTCCAGTTGACCGCCTATCTCGATAACTTGAGCTGTGACTTCAGAAGTCAGTCTGTCCGTAGTAACAGCCATCCGGGACTCACCGCGCTTAATCTGTTCGGGTGTGCCCACAGCCACAAGCCGGCCCCGCGAGAGCACGGCCACCCGATCGCAGACGGTCTCTATCTCCGACAGCAGATGAGAGCTGAGAAAGACGGTTCTTCCGAGTTCGCGCTGCCGGACCAGCAGGTCTCTCACCTGGCGGCGGCCCAGCGGATCGAGACCTGATGCGGGCTCGTCAAGGATGAGTATGCCCGGGCCTCCAAGGAGCGCCTGGGCAATCCCCACGCGCTGCACCTGCCCCTTCGAGAGTTTGGAGACAGGAATGCGAGCCAACTCCTGCAGCCCGACCATCTCGATTGAATCGATCACATCTTGTTTCCTTCCGCGCCTGTCAACGCCGATAAGGGCTGCGTGCATCGAGATAATCTCGACCGGGGTCATAAACTTGTGGAAATACGGCTGCTCCGGCAGGTAACCGACGGGCGCCCGGGCCTGTGGATCGTCAACCGGCACTCCAAGAATCTCGGCCCTGCCGGAGGTTGGGCGGATGAAGCCCAAGAGCATCTTGATGGTCGTGGTCTTTCCTGCGCCGTTCGGTCCAAGAAAGCCGAATATCTCTCCAGGCCGCACATCGAGAGTAAGGCAATCGACGGCCGTCTTCCTCCCGCCGCGCGCAAGCCGGTAGACTTTCGTCAGATCACTGGCTGTTATTGGAAATTGCATGCGACTCTCTCAAGTGACACTATCCCCTTCTATTATCGGCGCGGGCAGTTTGGGGCTTTAGTCTTGTGTGGGAAGGTGGCCGTAAGTAGCACCATCAGCGTGTGCGGAAAAGGCAGAGGAGGCCGTCGCTGAAATATAGGGCAGCCATGTCACGAGAAGGGCCGGAAGCAGACTCTATTACCCTTGCCGGGAGCTTGTGCCTGAGCAGCATTCTTCCCGACTTGTCCAATACATAAAGGGCTGCCGATTCATCATAAAGCAGCAGATTTCCCGAGGCACAGGCCTGGAGCAGGTCCCATTTTCCAAAAACCCCGCCCTTTTCCCAAAGAATCTGGCCGCTGCGGTTGTAGAGTGCCACCCTGTTCTCCCATATCTTTTCGTCCCCGTGAGCTATCGGTCTCTCAAACCCGACGGCCACATAGTCTCCATCTGAAGCGATATCTACTTTCAGGTCCCGAACCTGAAAGTCCTTTGTCCAGAGGTTCTGTAGGTCCGCATTTTTCAAGCTGATAGTGGCAATAGGATCAGAGCGGTTCGGCTTGGCGACCACGAGTATGTGCTGTCCGGCGCCGCTGATTTGAACGGAGTAGAGCCGGTCGGGCTCACCGTCTTTCCAGTCAAGACGGTGGCCCCTTCCGTCGAACCGACCTATGCCGGCATTCTGCCAGGTGCCGAAGATGAGGCTTCGACCATCGGGAGCGAAGTAGACAGAACAAGGTGCGCCGGGCAGCTTCCACCGCTTGTAGCGGTGCTTTGTCTTCGAAATAGTGTAGGAGTAGCAATACGCCTCCCCCGTGCCGACTGCAAACCGTCCGGCATCGGGCGAGGCGGCGACCGCCCAAACTGCGCCCTCGACTTTGTGACGCCACTTGATCTTACCGGTAGGATCGATAAGATACACATGCGTCTCAGAGGGATTGAGATAGGAGTAAGCTACGGCTGAGGCGTCCGAGCCGACGGCTACCCTGTCGACTCCTGGAAGGCCGATCTTCCACACAGTTCGGCCCCCGGCTCCGAAACAATATATATCGCCTGTCTTACTAACTGCCGCGACATAACCGCCATCCGGAGAGATCGACATCCACACCGGATGTTCAATGGGCCGCTTCCACAAGAGTTCAAGGAGCGGCCTGGAAAGCTTCTCAGACCCCTTGTGGTCGGCCTCATCGCCGGTCTGGACAGCAAGGTTCTGCGGCTGCAAACATAATAGTAAAGCGATGCTGCTTGCGAGCAGCACGCAGATATACTTCACAGGTAGTCTCCTGTAGTAGTCAACGGATGAATCCCAGCCTCGTATCACTTGTAAGATTACCATCCGTCCACCGCAGTGTCAACGCATGGTATAATTTGAGCAATATATTTTGAGGCTGTCGCCCTCCACGTCTCTGTTATCGAGGTTGTAATGGCTTCCAAGGTCACTCCAATGCTGGCGCAGTACAAGTCCATAAAGGCGCAGTATCCGGATGTCATCCTGATGTTCCGTCTGGGGGACTTCTACGAGATGTTCGGTGACGACGCCGTCACGGCCGCTCGCGAGCTGGAGATAGTCCTTACGTCGAGGGACGCGGGCGCGGCGGGGAAGATGCCGATGTGCGGCGTGCCGTATCACTCCGTCGAGCGGTATGTCGCGAGGCTCATCTCCAGAGGATATCGAGTTGCGATATGCGATCAGTTGGAGGACGCGAAGCTCGCCAAAGGTCTCGTAAAGCGCGATGTGACCAGAGTGGTGACCCCCGGAACACTGCTCGAAGATGGGATGCTCGACGCCAAGTCGAACAACTACCTGCTCGCGCTTGTCCCGGGCGAGGACGCCGCCGGAATTGCCGTGGTCGATATCTCCACCGGGGAGTTTGCGGTCACGGAGGTGGAGGGCCGGGACTGCGTGTCCAGAGCTTTGGAAGAGGTCGCGCGGCTTACCCCGGCCGAGACGCTGCTCCGGGAGATCGACCAGGATTTAGAGGAACCGGTCAGGAACGCCTCCAGAGGCTATGTGACCAGATACGAGGATGACAGGTCTTTTGTCCAGTCCGCACGGGAGCAGCTAAGGGAGCATTTCGGCACCACCTCGCTCCGTGGGTTCGGCTGCGAAGATATGACTGTGGGACCCGAAGCTGCGGCGATGGTGATAAACTATCTCAAGCGCACAAATGCCGCGACTCTGCAGCACGTCACGTCCATCTCAACTTACTCCACAGCCGGGTTCATGGTCCTCGATCCCCCGGCAAGAAGGAACCTTGAGATAGTCCAGTCGATGTCCCCCGACGGCAAGGGGAAGAGCCTTCTTTCCATCCTGGACAGGACGAAAACTGCCATGGGAGGAAGGCTGATCCGCAAGTGGCTCGATCAGCCGCTACTCGACGTGCCTTCTATAACCCTGCGGCAGGAGGCGGTGGAGGAGCTTTATCGTGACAGCCTGCTCCGCGGAGAGCTGCGCGACGTTCTCTCAGAAGTCCAGGACATGGAGCGGCTGATGAGCCGGATCGTGATCGGAAACGCGAACGCGCTCGATATGGTTGGTCTCGCGGTCTCGCTAGAGGCTCTGCCCCAGCTTCAGGCTGCTCTGTCCGCCGCCGAAAGCCCGATGCTCAAGCAACTCACCGGTGAGATAGATTCTCTCGAACACGTGACCGGACTGATCCGGGCCGCAATTGCCGATGACCCGCCCGCGAACCTCCGAGACGGCGGGATCATGCGCAGCGGGTTCAACGATGAACTCGACCGGCTCAGGACCGCCGCTACGAGCGGCAGGGACTGGATAGCGAACCTGGAGGCCTCCGAGCGCGAGCGCACCGGGATAAAGAACCTCAAGGTCGGCTATAATTCGGTCTTCGGCTACTACATCGAGGTCTCCAAGCCCAACCTGAAATACGTTCCTGACGACTATATCCGCAAGCAGACCACGGTGAACGGCGAGAGGTTCATCACCCCGGAACTGAAGGAATGGGAGGCCCGCGTGCTCGGCGCGGATGAAAAGGCCGTGGAACTTGAGTACAAGTTATTCGGCGAGGTCCGGGAGAAGGTGGCCGACGAGGCGCGGAGCGTGGGCCGGGTCGCTCGCGCCGTTGCGGAACTCGATGTTCTCGCTTCTCTTGCCGAAGTCGCGGCGCTGAACGGGTACATCCGGCCGGTTGTTGATGATTCCGAGGAAATCTTGATCAAAAATGGACGCCATCCGGTGGTCGAGCAGTTTCTTGTGGAGGAGAGGTTCGTTCCAAACGACAGCCTGCTGAACTGCGAGACCGACCAGCTTCTTATAATCACCGGCCCGAATATGGCCGGCAAATCGACCTATCTTCGGCAGGTCGCTCTTATCGCGCTGATGGCGCAGGTTGGGGGATTCGTCCCGGCGGACGAGGCCAGGATCGGTGTAGTTGACAGGGTATTCACCCGCGTCGGAGCGCACGACGAGCTTGCGAGCGGCCAGAGCACGTTTATGGTCGAGATGAACGAGACGGCTAGCATTCTGAACAACGCGACTCGGCGAAGCCTGATAGTCCTTGACGAGATCGGGCGCGGGACCTCCACCTACGACGGGCTTTCCATCGCCTGGGCCGTGGCTGAGCGGATCAAGGAGATCGGCGCGAAGACGCTCTTTGCGACGCACTACCATCACCTGAACGAGCTTGAAAAGCAGATGCCAGGCGTGAAGAACTACCGGATAGCCGTAAAGGAGGAGGCCGACCGGATAGTGTGGCTGCGGAAGATCATGCCAGGCGGGACCGACCGGAGCTACGGCATCGAGGTCGCGCGGCTTGCCGGGCTTCCGAAGGAGGTCATCGACCGTGCGGCTGCAATCCTGGCGGACCTGGAGAACAACGGCTCGGGCGGAAAGCTGGTTGACAAGAAGAAGTCCGTCTCCGCTCGGACCAAAAAACTCCAGCTCACCCTCTTCGAAGCCGAGCGCCATCCTGTCATAGATGAACTCGAAAAGTTGGACATATCTACACTCTCTCCCGTGGAGGCGTTGGTGAAGCTTGACGAGTTGCAG
>JACPPP010000163.1 GCA_016190935.1 Armatimonadota bacterium | reverse complement strand
TGACTTGCCTTGTGCGCGAGCATAGGGTTGCCGACGCAGTCACCGATTGCGTAGATGCCGGGCACGCTCGTTTCCATTCGCTCGTTTACAACCACGAGGCCACGGTCCATCTTGATGCCCACCGCTTCAAGCCCCGCGCCCTCAGTAAACGGCTTCCGTCCCACCGCTACCAGGACCTTCTCTGCCTCGACCTGCTCTTCCTTTCCGTCCGGCAGCTTGATCTTGACCTTTTTGCCGGTCTTAGAGTCCTCCGCCGAGACGACTGTAGTGTTCGTGAGGATCTTAAGCCCGGAGCGCTTCAGGCTCTTCTCCAATTCGCTTGACACGTCCGCATCGACCGCGCCTGCGATCGAGGGCAGCATCTCAACCACGGTAACTTCACTTCCGAGTCGGGCGTATGTGTAGCCGAACTCCAGCCCGACGTAGCCTCCGCCGACCACCAGCAGGCTCTTTGGTACCTCCCTGGCGGCAAGAGCCTCAGTGCTGGTCCAAACCATCTCGCCGATCTCGAAACCCTCCATGGGAAGAAGCGCCGGTACTGAACCGGTGGCGATGATTATGTTGAGCGCTGTGATTCTCTCTTTCTTCCCGTCGGCGGAAGTCACCTCGACAGTGTGGCTATCGACGAGTCGCCCCGCGCCTCTGACCAGCCGGACATTGTCCTTTTTGAAAAGGTACTCGACCCCCTTTCGGAGCTGCGCGACGACTTTGTCCTTGCGGTCCATTATCTTCCCAAAGTCGATGGAGTAGTCCTTTACGTTAATTCCGAACTCTCCGGCCCGCTTGACATGCTCGACCACCTCGACTGTGGACAGGAGCGCTTTTGTAGGGATGCAGCCGACGTTAAGGCAAGTGCCGCCGACCTGATCCTTCTCCACAATAACCGTTCGAGCGCCAAGCCTCCCCGCTCGGAGCGCTCCAACGTATCCGCCGGGGCCGGAGCCGAGAAAGAGTATATCGGCATCGAACGATCCGCCGCCGGCCAGCATCTCCTTAACCTCTTCATGAACACGTTCTCGGCTCTCCACTTCCAGAGTTGGAATCGAATCGAGTAACATTTTGGATATCTGCAGACTTGGTGGAATAAGAGTGCCCACGGAACCGGTCTGAGAGCTATGGGCGTAATTCACGACTATCATCTCCTTCGAGAATAGCTGTCAGCTTTCAGCTTTCAGCCATCAGCCTGGGCCTTCGGCCCCATTTTCATGTATAGTTGACGAAGCCAAAGGCTTCATGTATGATTCCTTAGGAAGCTGGACAGCGGCCGCTGCCCAGGATATTTGCACGGTACACACTAAAGTCAGAGTTTGCCATGTTCGGGTAGAGGCCCCTGACTCTCTGCTCGAAAACGACTCAGGGGGACAAGCGGCCCGGCGTCTGCCCCATTTGTGCACTGGAAGTATATCACAGGCAGGCGGTCATGTCAAAGATTACGGGCACTCGGGTCGATTCGCTTGCCAGTTATAGTGGAATATTGAGACAATGATCCGAGAGGCACGTGCGCCACGCGGAGGTGAGGAATGACTGAAAAGGGAAGGAAGACTTTACGAAGCTACTACGACGCAGCCGCGTCGACTTACCTGGAGCGGGCTTCCAAGGGAGTTATGGGATGGCTTCGGAGGCGCGAGCTTGCAGTAACGCTCGACATGATACCCGCGCGCGGCAGCGGCAAGGCGCTTGACGCCGGCTGCGGGCCCGGCTACTACTCTCAAGTGCTGCGAGACCGTGGATTCGACGTCACAGCCGTCGATTTGTCTCCTGAGATGGTAACCGTCGTACAGAAGCTCGGCCTGCGGGCTTACGTGATGGACATCGAGCGCGCAGACCCGCCTGAGGGCATTCCCGCACCCTTCGGTCTGATATTCTGCGCCGGAGTGCTGGAGTTCGCCGAGGACGTGACGCGCTTCCTCGAATCGCTGCGGCGTATGGCCGACGACGATGCTGCGTTGATACTCATCGCGCCGCTTCAGGGCTTATTCGGCATCTGTTATGCTGCCTATCTAAGAGCGCGAGGTATCCCTGCCCGGCTGTACACAAAGGCCAGCGTCGCGGCGAGTCTAAGAGCAGCCGGCTTCGAGCCGGTTGAGTTCAGGATTGCCCGGCCAATATGCCTTGCCGTCCGGGCAAAGGCAACCAAGCGTTCTAAATAATCCTCGGTTAGGCTGATTTTCTCTGACCAAAGACTGCGGAGCCGGAAAGACCGTTCAACTGCTGCGAGATTACCAAAACGGCGCAGCAGTGGTGGTCGTCATCCCACCATCCGCACTCTGAGGCCTTGCATCTGGAGCCCCAGGATCCCCCTGTCGAGATCCCGTCCCGGTTGGCCGACGAAAACGCCGCCAATATGGGACATACCTTCGTGTCGTGCAGGCTTTCTAGCATTAATAAACCCCCCCATTCTCTCTAACATGATCGGTCGATGCTTTCCCTGACACCACATCTGTACCGCAGTGTACCACAGTATTGCACTAATGGCAACCTCGAATTAAAGATTCTTTTTGATTGACAGTGCCCTTTTCTTGCAAATCTAGGGTATAATGGTACTGTCAGGCTGCTACCCCGGTTATTCACGAGCGTCAGCAGGCTTCGGCAGACAAGCAGTCCGAAGCAACTGCTGATGCATAATACGGGCTACGTTATTGCGGTCGGCGGCCGGGGTAAACTTAGATTGGACCGATTTGCCAGGATATACGGGATGGGGGAATGAGATATGATTACTCCACGGTGCGCACAATTGCTCATAGGCGTCATAGTTTTCGTAGTATTTGTGGGGGCTGGAATTGCAGCAGAAGAACCGAGCGCGAATCCGGCCAAGGAAAAGACAGTTACTTTGAACCTGCTCGGCGCGCCGGTTATAGACGCGATCGATCTCGTGTTCAAAGATACAGGCTACAAGTACACTATTGAGCCGGGAGTGTCGGGCACCATTGACCTGCGTTTCTCAGGAGTGCCTTTCGAAAGAGCTCTCAGGGTAGTTACGGAAACGGCAGGACTTAATTATCGCGTAACGGGTGGCCGGTATGTGATCGGGCCGAAGTCCAAGCCTGCGACTGAGGTCGGTGCCAAGCCCGCGGAACCGAGGGCGGAAGATTATGAGAGACCGGCTGAGCAGCCGGAGCACCCCGAGACGCAAGCGCCGGAAGATAATCCGATCTTCTACGGCCACGTTTATCCCTACGTGCCGCTTCCCCTCTACTACGATGTGGGTTATGTGAGGAACTACGTAGTGCTGCCGTTCGGTGCGGTGTTGGCTCAAGGCTATGTGCTTGAAGTGCCTCCAGTCCTGCCGCCACCAAGATTCAGGCCACCAAGCGTGCAGAGGATGATCGACCAGATGCGCGCAGTCCGCAGCATCCCAGGATTCTCGGGTTACCCAATTGGGAGCATAGTTCCTTGCTATCCATTCTAACATGACTGTTGAAACGCGTCCTTCGACAAGCTCAGGATGCGCGAAGAAGCTATCAGCGATCAGCTATCAGCAGTCAGCTTCTCGGCTCCTGCGGAGCCGATGGCCGGGACGGAGCCCGGCCACTACATTCGATGGGCCGGCCGGTCACGCGCCGGGCCTCATGCTGAGCCTCTCGAAGCGTGCCGCACGTCCCCGTGCGGCGGCCCCGGGTGGTAGATTACCGCTGACGGCTGATAGCTGACTGCTGACAGCTATAAAGGGAAAACAATCAACGTCCCCGCAACCGCCACCCTTTCTGTTTAACCACAAGATCGTAGTTCTTCCCCTGCCATCTGATGTTTCGTACCTCGATGCTCTTCCACTTCGGCGGCAGGCAGGGTTTGATATATAGTTCCGGGAGAATCTCTGCAAATCCGTCCGGCTGCTGTCCGATGCGCAGACCGGCGAAGCCGTAAAGCGCGCTCTGAAGAGCGCCTCCGCATCCGGTCACGAAGCACGTGTTGTCCCACGTCTGCGACTGTTTCTCATTGAACATCAGAAACGGACCGCGCAGGAACGGCTTGTAGCTGTTTACAAAATGGCCGTAAGCCTCCTCCGGCCTGTCCAGCTCCGCCGCCACTATGGCATGGATCGAGGATGTCATCGCGGGGCCGTTCTTGTGCGCTCGCTCCTTATAATAGTCAAACGTGTTCGCCCTGACGCTGTCGGGCATGGTGGCGCACAGAGGGTAGATCATCAACTCCACGTCGGCCTGCTTGGTTGTCTGCCCGTCGTAACCGTCGAACTCCACATAGCGGTTCTCCTTCGGGTCGAAGGGAATGTACATTTTGCTCGCGACATTGGCCCATTCAGGATCGGGAGGAACGCCCAGCACGTCCGCTGCTCTGGTGGCGATCTCGAGGTTCAGCCTGGCCGCTGTGTTGGTGTAGACACTGTTGTTCACGATCTCCGCGTTCTCGTCGGGCGGAACCACTTGCAGGATTTCATATCTGTCTTGATCGGAGCTGTATTTCGACCTCGCCAGCCAATAGTCGGCGGCGGACTTGATTACGGGCCAGCCGTGCTCTGTGAGCCATTTCTTGTCCTGGGTTGCCAGGTAGTACTGCCATTGCGCGAGCGCGACATCGCTTGTAATGTGGCGCTCGTTGTTGTAGGGCTCAGGAGCCGTCTCCAGTCCGGTTGATGCGCTCTCCCACGCATACTCCGCGCCCACAAGTCCTCTCTTCCTTGCGTTTTCCTTTGCGCCCGGCAGAGTCTTGAACCGGTAGTCCACCATAGAACGCGCAAAGTCCGGGTGCTGCAGGAGAAGCGCCGGATACATCCATATATCGGCATCCCAGAAGATATGGCCGCCCCAGTACTCGCTTGATGAAAGGCCGAGCGGTTGGACACTCCAGGGTCCCCTTCCGGCGCTCGAGAGAAGATAGAACATAAGAGCGCGCACAGTCTGCTGCGCCTCGGGATCGCCGTCGATCACAATGTCAGCGTTCCAGAGGTCGCGCCACGCGCGCTTGTGCTCGTTGAACAGCTTCTCAAAGCCGGTATCTCTTGCAATCTTGAGCGCTTGAAGCGCGTTTTGCGACGGGTCGCCTTCCCAGCCGGTGACGCGGCTCGACGCCGCAATGTATTTCGTGATCACCAGAGGCACTCCACGCCGCACCTGAACCAATTCGGCGCCCGTCTCACTGCCGACATCCGCAGCCACCGCGAGCGCAGCCCCGCCGCCCTTTGATGTCGAAATCACCTGTGACCCATCCGGCATCGTCCGGCTCCTGTCCCACCCCTTTGGTATCGATCCCAAGTTCAGGCTCCCAAGACGGACCCGGCCCGACCATTTTGGAACCAGCGTATATCTGACGACTATCAGCCCGGCCTTAAGCTCGCCGGCCTCTGGGGCTTCGTTTCTGAGGACAAACGTGGTCACGCTGCCGCTCAGCCGCTGCCACCGAGATTTAAGCGTAAGCTCGGTCTCGACCCAGCCCTCGCGCATGTTCAGCGTCTGGCGGTACGGGGCTTTCACATCAAGCTCGAACGTTTTACCGAACGGACCGTAAAGCTCCATCGGACTCCAATCGGGAAGATGCACGAGCGATTCGTTGTCGTAGAGCCCGGCCATCAAAGTCGGCAGCGGACGCGAATCGTTGAAGGCAGTGCCAGTCGGGCCGATTTTCGCCCCGATGTAGCCATTTGCAAGGTAGGTTCCGTGAGGGTTGTTCGGATCGTTGGACTGCAAAATCCAGGGATCGAGCGACTTGATGGGCAGCGGCGCCGGCCTGGACAAGAGCGCTACGGCTACCATCACTACGGCAAGTACTCCGAGACTGCTTATTAGCTTCCTCATCTTTTCCTCGCGACAAAGAATACCCGATCCGATCTTCGGCCCGGCTGCTTAAATTTATACGCATGATAACGCTGAACAGTTTCAAGGCCGGTGTCTTCGATCATCGTATCGATCTGCTCCAGACTATATGCCCTCTGCTTGTGGACCTCAGTAAACTGGCGTCTTACCCCGTGATCGAGGACCTCGAAGGCCATTTGGATTGTGCAGATGCGCGTCTCCCGGTCATACGTGCTCGTCCAGACGTATTTCGGCCACGATCCCAGGTTGCTCTGATTGAAGAACCCGTGAGCTAGAGCATATTCTGTGTTGACGTCGAAGATGAAATAGCCTCCCTGGACCAGATGCTCTCCTACCTTAGCTATCGCCTGTGCGAGTCGAAACTCATCGGTGATGTAGTTCAGGCTGTCGAAGAGGCTGATCACAAGGTCGAACTTCCGTCCGAGAGAAAGCTCCGCGGCGTCCTGCACATGATAATTGATCGCCTCATCGCTCGCTTCAGACTTTCTACGCGCGACCTCGACCATGCCGGGCGATACATCGACTCCGGTCACGTCATATCCTCTCTCGTACAGTATTTCGACGACAGTTCCGGTACCGCAGGCAAGATCGAGCACCGTTCGGGGATGATAGTTCAGCCGAGAGAGAATGGATTCGAGGTAATCCACCCACCTCCGGTAGGGCACGCAGGCCATGAGCGCGTCATAATGTTCCGCTATGTCAACGAACTGATTAGTTTTCTCGTTCATTCTGCGAGTCATCCGCAGATTATTGTAAGGCACGACCGCAAATAGGGCAAGCTCTCAGGGGGTAGATATCGAACGCGATGTTCCCACAGCACGATAGCGGATGAATATCCGCCACACCACGCCGGGGAGACATCTTGCCGGGCGCACAATAAAAAAAGGCCGGGACAGAGCCCGGCCACTACAATCTCATCGCCCATCGCTCATCGTGGATTGCTCACTGCACGTGGCACTGACGACATAAATCGACCATAGCGCCCGTCGTGCCGGCGTCGCCTTCTTCCGTAACAGTCCCAGTACCCCTCATGAAGATCAAGCCGAACGAATTTTTGTTCCCATGAGCTTTATGACAACTGAAGCAGGAAGGTGTGACATCCGTTCCATTCGTCCAGTCACCCGATTGGCTCATAACCTGAACGCGGTTGGTGTGCGACTGATAGACGGTCAGACTGGACTTGTCCTCGCCTCCACCGCCTCCTCCCATGGGCTGATCGGATTTGCTTCCCAGGTTTTGACCGATATTAACATCGGCCACAGGATGGCGCAGCCAGGGAGTACTTCCCGAATCGCCTCCGTGGGCGCCGCCCATGCTGGCATCGCCTCCGCTTCCGTGGAAGTTCTCGTGGCAGGAGCCACACCAACTAGCATAGGCCGACTTCTGAGGGTCCGGCTCATTGAACTTCACAGACTTGGCGCCGTACCTCGACTCCAAGCCAAACCCGGTTCCAACAATGAAAACGTCCTTAGTGAGATCGTTCTGACCGTCGAGCATGTAGGTCAGGTGCTTGTTGTGGAACTTATCGGACGAGTCGTCGCTCGTCCAGAGGTTTCTGAACTGCTCAGTAATTCCGTGAGGAGCGTGGCAGTCGATGCAGGTCAGCCCGTTCGGATTGTTCCAGGTGCCGCCGGGGGCGGTGTCGGTCGCACTTAGCGTATGTCCTTTGTATGTCCCGTAGCCCGTATCGTGGGTTGGGTCGTTAAGCCCTCCGGCCTGGCGGACGTAGGAGGTCGTGTTCGAGCCGAAGACGTCCGGGGCAAACCCACTGCCGTCGTGACACGCAAGACAAAGGTAATTAACATCCGCCTTGAGAAGTTTGGGAAACGGGCCCGTAGGATCGTAGACTACCTGTGTTGGATCACCGCTGTAGCTGTGTCGCTGACTGTAGTGCATTGTGTGACAATCGGAACAGATGAGATATCCGTTCACATGGTAGTCGCCCGCAATGGCCGAGCCAGACAAGCACAGCAAGAACAAAAAAAGACCGCCTGCCGCTATTTTTCGCATACTGACCTCCTGAAAGACCGGGCAGGAGCTTTTTGCTCCTACCCGGTTTCGAGTTCCGCCGTCCGTGGCTGGGCTAAGCTATTAGCCCTGAGTGTGGCACTGCTTGCAGAGTGGCTTCGCCTGATCGGTATCGCCGTCCTCGCCGATCGGCGCAGTACCCGTCGCGCAGATGAGGCCGAAGGCCCTTCCGTTGCCGTGACCCTTGTGGCAGCTCAGACAGGTGGGGGTGAGATCGGCTGGCGCACCAGTGTCTCCCCAGGCTGTGCCTTGGGTGCCCCATACGCCGGTCGGGCTCATGAACCTGACGCGATACAGCTTTCCACCGAGACCCCTGCTTCCCTTGTTGCTGTGGCCTCCGCCGAGAGCGCCGATGTTAGCCTCGGCCTGCGGGTGCCTCAGCCACTCTTCAGGCGGCGAGCCTGTGCCACCAACCTCAGCGCCGCCAGTGGCGCCATGGAAGCTGGTGTGGCAGTTCTTGCACCACCCGGCTATGCCGGACTTGGTCGGCGCCGGTTCGAGCAGGTCGATGTTGTCCTGGCTGTAGTGGTCGCTAAGCGTCGAGCCCGGTCCGTACCTCTCCCTGACGTCCTTGGTCAGATCGGCAGGGGTATCATTGACATCAATCGTGTAGCTGATGCCCTTGTTCCCCGTTCCGTCATTGTAGTACTTCAGGTTGCGGTAGAGGCTCGTTACAGGATTGCCGGCCATATCCGTCGTGCCACTACCAGCATAACCGTGCTGGTGATGGCAGTTGAGACAGTTCAGCCCGTCGACGTTCGCAAAGGTCCCGCCTGGAGCTGTAGCCGTTGAACCAAGTGTATGGCCCATCCAATCCTGGTACGTATCGACGCCGCCGACCTCGTTCAGAGCGCCAGCGGAGCGGTCGTATCCATTGGCATGTGCCCCGAGCACGTCCGGCTCATCAGTCCCACCGTCGTGACACATCAGGCACAAGTCGTTTGGATCAGCCTTGAGCAAGTAGTGGAATGGTCCACCAGTCCCAAGCTCGGTGAACTCAGTACCGGTGGCGCCGCTCATGTCGTGGCTGCGACTGTAGTGCATTGTGTGGCAGTCCGAGCAAATGAGAAACTCACCCGAATGATAGTCACCTGCGAGGGAGGCGCCGGCCGTGAAAACGACCAACGCAAGAATCCCAATTACCAGTAGCAATTTGTTCATTGCCTTTTCCTCCTTTTGACCCTTGATTAGAATAACACTCGGCCTAGATTTAAGGGTGTGTCAGTGTTTCACCTCCTTTCATTTATTTTAGAACCGCCGGAGCCGAGTGATAACCGGCAGTAAATTTAATCCTTCTCAAGTTGAGTTATCTCAAGTTTAAATCCCTGGAGCCTTGCGCCCGCCTTCTCCACCGTGTAGATCGTTCGCTTTCCGTCGCTTGCTATTCCGGTCGGAAAGGACAGGTCGCCAGGTCTGGTTCCAAACCCGCCAGCCAGTCTGATAATGAACTTGCCCTCAGATGTGAATGCTCCGATCCAGTGCCTCAGGCTATCGGTTACATAAATGTTGCCAAACTCGTCGGTCACGACTCCGGAAGGGAGCGAGAAGTTGTGGGGACCGGTCTCGTGTACCCCAAACTTTACAAGCAGCTTTCCTTCCGGCGAGAACACCTGAACTGCTGGCTCATTGCGAGCATCGCTAACATAGATCTTTCCTGCGCCATCGATCCAGATCCCTGTGATCGCCTTGAACTTTCCATCGCCATCGCCCTTCTCTCCGATGCGGCGAATAAGGCTGTGTTTTCGGTCCAAAACGAGCACCGCGCTCTGCTCGCCTGAGACGCCGATGTATACGTTATCCGCGGAATCAACGGTGACCGCAGCGCATCGGACATCATCTCTCTGCATATCGAGCAGGTCGCCCGGATAAATCCGTTCGATCGACCGGCCGCGGTAGTCGAGTACATCGAGATACCTGGCCAGGCTGTCCACGACGTAGATGTCTCCGCGTGAGTTCACCGCAACTTGTTTCGGTTCCCCCTGTCTGCTCGTGCCGGGCTCTTTGCCGTCAACTGAGTGTCTGATCCTGACAATCGGCGTTCCGGCCTCGTTGAAGATCAAGATTTGGTGATTTCCCGTATCGGCTACATAGATCTCGCCTTTGCGGGCGTAGAAAAAGACCCCGCCGGGGCTCTTAAGCTTCTCTGACCTCGACCATCCGTAGCTAATCAGGCACACATTTTCCTTAATCTTAGGCAGCGACTTCGCCAGCAGACCGGTTCCAATCGAAACAAACAGCAGAGCTACGACCAGCGCTACGGCGCTTCGAATACGCCACCTGCTCCTGTCCCCTCGGACAAGTTTTTCTATCACCGTCGCCAGCACCTTTCTTTCTTAGCTCGTATTGCTCAGTAGAACCGCAGATTTCCCAGATTATTGGGATTTCGCAGATGGTGTTGATTTCGCGGGGACTCCCGGCCCCGCGAGCGAGGGCCATCCAAGGCCTCCCGGCCCCACGATGAGAGGTACCTGCCCATCGTGTTGCACCATCTGCGGAATCTGCATAATCTTCATAATCTGCGGTTCGCTCACTACTTGCCGAGACCCTAGCCCATGCCAGCCGCATGGCACATTGTGCACAGTTCCGCGTTCTTGTCCTTCTTAGTTAACTTGTCAAAGTCCGACCCGTGCGGTTCATGGCAGCTTGCACAGGTCAACATTTCGTTTGTCGTCGGGTCAACAACCACCTTTCCGTCCGGCTTCTTGCCCAGAGGATGAAGGTGAGGCTGGTGACATTTCTTGCAAAGCTCGATGGAATCCTTCACGAGCAGTTTTTTCTCTTTTGACATGTGGGGAGTGTGGCAGGTCGTGCAGTTCAGGCCGCTCACGGGCAAATGGGCAAACTTTGCGTCAACTCCAGATTCGATCTTGTTGTGGCAGAGGAAGCAGGAGTAAGCTATGGTCTTATCCCTCCAAAGGGCCTTCGGCGCATCCGACGCATGTGGCGAATGGCAGCTTGTGCACATGCCTTCAGCCACCGGAGGGTGCATATGAATGCCGTCGGTTGGCGCCTTCGCAAGCTCCTTGCTGTGACACATAGTGCAAAGTTCCTTCTGCGACTTTACGAGCTGCTTGGTGCCATCCTTGTGACACATCTCACACTGTCCACTCTCAAAAGGAGTGTGCAGCTTGGCTTTGAGCAGGTGCCCGGACTTATTGCGCGAGTGCGCAGCGTGGCAGTCGATACAGTTCGTTCCGGTCATATCCATCCCATGATGGGCAGTAGTAAACTGCTCGGCCTTGGGACTATGGCAAGTAGAACAGACCTTCGGCAGATCCGATACAAGCTGGTGGCGCGCTGTTGAGCCGTGGGGGTCGTGACAGCTAAGACAAGCGCCGCCGGCTACGGGTGTGTGCTGATAGTCGCCTTTCTTAACGATAGCCTGATGGCAGTCGCCGCACACGTCAGGCGTCTGTTTCTTAAGAAGCTTTTCGGATTGTACGTGAGCCGAATGGCAGCCGAGGCAGGAAACCTCGTTCCTTTTGTGTTCGGAGCGGCGCCAGTATCTCTGTTCTATGGTCTTGCCCTCTGCAGCACCGGGCTGCCCGGAAAAATGGCACTTGCCACAAGTAGCGGATGTGTCGCTTGCTGAGGCAGTCCGCAGGCTCACCGGTTTGACGGCTATGGGATCGGCTATGTGAGCGCTTCCCGGCCCGTGGCAGGCCTCGCATCCCTTCAATGAATCCGAAAGTCCTTCAGCAGAGAGCGCTTTGGCGTGTGGATTGGTTGCCCAGGACTCGGAGACGTCTTTGTGGCATCCCTTGCAGGCATCGCTCCCTACGTACGTTGCCTCAGTCGCCGGCTTCTCGGACTCGGGGGCAGCAGTTTGCTGGCCGGGAACGCTAAGCCCGAGACTCACAAAGAAGGCCACCGCAATCAGTATGCATAACCGTCTTAAGCCATGTCGGAAACTCATATACCCCTAACTTTCAAGTGCCCGATCCCTACATGCGGCGGCTTAACAACCGCTCCTGAACCCAGAGTTCGTGAACTAGTTCACGGATCATGTTTATAATATCTCTTAATGCTGAGCCTTGTCAACTGGTAATTGTACCAGGTACCGCAAAAACTCAACTTAATTTTCTTACTAAGATATGAGGCAAACTCCGTGCCAAATGCTACAAATGGTTGTGCTAATAGCGTCTTACTTAGATTTTGCGGATAGAATTCCTCCGCTACATCAAGTATATGGCCAGACATTTCAAAGGAAGAGTCACCTACATCGACATCCTGAACGAGTGGCAGAATGCCATGAGCACCGAGGAGTATGTACAATATGTACAATTGGTGAAGGCGCCTGAGAAAGTGTAGTGTAACTATTCTAATGAAATACTTGACAGATGGAAGGATGTGTCTCATACTACTGGCGGTGTAGAGAAGTGGAGGCTGTGATGTTCCTCAGAACCCTTATAACCACGCCACCTGCTGGTCAAATGCTCAGAGTGACATGAAGGAAGGGCCACGATAACATGACTCATTGCTCGAAACTGACTGCAGGTGGCCCTCAGCGGTCTCATTTGCTTTCAGCGTCTCAGCGATTCAAGATGCTTTCGGGATTGAATTAGTTCCGGCTACGCCGGGTTAGGAGGAAATCAGAATGCTTATAAGAATTCTATGGCTTGCCGTGATCGCGATGGGGCTTCTGGCACTGCCCGCGCTTGCGATGATCCCCAATGCTGACGAACTGGCCGCGGCCAGGAAGTGGACGGATGCAAATCTGAGGCCCGCCCGCGGAGCTGACCTTCCATTCTCATTCAACTATGGAGGAAAGCCCTTTTCTACTCTTGTCAGGAGTTGGAAGACCAGGGAGACGACGAGGAAACTCGACAAACAGCGCACCGAACGGACAATTACGTACACCGACCCAAAGACAGGCCTGGTCCTCCGCTGCGTAATCGTCAGCTACAGGAGCTTTCCGACGGTTGAATGGACCCTCTATCTGAAGAACACCGGCTCCTCGGACACCGCCATTATATCGGATATACTGCCTCTGGATGCATGGATCGAGCGCGGCAGGGACCGCGAGTTGATTCTGTACCACATGAGAGGAACGCCGTGCATGGCGGCGGACTATGAGCCATTCGCTACAGTTCCGGGGCCAGGCGCCTCCAAGCGCATAAGCGCCGCCGGTGGAAGGCCCAGCAACAGCGACCTGCCCTACTTCAATATAGAGTGGGAAGGACAGGGGATAGTGCTGGCCGTGGGCTGGCCGGGGCAGTGGTCGGCAGAGTTCAGCCGCGACGGGTCGAACGGCCTGAGCCTTAAGGCAGGGCAGGAGCTTACGCATTTCAAGCTGCACCCAGGGGAGGAGGTGAGGACTCCTCTTATTGTGATGCAGTTCTACAGAGGAGACTGGATCAGGGGACAGAACATCTGGCGTAGATGGATGGTTGCGCACAATGTCCCCCGCCCCGGCGGCAAGCTCACGAACGTGCAGCTTGCCGCGTGCAGTTCGCACCAGTACGGCGAGATGATCAGGGCCGATACCGAGAGCCAGAAAATGTTTGTCGACCGCTACCTTGAGCGCGGCATCAAGCTCGATTACTGGTGGATGGACGCCGGATGGTATCCCTATGACCCCGATTACAGCGAGTGGGGGTGGCCGAACACGGGGACATGGGAGGTAGATCAGACCCGCTTCCCAGGCGGCTTCAAGCCGATAACGGACTACGCCCACGGCAAGGGAGTTAAGATAATCGTGTGGTTCGAGCCGGAGCGGGTCACATCCGGCACGTGGCTCTA
The DNA here is from genome assembly GCA_016190935.1 of Armatimonadota bacterium. Classification (GTDB taxonomy): domain Bacteria; phylum Armatimonadota; class UBA5829; order UBA5829; family DTLH01; genus JACPPP01. Next base: position 981 of record JACPPP010000163.1, on the reverse strand, counting down.
CAATCATCCTGAGTGGCTGCTGACCAATCCGAAGGACCCCAACGGCCAGAAGCTGCTTGACCTCGGCAATAAAGACGCCCGGAACTGGCTGACCGACCACGTTGACGGATTACTCACGCGGCAGGGAATCGACCTCTACAGGCAGGACTTCAACATGGACCCGCTGGACTTCTGGAGGGCGAACGACTCTGAGGACCGACAGGGGATAACTGAAATTCGTTATGTCGAGGGTTACCTGACATACTGGGACGAACTGCGGAGAAGGCACCCTAACATGCTGATCGACTCTTGCGCCTCCGGCGGACGTAGAAATGATCTTGAGACACTGCGCCGCGCTGTTCCGCTCCTTAGAAGCGACTTTCTGCTTGAGCCGATAAGTCAGCAGAGCCACACTTACGGTGTAGCGATGTGGTATCCTTTCTACGGCACCGGCTTCAATCAGTTCGAGGCTTACAGCTTCCGCAGTATGATGTGCCCGCATATGACGGCTTGTTACGACATGCGCCGCGATGACCAGGATTACACCGAGGTTCGAAAGCTCCTGAAACAGTGGAGAGAAGTTGTAGCTCCGAACTACTTTGGCGACTACTACCCGCTGACCGACTACAGCCTTGAGAAGAACGTATGGATGGCCTGGCAGTTCGACCGTCCGGAGGTGGGTCGGGGAGTAGTGCAGGCATTCCGCAGGGATGACGCGCCCGCCGAGAGCACAAGGTTCAAACTTCGAGGTCTTGAACCGGGGGCCGATTACCTGCTCACCAATATCGACTCCGGGAACTCCGAGCGCATGGCCGGCAAGGCCTTGATGGAACAAGGGCTGACGGTGACTGTCCACGACAAGCCCAGCTCCGCAATAGTCTCCTATAGTATCTAACAACTGAAATTGCGTTCAATCTGCACGCAACATGAGTAGTCTATGCTGCGGCAAGAGACGGGATAACGACGAGTTCGCGGACCTTGAGGGCAGTCAGGATGACCATC
>JACPPP010000162.1 GCA_016190935.1 Armatimonadota bacterium | reverse complement strand
CTGAGTAGTTACAAGACAAGAATGGAAGCTCAGTTTCGGGGAGGGTTCTCCGAAGCAACAGAAACAACGGAAATGAGATGTGTTAACCAGTGCTGCTGATCAACACCCGGACATCTCCAGCCGTGCGGGTCCTGATTACTGGGAGGTAGGAATCTCCGCTCTTTTTTATGCTCGATATGCCGGTGACGGCTACGTAGCTTCCTTCGGCGGCAGGCCCGGTCGGGCCGACTACCTTGACAGGCGCGCCCGAGCCGTCGCGCACTGTCATCGTGATGTTGGGGATAAGCCCACTCACCCATCCCCAGGTGGTCTGGACCACCCCGACCGTGTTGGGACCTATGCCGCCGTCTGGGCCGAGTATGCCGCCGTCAGTCCTCCCGCCTACCTGTCTGTTGCTGCGTCCGAACACGGTCTGAACAGCTTCCTGCGGCACATCCGCGGCAACCGTAACCGACCCCGGATTGATGACCAGTTCATCATTCGCATCCAGGCCGAGCATTCCACTCAAGCTCACCAATGAGCCGGCTGGAGGAGCGCTCGTGCTCACGACCTTAATCCCACAGGCCACGTGGCCCTCCTCCGGGCACTGGATGTAGAAGCATCCTAGAAATGAGCCGGTGACCACCCTGTCTATGAGCGCCACGCCGCTGCCGACCCCGGACTTCTTGTTTATCCCGATGCAGTTGCCGCCCGTCGCGACGACCATGCCGTCCGTTCTCGGATGATCCGGATAGTAAACGCCCATAGTCTCTGAATAGGCGGTTGCGGTCGAACCTTCTTCGAGCTGAAGGTTGCTGTAGAGCATATAGGCCCCGGGCGCGCTCGTCCAGTTGACTAGCGAGACCTCAGCCTTTACCGTTCCAGCCGGGGCGGTCTTGGTCAACTTAACCTGCTCCCAGTTGCCCGATCCGCTGTAGACGGCCTGGCCGCTCCCGAGTGCGTTTCCACCCGCATCCTGAAACTCGATCCTGACGTCGGACTTGATCCCCTGCGAGGAGCCTTTGTACCACCCGTTGAACGTGTAGGTCTTGCCTCCAACGAGTCCTGTCGCGATCTGCCTGATCCATTTCCAGTTTACCGGAACCATGAACCTCAGCGCAGGATCGCCGGTCTTAGGGTTGATGTCGCCCTCCATTCGCATTAGCAGCACATTCTGCCCGTCTACGTAGATAGCGCCCGGAGCGGCGTGCCAGTAGGTGGTGTTCGTGATCCCCTCGACCGCGCCGTAGCGGAACGTGCCGTTGGTGAGCTTATTCTTATCTGACACGGTTGCGACGCTCGTGTAATTCAGGCTGCCTACTTGTATCGGCGCTGAAAATCTCCTGCTGCGGTCGGCGAAGGTGATGACGAGCTTCGGTCGGTATTTGTCATAATAATCGGCCCTGCCGAACGAGACGTTCCAAATCTTGCCGTTGTGGATATCGCCGGAGGAGCCTGAGAGCGCAAAGCTGACCTTGGTGGAGCCGGACGTAAACGCCTTAGCCACCACATCCGTCACGTCGAAGTCGATCCAGCTCCCGACTTCGGACGCGCGCACAAGCTGGCGGAAGCCGTTCTCGACAGGGAGCGGCGATGTCAGCATCGTGGCCGTCTTCGGGTCGTAGTTGCCTGCAAGCCGAATCACGTGCAAGTAGAGGTCGGTCGGGCTCGTCTCGAAATGCCCACGGAAGTGGTTCTGGAGCGTGGCTGAGACGATCACTCTGTCTCTGGGTATCAGTGACAGGTCGAACTGGAGGAACTCCTTGATGGTGTAGTCTATAGGGTCCCAGTCGTTCCAGTTGGATTGGGTTATGGCCTCCTGCGCCCATTCATTCGTTTGGTCCGCAGAGTTGCCGGCTTTCACTGTGACCTCTTCGCCGAAGCCGGTGGCGGGCCTGAGGGTGAGGACGGCCTCCGGCGAGAGTCCGGTCGGCGGGGAGTAGGCCGCTTCATCGAACGCGAGCAGGCCCCACTGCTGAGGCTGTGTTTCGTCTCCCGGCGCCCAGGTCTGCCGGTTGACCGTCGTCGAGGAAAGCGAGTCCGAGGTCTGATTGTAGTTCACGAAGTTCACGCGCCACTCAGCGCCGGCGGCGGGCGCGGATGTGCTCAGCGCCGACCAGGGGATGCGTATCGTCTGCTGAATCGTCTTATCGCCGGCGTACCAACCACTGTGCGTCCAGCCGGGGAGCTTGTCGGCCTTCGGATCGAAGGCCGGGAGATCGCCTGACGCCTGTCGCGGTCCCGGTGGATAGTAGGCGTCGAGCGCTGCGAGAAGGTAGAACCTCCGGCCTTCAGGGGTCTCGATCCAGATTGCGTTGCTGTCTACAAGAGTAAGACCGATCGAGGCGGATTTCGGGTAGAGCACGGTCGAACGGTCGATGTTCATAAAGGCTACGTACAGCGCGGTATTGTCGTAGGTCGCCAGGACTTCGGTGTGGTTGCGGCCCCCGGTCTTACCTCCAAGGCCGAACCAGGTCGGGCTTGACGGGTACCAGGCGGAAGCTTCGTCGGGGGATTGCAGTTTCGCGACGACCGGCAGAGGGCTTGACGCCTTCCTCAGATGGAGGATGGGCAGTTCCGCTGCGGAGACAGCGGAAAAAAGCGACTCAACAGCTATCGCGCTGACTACAAAGGCAGCCAACCGGATGGCCGGAAGCAAGCTCTTCATTAACATAACACCTGTATTAGATGTATGAAGTGCGGAAATCGTTCCGCTCTTGCAGGAGAATAGTGGCAACGACGCTAACATTATTATCGGAAGCAGAATGCCGCCGTTTAAGCCGGCGAAGTATTGTAAGAGGGATCAATAGAGATGCAGAAACGTTTGGCAAGAGAGATAGTCCCTCCGAAGGGATCGACGATGACTGTTGAGCAATACTCAGAGTTCCTGGCGGAAGCCTTTACACTGATGCAGAGGTGTCCGCAGTACGCTTCGGCAGAGGAGGACGTAGACTGTCTTGAACTGGCGCACCTGCTGCCCGCTGTGCCGGAGACGGTCCTTGCGGTGTATCTGGGGATAAATGATGCCGTGTGCAACAAAGGACTCGTCGCGCCGTTTCTTGTCAGGCACGGCCACAATAATGTCTTTGTGTTCGACCCGGATGTATACTCCGGGGATGATGGTGTTCCGTCAGGAACCATCGACGCTAGCGCGGTGCTGAGCGGATTTGAGCCGCCGAATGAGACATGGAACCCTGGGTGGACCTATGTTATGATCGAAGACCCGTTGAGGTCCTTCGAAAGCCTGTGGCGTGAGAGGGGTTACATCGACATGATCCCGGCGAAGTTCGAGGACTTCACTATGCTGAGCGACCCGGAGACAAGCAGAGTGTGTTTCTTCATCGACCGAAAGGCATTCGACCATCCGGTTAACCAGGGCAGGGAGTATTTGAAGGCCGCCATAAAGCGCGGTGAGAGGACCGCGGGGGAGTATGCACTGCCCAAGGGCCTGGAGGGAGAGGTGGACGGGCTTGTGCCCGTCGCGCTGGACAGGGGTCAGAAGCTGTACGTAGCTACCCGTGACTTCGGGCCGTGCGAACACGCCTGGAACAACATCCATCCTGAGAACAAGGAGTGGGCTGTAGTAAACGAGAACTCAGCCATCCCGCTTGACCTGGTAGTTGCCAAGCCTCCGGCGAACCCGAGACTTGCCAAGGGGCTGAGATCGGCATTGGGCAGCGCCGATATGACAACGGACTGGTTTCACAGAGGGAGAGAGGTGGTAAGAACCCCTCTCTTGCAGGGTTTGATCAAAGGCTGATCGAGGTCGGACATTGAGCAAAAGTAAAATACCGTGTAGAATGTAGGTATGGAACACCCTGCAGCTATACATCACGCGGGCCGGCCGGCGTGGAAGCCGGAGGAGTTCATTCCGAGGCTCATCTTTTGGGAGACTACGGCGGCCTGCAATCTGAAATGCATACATTGTCGGGCGTCCGCGATAGATTTCCGTTCCCCCGACGATCTGACCACAGAGGAATCGTTCGCGCTGCTCGATTCGATAGCCTCCTTTGCCAGGCCGGTGATAGTGCTCTCCGGCGGGGAGCCGCTGGTTCGAGACGATATCTACGATATCGCGGCGCACGGGACGTTGCTTGATCTCAGGATGTGCCTTGCGACCAACGGCACCAGGGTTGCGCCCGATGTGGCGAGAAGGCTCGTAGATGTGGGGATCAAGCGCATAAGTGTGAGCATCGACGGCGCATCCGCTGAGACACACGATACGTTCCGCCGCCAGCCTGGTGCGTTCGATGCAGCGCTTCTCGGCATCGAGAACGCGAAAGCGGCAGGCATTCCGTTCCAGATCAACACGACGATCACCAGGCACAACCTGGAAGAGATTCCGAACATTCTCGACACGGCGGTGGGAATCGGCGCGGTCGCGCTCCATATTTTCCTGCTCGTGCCGACCGGGTGCGGCAAGGAGATAGCCGACGAGGAGATGATCACGCCGCAGCAGTACGAGGAGATTCTCGACTGGTTTTACGACAAGTCCAAGGAGGCTCCGATCAACCTCAAGGCCACTTGCGCGCCCCATTATTTCAGGATCATGCGGCAGCGCGCGGCGAAGGAAGGAATAAAGATCAGCGCGGAGACCCACGGGTTCGAGGCTATGACGAAGGGCTGCCTGGCCGGCACTGGAGTATGCTTCGTCTCGCAGAAGGGTGATGTCTTCCCGTGCGGCTATCTGCCCGTGCTGGCGGGAAACATCCGCCGGACTCCATTCCCCGAGATTTGGAGCGATTCCGAGCTATTCAGAGTGCTGCGCGATGAGTCGCTTCTGGAGGGAAAATGCGGTCCATGTGAGTTCAAGAATGTCTGCGGCGGGTGCAGGGCGCGCGCCTACGCCGAGACCGGCAATTATCTGACGGAGGAGCCTTACTGCGTCTATACCCCCTATCGCTTGAGAAAATAGCGAAATAATTCCAAATTTGTGACATTTTTTCTTTTAAAATGCGAGCCGACACGGTATAATAGACTTGACTTATAGGTTGCCGATGGATGACGGTCGATTAATTCGTTGGTCGGGCTTGCGGAATCGGAAGGTAGAAAGTCCCTCACGGTACACGAACCAACCCCCATTCTGAAGTTGCCCGGATTATCTGGTAAGTCGGTTTTGTAATAACTAAAAGTTTGGGGGGATAAGCAAGTGGCCCAGGACAAAATGCTGGTATGTCGCGACTGCAACGAAGAGTTCACGTTCACCGAAGGTGAGCAGCAGTTCTTCAGCGAGCGCGGCTTCAGCGAACCGATCCGGTGCAAGGCCTGTCGGGATTTGCGCAAGGCACAGAAGTCCGACCGCGCAGGGAGCGGCTATGGCGGCGACCGTGGCGGTCATCGAAATCGCTGGTAATTTGCCGGAGAAGGGCGAGGGTCTTCCCTCGCCCTTTACTATGTACCGGTACAAGCACCCGCAATCCTTTCCCCCGCTGCTACAGTAGTAACTGCTGATGCATAATCTGTTCATCCCTTCATTCTCATTTCATCCCTTCAGCGGTTCAGAGGCATAGACACACCGAAAGTCGGCATCATGCTGTGCCCGGCCGCCGTCGTTTTTCACAACCGCGTGACCGTCTTATCACAGAGGAAACAGGCAGCATTGCTGCATGGGAGTTGACAATCAGACTCAACTGTGGCACACTGAACTGCACTGAATCAATTATCGTATAAAATGGAGATGGCAATGCAACTGTCAAGTAATCTTGAAGATACCATTCGGGTGGCCGATCGAGCAGGGATTGCGGTACCGGCCTTCAATATCCCGTATCTCCCGATGATGCGCCCGGTCGCTGAAGCTCTGGAGGAGCACGACACCTTCGGCATGATCCAGGTGGCTCGCCCTGAGTTCACGAAGTTCGAGGCCGGGAGCATCGCTCAAATCGCTGCGGAATACCGACGAGTGGCAAATCCGGCGGTGGCGACCCTTCACCTCGACCATATTCCAGTGATTGACGAAGACGGGTTACACGTGGACTGGAAACCGCTGATTGCCGAGGGTATATCCGAGGGCTACGATTCTGTTATGATAGATGCGTCGAGGCTTCCGTTCGAAGAGAACCTCGCAGTGACGGCGGAGGTTGTGGAGATGGCGCATGGCCGGGATGTTCTGGTCGAGGCCGAACTTGGCTCGGTCCTCGGACATGAAGCCGGCCCGCTGCCCCCTTACGAAGAGCTGTTCTCGAGTCGCAGAGGGTTCACCGACCCGGGCGAGGCCCGGGAGTTCGTGGCCCGAACGGGTGTAGACTGGCTTTCCGTATCCGTCGGATCGGTGCATGGGGCAATATCCGAAGCAACCAAAGACCAGCCTAAGGTGCGGGCAAAGCTCGATATCGAACATCTGAAACTCTTACGAGAGGCGGCAGGCGTTCCCCTTGTCCTGCACGGAGGCTCAGGAATAGAGCTGCCATACATCAGAGCCGCCGTTCAGAACGGTATTGCCAAGATAAACATAGGGACCGACATACGGCAGCCTTATGAGCGAACGCTCGCAGCGGGCGGCACGGTCGAAAATGCTCAATCTGCCGTCAGAGAAGTAATAACAGAGACGATCCGGGACAAATACTGCATCGAAGGCTCCGCATCGCGACTCAGAGAGATCGTTGGAGGAGGGTTATGAGCCTGATGGGGCTGGACATCGGAACGACCGGTGTCAAAGCCGTCGTGTTCGACGTGAAAGGCAACATGCTGGCCGGAGCGTACAGGGAATACCCGCTGCTCTTTCCGTTCCCGGGCGCAAGCGAGCTAGACCCCGAAGAGGTAATAGAAGCGGCAAGTGAGGTGATCGGAGAGGCAGCGAGCACGGTCAAGGGCGCCGATCCAGTCACGGCCATCGGCATCGCTTCACAGGGAGAAGCATTTACGCCTGTGGACTCCGGCGGCCGAGCTCTTGCGAACGCAATGACGTCTTCCGACTCGCGGGCGGCAACGCTCGTGAGGGACTGGCGGGAGGAGTACGGCGTTTGGCTTTATGAGATCACCGGACACACACCATATCCAATGTATTCCCTGTTCAAGCTGCTTTGGCTGAAGGAAAATCGGGCGGACGTGTGGAAAGATGCATGGAAGTTCCTGTTTTTTGAAGACCTGCTGGCGTTTACGCTGACCGGCGCAGCCGTGACGGACTACACTGTGGCAGCCCGGTCCATGATGTTTGATGTGAGAAACCGCCGCTGGTCGAGCGAGATTCTGGAGTTGATCGGCTTGGAGCGGGAACGGCTTCCCGATGCGGTTCCCTCCGGAACGATCATCGGGACCGTGAGGCACAAGCTCTGCCGGGACCTTGGCCTTGCATCGGGAGCGGTGGTCGTCGCCGGAGGCCATGACCAGCCAGTAGGCGCTCTGGGCTGCGGCGCCGCTGCGTCAGGCTCCGGGAGCTACGCGGTCGGCACGGTCGAGTGCATCTGTCCCAAGGTGGACCGGCTGATCCAGAGCAGTGAGCTTATGGATGCAAATCTGGCCACATATCCGCACGTGCTTCCCGATTCTTACACTACAGTAGCTTTCAACACAATGGGAGGAAATGTGCTAAGATGGGTTCGAGACAACCTGGCAATCGAGGAGACGGCAGAGGCGCGCAGAGCGGGAGAAGACCCATACGACCGTATCATATCATCTGCGTCGAGTGAGCCGGGGAGCGTGATACTCCTGCCGCACTTTGGCCCCACCGGGACTCCGCATTTCGAGTCCAAGGGGACGGGAGTGCTATTCGGACTTAAGCTCTCTACCACAAGGGCCGAAGTCTTACGAGCGTTTCTCGAAGGCATAACCTATGAGATGAAATGGAATTTGTCGATCCTGTCCGATGTTGGGTTCAAGCTATCCGATCTCAGGGTCATCGGAGGAGGGGCCAAGAGCAAGACCTGGATGCGGATCAAAGCCGATATCCTGGGCGTTCCGCTCACGACCATGCGGGTGGCGGAAGCTACGTGTATGGGCGCGGCGATTCTGGCCGGGTCAGGGCTTGGTATCGTAAGCTCCCGAGACGCAAGTGAGGAATGGGCCATGCCCGCGGAAACATATCAGCCCAGGAAAGAACATTCAAGCATTTATGAGGACCGGTTTGCCGTCTACAAGGAGATTTACAACTCGCTGTGCAAGGCGAGAAGTATGCACTATGGATTCAGGAATTAGGATTCAGGGAGAGGCAGCACCCTCACCCATCCCTCTCCTGTCAAGGGAGAGGGAGTTCCTGTTACCTGTTACCTGTTATCTATTATCTATACCTGTTACCTTTGAAAGGAGTTACTCAAATGTCAACACAGGAAAAGACGACTTTTGCGCTATTCTTTGGCAACAGAGGGTTTTTCCCAGCATCGCTCATAGCCTCGGCTCGTGAGGAAATGAGCCGGGTTCTCAAGGATCTGGGATATGAGACGATAATGCTGGACGCAGGGGCCACGCGCCACGGGGCGGTGGAAACTACGGCGGAAGCCGAGGTCTACGCAAGGTTTCTTAAGGCCCACGAGGGGCGGTTCGGCGGTGTTATCCTTTGCCTACCGAACTTCGGAGATGAGAACGGAGCCGTTGCGGCTCTGAAGAATGCCGGTGTGCCCATACTGGTTCAGGCGTATCCCGACGAGATGGACAAGATGGCTCCGGCGCTGCGGAGAGACGCATTCTGTGGCAAGCTCTCGATCCTGGACGTTTTCACCCAGAACCGAATTCCTTTCACAACACTGAAGCCTCATACCGCCACGCCGTCCTCGAAAGCGTTCGCTGAGAACATAGACTACTTCGACCGGCTGTGCAGGGTGGTAAGAGGATTGAAGGACCTCAAAGTCGGCGCTCTCGGCGCACGGACCACTGCGTTCAAGACGGTCCGCTTCGACGAGCTTGCGCTCCAGCGGAATGGCATCACAGTGGAGACGTTCGACCTGTCCGACGTCTTTGCCCGCATGAACGGTGTAAATGAGTCCGACACAGCCTATAAAGAGAAGTCGGAGAAGCTGAAGGGCTACACTGATTTCTCGAAGGTGCCGGAGGGAGCGTTCAAGAACCTGGTTCGTCTTGGAGTGGTTTTCGATCGGATTGCAGACGAATATCGTTTGGACGCGCTTGCCATAAGGTGCTGGATAGAGATGCAGCAACAGCTCGGCATTTCCCCGTGCGTGCTGCTGAGCGAGATGAACGACCGGTTTGTAACCGCCGCCTGCGAGCTGGACGTCAACAACGCCGTTGCGATGCATGCCGCAAGCAAGGCATCAGGCGAGCCGGCGGCATGTCTCGACTGGAACAACAACTATGGTGACGATGATGATAGGTGCATTCTGTTCCACTGCGGGCCGGTTCCTCAGTCGATGATGACGGAGCGAGGAGAGGTAACCGATCACGCCATCATAATGAACGCGGTAGGCCCAGGCTGCTCGTACGGCTGCAACGTCGGACGTATAAGACCAATGCCTTTCACTTTCACGAGTATGATGAACGATCAGGGTCGGCTCCGGTTCTACATTGGAGAGGGTGAGTTTACGCGCGATCCTATCCCAGAGGAGTTCTTCGGCTGCGCCGGTGTTGCCAGCATTCCGAAACTGCAGGACGTGCTCTTGCATGTCGGGCGGAACGGTCACAGGCACCACGTGAGCGTGACGCCGAAACACGTCGCCGCGCCGCTTCGTGAAGCGCTCGAAAATTATCTCGGGCACGATGTCAGCTTTCCTCAATGACGCTCTCTGGTGGGGAGGGATTTTAGATTTTAGATTGAAAGCTCGTTGGTGCCGGATTTGATGGAGATTGATAAATTAATCGGGCATAATTGCAGTGAGTTAGCCCGAATAATTCGTGATGAGCTTAGGAGGGATACACTCTGCATTTGCCGTACAAGTTGTTAGAAGAACAATTTTGCGGAAATCGGAGGTATCCCTAATGGATAATACGACTCTT
>JACPPP010000149.1 GCA_016190935.1 Armatimonadota bacterium | reverse complement strand
CTTGGGTCTATCAGCATGTGGGCTGCAAAGAACAGTCAAAACAGCCCCCACAGCTCGAAAAACTACTCCCAGACACCTCCCAAACTCTACTCTTCCAAAATTGGTGGAGGATCTGGGTTATACATCACGGAGTGCTGATTCACGACGACCTGGTGGCGACGGCGCTCCGCTCATTCTGCTACTTCAACGGCGTTCGTGTGGTGGAGGCTGAATGATTAGGGAACTCCTGATGCCGCGACTTTCGGATGATTCAGAACAGGGATGGGTTGACTCGTGGGAGAAGTCAATCGGTGACCCAATTTCGGAGGGGGAAGTGATATGTACGCTTTCCATAGACAAGGCGGCTTACCTGATGGAATCACCCTGCGATGGCGTGCTGGAGGAAATTCTGGTCGCTGATGGAGAGGTGGTGCCGGTAGGGACGCCCATAGCTCGGGTGAGGCTGACATAAGATTGCCACGCAGCGATGCCACCAACGGAGTCAACCATCACGCGCTTATCAATCTGACGTATGTTCCAGCAAACACACAGGCGCAGCCACCGAGGAGGACGCTCGCCCGCAAAATCAATCCTCTACTCCAAACTACAACGCGTCTAGTAAGGGCAATCGCGGATTTGGGTCTGATGCCTCGCCTTGAACTTTTTGGCGCCTCGTGATATATTTAGGTGTAAAAGGGTTGAACGACCTTTCGCAATTGAGCGAAGGGTTTTTTGTTTGGAGCACCAAGATGTTCGAGACGTTAAAAAGCGATTGGCGGGCCGTCTTCGAAAGAGACCCGGCTGCGCGGAACTGGCTGGAGGTCCTGACATATCCCGGACTGCACGCAATAACCTGGCATAGAATCGCCCACCTCCTCTGGCGGCGGAACTTGAAGTTCCCGGCGCGACTTATCTCACAGGTCAATCGTTTTCTGACCGGCATTGAGATCCATCCCGGAGCCAGGATCGGCAAGGGTTTCTTCATAGACCACGGCATGGGAGTGGTAATCGGCGAGACAGCGGAAATCGGCGAAAATGTCCTGCTCTATCACGGGGTGACGCTCGGAGGGGTGAGCCTTGAGAAGAAGAAACGCCATCCGACACTCGGAAACAATGTCGTGGTAGCCACAGGCGCCAAGGTGCTCGGCGCGATTACGATAGGCGACAACGCCAAGATAGGAGCGAACGCGGTAGTGCTGAAGGATGTGCCGCCGGACTCGACCGTTGTCGGCGTGCCCGGTAGAGTGGCGATGCAAAACGGAAAGAGGGTCGAACCGGATCCGCTCACGCACGGACGCGGCCTCGACCCCGAGGGGGAGATGATCCAGAGCCTGCAGCGGAGGCTCGATGCGCTGGAATCGCGTCTGAAAGCACTCGGCCTAACCAACACTGACGGCCGCGAGCCTTCTCCACAAGAATCCGAGGGGACGGATGCAGCTTTATAATTCGCTCACCCGAAAAAAGGAAGAGCTGGTTGCGCTCGAACCAGACAAGGTCAAAATATATACCTGCGGCCCCACGGTCTATAACTACGCGCACATAGGCAACCTCCGAACCTACATCTTTGCAGATGTTCTCAAAAGGTCTTTGGAGTTCGAGGGATACGACGTTACCCAGGTAATGAACGTCACCGACGTCGGCCACCTTACTTCCGACGACGACTTGGGTGAGGACAAGATGGAGGCCGGCGCCAGGCGGGAAGGAAAGTCGATCTGGGATATTGCCAGGTTCTATGAGGAAGCTTTCTTCAATGACGCGGAAGCGCTGAACATCCTGCGTCCGAGTATAGTCGCGCGCGCGACAGAACACGTGCCGACGATGATCGAGCTTGTCCTGCGACTTCAGGAGAGAGACTACGCGTACGAGACGGATCAGGCCGTCTATTTCGACGTCTCCAAGTTCCCGGACTACACGAAGCTCGCCGGGCAGGCGCTGGAAGAGCAGATAATCGGGGCGCGGGCGGAGGTGCAGGTAGACCAGGAGAAGAAGAATCCCGCCGACTTCGCCCTGTGGTTTAAGGCCGTAGGGCGGTTCGCCAACCATCTGATGCAGTGGGACTCGCCGTGGGGGAAAGGATTTCCGGGCTGGCACATAGAGTGCTCCGCCATGTCCATGCGCTACCTTGGAGAGACCTTCGATATCCACACCGGTGGAGTAGACCATATACCCGTCCATCACACGAACGAAATCGCTCAGAGCGAGGCCGCGACCGGAAAACAATTCGCTCGCTACTGGCTGCACGCGGAGTTTCTGATAGTCGGCGGCGGCGAAAAAATGGCGAAGTCCGCCGGGGAGTTCCTGAGACTTCAGTCGATCACAGACAGAGGTTACGACCCGCTCGATTACAGATTCCTCTGTCTTCAGGTCCATTACCGCTCTAAGCTGACCTTCACCTGGGAGGCTTTGGACGGAGCGAAGGCCGGTTACCGGCGGCTGAAGTCGTTTATCGACCAGGCAAGCCGGGCCGGCGGCACAGAACAGCCCTGGATGCAGGAGTACAGAGAGAGATTCAGGGAGGAAGTTTTGGACGACCTCAACATGCCACGCGCAATGGCAGTGATGTGGGAGATGATCCGAGAAGCGAACACGCGCAGGGAACTCGGCGTCCTGAATTTGCTGTATGACTTCGACCAGGTCCTGGGCCTGAAGCTCTCCGAGGCTGCAGCTTCGGCAGAGGAGCGCGAGCTCGAACCGGAGTATGCCGCCTTGATAGTCGAACGGGAGAAGGCGAGGGCGCAAAAAGACTGGACTCGTGCGGATGAGATTCGGAGGGAACTGGCCACCGTCGGTATTGCGATCGAAGACAGGCCAGAGGGCACAGTCTGGCGCAGGACTGATTAGCTGTCAGCCGTCAGCATTCAGCAGGGCCAGGGACCAGGTATTCTAATCCTTTATCGCTTTTTCTGCTCTCTGGCAAGGGAAATGAAAAGTGCAAAATGCAAAGTGCAAAATAAGCATCTCCGGCGACCGGAAGGATTCT
>JACPPP010000148.1 GCA_016190935.1 Armatimonadota bacterium | reverse complement strand
TCCCTTAACAACACGAAAGCGATAAACCCAATGCTGTCGGTTTGCACAGACTATACAACCTATAAGGAGATTAGACGTCGGAGTCTGGCATACCTTCTTGGTTCCGGCTCCGCCGGGTTAGGTGATAGGTGGTGGGCGATGTCGGGACATTTTGCATTTTGCACTTTACATTTTTCATTTTGCATTTCCCATGCCCCATGCCCCTTACCGACACCCAACACCCATCACCCAACACCTTTCCTTCCGTGCTTCAGCGTTTCCGTGGAAACAAAGCCTTAACTTTGGGATGCGCCCCTATTATAGCAGATACTTGCCCAATTGCCGCATTTTCCACTATAATCAGGCTCGTGACAGCAAGAGATCGAATGAGGCAATTGCCATCCGTTGACCGGCTGCTCTCTCATCCAGAGATCGAGCGCCTGCTATCGAGGCTGCCCCGGCCCCTGGTCGTGGACGCAGTGCGACGGGTGATAGAAGACACGAGGGAGGCAATTAAGGCGGGCGGGCGGCCTGAGATTTCGCTCGATGCGCTGGTGGAGAGAGCCGCGCGCGAAGCGGTCCGAAAATCGCAGCCGTCTCTGCGCCGGGCCGTCAACGCCACCGGTGTGATCCTCCACACCGGGCTTGGGAGAGCAGTTCTCGCTCCTGAGGCTCGTGAAGCGATAGCCGCTGTGTCCTCCGGCCATTCAACGCTTGAGATCGACGTGGAGACGGGGCGAAGGGGATCAAGAGTGCGGCACGTCGAAGGAATCCTCTGCAGGCTCACCGGCGCGGAAGCTGCAACCGTGGTCAACAACAACGCTGCCGCAGTGCTCCTGGCAGTCAACACGCTCGCTGAGGGCGGCGAGGTGATCATATCCCGGGGCCAGCTCGTCGAAATCGGCGGGCAATTCCGCATCCCAGACATCATCCGGCAAGCAGGCTGCAGGCTCGTCGAGGTCGGGACCACGAACCGAACCAGGATTTCAGATTATGCCCATGCCGTAACCGATGATACTGCCCTTATCCTGATGGTTCATCCCAGCAACTTCCGGATAGTCGGGTTCAGCGAGACGGCATCGGTATCCGAACTCGTCGAAATCGGGAAAGATCGCGGCATTCCGGTGATGCACGATCTTGGAAGCGGAGCTCTCGTTGATCTATCGGCTTTTGGTCTCAAGGATGAACCGCTGGTGCAGGAGAGCGCGCGCGCCGGGTGCGATATCGTGACCTTCAGCGGCGACAAGCTCCTTGGCGCCACCCAGGGCGGGATCATCCTTGGCCGGGCCGACCTGATCGAACAATGCAGGCGGAACCCTCTTGCCAGAGTGGTGCGCGTGGACAAGCTCACTCTTGCGGGCTTGGAGGCGACGCTGCGGCTGTTCCTCGACCCGGAACGCGCGATGAAAAGTATTCCGACTCTGCGCTACATCACCAGACCGCTGCCTGAGGTTGCGCAGCAGGCGCGCAAACTGGCCTCGGCGCTGCGGCGCGCGCTTGGGGATAGCTATCAGATCGAGGTAATAGACGTTGAGTCGCAGGTCGGGGGCGGATCGCTTCCCGGCCAGGCAATTGCGAGTAAGGCTGTGACTCTGAGGAGCAGCCGGCTTTCAGCCGAAGATTTGAGTAACCACTTCAGACGATGTGAAACACCTGTCTTCGGACGGATCGAAAGCGACAGGTTCGTTCTCGACATGCGAACGGTCGAGCCGGCTGAGATACAAACTATAACAACACGCGCCCAAATGCTTGCGAATATGGAGTAGTACCGATGACCACCAGCGGAAACTCTGAGAACCATTCACAAGATATCTACCGTGAGACAGTAAATGCGCTGATTGCCGCAGCCGGAGAGCGGGACAGGACTGCGCAGGGACACAGCGAACGTGTAAGACAATACGCAACTGCTATCGCAAAAAGGCTGAACGGGCTGTCCGCAGCCGATCTGAAGAACATCGGATACGCGGCAAGCCTGCATGATATCGGCAAGGTGGCAATTTCCAGCAAAATCCTGAACAAGCTTGGACAACTGACCGAAGAGGAGGTTCAGGTGATGCGCCAGCACTCCCTCATCGCGGCCCGCATTCTCGATAAGGTCAGCGGACTCCGAGGCGCAGTCCCTCTTATCCGCCACCACCATGAACGCTACGACGGTAACGGCTACCCTGACGGCCTGGCAGGAGAAAACATACCGATAGGCGCAAGGATCATCGCGGTCGCTGAAGCTTATGATATTCTGACTTCAGACGTCCCCTGGCGAAACGCGCTGCCGAAAGAAGTGGGAATACGTGAGATAGAGCGCTGCTCCGGCACGCAGTTCGATCCCAAAGTGGTCAATGCGCTGCAAGCGGTTTTGTCCGAGACGAACATTCTCGTGTCAAGAGAAATGTGACCCTGAAACAACGGAAAATGACCCGCTTGCGCAACTTTGCATTTTTCATTTTGCACTTTGCATTTTGCATTTCCCATTCTCTCCTGCCCGCACGGGTAGAGATGCAGCTTGGTAGACGCTCAAAGTCCCTTCAGCCGTCCTGTGTAGAATCTTCTCATACGGTCGTTATGCTCGTCGCTTCCGTCGAGGTTCGCGCTGATCAGGATGGGAGGCGTTATTCCCATCCTGATCAGGTTTTCCACGGCCTGAACTAGGACAGAATTGATAATAAACGTGCAGGCTACCGACGACGTTGCGCCGACTTTGCCCGGGGAGCCGTCTATCTCAACCACCGCGTCTCCCGGCTCGCAGCAGTTGTCTATGACCACATCTGCAATCTCGAAAAGCCGCTTGCCGCTCGGGTGCCGGGAAGTCACGGACCGCGAGTGGGCAAGCGAGGTCAGCGCTATCACGCTGGCTCCGCGCTTCTTGCTTTCAAGCGCTACCTCGACCGGCAGCGCATTCCTGCCGGAATTAGATACGACGACCACCACGCTGTTGTCGATGTCGTAGTCCTTCAACAGATACTCCGCGTAGCCGGGCAGCCGCTCGATCTTACCGAAAGTCTTGTCGAATATGATATCTATCGGCACGAGTCCGCCCGCTCGCCCGGACGCTTCGAGCGCAGTGATGAGCGAGTGGCCGCTTCCGAGCAGGTACAGTATCCCGTCCGCCGCAATTTGCTTCGCAACAATGCCGGCTGCGGCCTCAATCGGCTCGCTCTGCGTTTCGACTATCTTCTGCAGAATCTGAAGTGCTTTTGTCTGATACTCCTGATACTTGGACACACAAATAGTCCTCCCTTTCGTCTGGTAGCTCATGGTAGCATGGTCGGGAGGAAATGCAAAGGTGCGCGCACTATCCAGAAGGAAATACGGTTGTTGAGCAATAAGAAGTTCTTTTGAGGAGGATAATTTAGAGAATGTACAAAATCACTGTTTTGCCCGGAGACGGGACCGGGCCGGAAGTAGTTGCAGAGGCGCTGAAAGTGCTTGGGGCCGCAGCGCAGAAGGTCGGCTTCAAGTATGAGACCACAACCTATGATCTTGGCGGCGATAGATACCTTGCAACCGGAGAACTGCTGCCGGACTCGGTGCTCGATGAACTCAGGTCTCACGACACAATCCTGCTCGGCGCCATAGGCCACCCTGACGTTAAGCCGGGAATACTCGAGAAGGGCATTCTTCTTTCCGCGCGTTTTGCGCTCGACCAATACATTAATCTGAGACCGGTAAAGCTGTACCCGGGCGTGTGGACACCGCTCAAGGACAAGGGCCCGGAGGAGATCGACTTCGTCGTCGTCCGCGAAAACACTGAAGGACTCTACTCCGGCGCTGGCGGAGTGCTCAAGAAAGGCACGGAAGACGAGGTCGCTGTTCAGGAATCGATCAACACGAGGAAGGGTGTGAAGCGATGCTGCCGCTACGCTTTCGACTACACGAAGAAGCGAAACAGGGAGAGAAAGCTCACGCTAGTCGGCAAAACAAATGTGCTGACTTACGCGTTCGATCTCTGGGAAAGGACGTTCTACGAGGTAGCGAGAGAATACCCGGACATTACCCCGGATTACGCCCACGTGGACGCTACTTGCATGTGGATGGTAAAGAATCCCGAGTGGTTCGATGTTCTCGTAACTGACAACATGTTCGGTGACATCATTACCGACCTCGGAGCGATGATCCAGGGAGGTATGGGAATAGCCGCTGGGGGAAACATCAATCCCGAGGGTGTGTCGATGTTTGAACCCATTGGAGGGTCTGCCCCGAAGTACACGGGGATGAACATCATCAACCCGCTTGCAGCGATAGGCGCGGCTCAGATGATGCTTGAGACGCTTGGTGAGCAGCATGCCGCGGACCTGATCGACCGGGCGATAGCGAAGGTGACTGGCGAAAAGCTGAAGAGCCTTGCCGCCGGAAAGATGGGCTACTCGACAAGCGAGGTCGGCGACATGGTAGCCGCCTTTGTTGCGGAAGGATAGCACAGCGGCAGTGTTCCCGCTATATAGATTCCCCCTGATGAAGATGCACCATGCCAGTTTCCAGCATGGTGCATCTAGGCAATGGTCGGGGAGACAGGATTTGAACCTGCGACCCCCTGCACCCCATACAGGTGCGCTACCAAGCTGCGCCACTCCCCGACTTTCGTGCTTATTTTACCTCTTAAATCGGCCCTGTGTCAAGTCGGAAAAAATCGAAACAGGCGTGCAAATGTGCGGCTTGCGGAACTAAGTGCCCGTCCATAAATAAAGGTATCAGTCTTGCTGGTGCGGCTTGATGACATAGTTCCAGTCTGCGTGAAATGCTTCCGGCTGCAGGTTGACTTGCGCCAACTCTGCAT
>JACPPP010000155.1 GCA_016190935.1 Armatimonadota bacterium | reverse complement strand
GTTCCTCCGGCTCGCCGCCGATTGGCGATTCTGACCCAAGCGACTCCTCAGCGGGCATTACGGCCTCCACGGTGAACGGCCCGGAAACCCGAAGCGTCTTTGGCACGACTTCCGGCTGGTCAACAAGCTCCTCCATCTCGGCGTTTGCGGCAATGCAGGCGTTCACTTCGTCCATCTTTGCCCGCCAGGCAGCGCGGTAATCCTCCAATGCTGCCCGCAGTTCCGGTGTCCAAGCCTCGTCAGCGTCGAATGGAACCTCCCATTCCTTCCATTCTGTCTTGGGGAGAAGCCACCTGCGTCGGTCGGCGTCTGTGATAGCTTTTCTTCCTTCGCGCTTTTCCTTGCCTGCCAGCTTCGCCGCGAGGCGTGCCCGCACGTCGGGGGTTATACTGTTCAGTGCATCGTTCAACACCGCCAGCTTTCCTTCCAGTACAGGCGCATGTTTCGCGAAGATTGGGTCCAACCCCACGTTCTGCGCGATGCTCTTCAATGTAATATGGGGAACCTTCTTGTATATAAATCCCTTTGCCGGATTCGCGCTCTGGACCGAGTTCTCGGTCTCCAACTCGCCGTTTTGCACCTTATAGAGCGGGTATGTGGCCGTCATCAACCTTTGTCGCGCCAGAGAGACGGCGACGCGGCTGGTGTCTATGGTAATCCACCTGCGGCCCCACTGCTCAGCCACGTATGCCGTCGTGCCGCTCCCGCAGGTCGGGTCAAGCACCAGGTCGCCGGGGTCCGTGGTCATTAGAAGGCAGCGCTCTATTACCTTGTAATTCGTCTCTACGACGTATTGCTTCTTCCGAGCGAAACCGCTTGTGCTCACATCCATCCAGATGTTGCTTATTGGGAGGCCGGGGAAGTCCTCCAGGAATCGCTTGTATCGAATCGAGTCGCCGAGTGCGAACAAGCGTCCCGCGTACGTGAGTGTCCGAACGCCCTCCGGCGTAGTCTTCCAATGTGAACTGGCCGGGCACTGATAGAACCGGCCATTGAGTTCTATGGGTTTTGCTGGGTGGCTGCCTGCCCCCTGCGAAGCCATTCCCTGATGAGCTAGGATACGACTCCCCGCAGGTAATGTGCCGTTGTTTGCTATCTCGTCATCGGTCATGTCACGTACAATACCGTTGGGTAACTCCACCCAGTCGTACTGGCCTTCGTCCCTCGCGCTTCGTTTTGGCAGATAAAGCTGCCGGTACTTGGCGGCTGTCGTATCCTTAGCGTACCAGAGCAAGTAGTCTGCTATCTGGGCAAGTAGCCGTCCGGCAAAGCCGCCGGTCTTGTTGAAAGGGATGAGTCCGCAAATGTTCTCGCTTCCGAATACCTCATCCATGAGTGCTCGTACCCTGTGCAGGTTTTCATCTCCGATTTGAACGAATATGCTTCCGCTGTCCGCCAGAAGTTCCTTACATAGGTACAGACGGTCCCGCAGGTACGCCAGGTAGGAGTGAACGCCGAGCGTCCAGGTATCCCGGTACGCCTTGACCATTTCCGGCTCGCGGGTCAGGTCCGCGTCACGGTCTTTTACATCGCGCTTGCCGATTTCCGGCTGGAAGTTGGAGGAGAACTTGATGCCGTAGGGCGGGTCCATGTAAATCATCTGAACTTTCCCTGCCAGATCCTCCCGCCGGGCAAGGCTTGCCATAACCTGGAGGGAATCGCCGAGTATCATCCGGTTAGCCCAGTCAATGTCGTGCTGATAGAATTGGACGGCCTTATGATAGTCAAGCTGCGGGTCGGCAAAGAGGGAACGCTGAACGTCCTCACGCGCGGCAACTTTTAGAATAGCTTGGGCGGAGACGCGCTCGTGAATGTGCAGGGCAACGGGGTCAACCTCGAAGCTCTTCTTCTCACGCTTGCCGGACCACTCCAGCCAGGGTTCGTGATTCCGCAGGGCGTCGGCAAGCTGCTTTGCCTCTTCCCGCGTTAAAGGCCGGGAAAGCGATTCCTTCAGCAGTTCCGGGAGCCGGTCAGCCTTGCCTGCGGTATCAAAACGCAACACGGGCGGGAGATGAGGGTTGTACTCGAACTGCAGTTTCGGAGCCTCCCGAACCTGCCCCTGCGCCGCTAATGCGGCAGGAGGGATATTCTTTCGTTTGGAGTCGTATCGGTAATCAAGAACAGAGGCTTCGATATCCTGAGACTTTTTCTTGCGCATGAAACTTTTCTCCTCTCCGCTGACCGTAGGTCTCTAACCGAAATGGTCTGACAACAGAAATGTTCGACGGTCGGGAGGGAATGTCCTGCTTTGCGCTTGTCTCATCCGGGGGAGGGTGGATAGAGCACAATTCGCATGCCGGTATTCTTACCTGTTTTTCTCGGAAAACCTTGACAAAGGCTATGCTACTGGCTACACTTCATCATGTCCAGTTGGCGAACACTCAAGCGGCTGACCTTGCTGCCCGATAATAGTGGTGTACGTTTCGCGGCTTGTTCACGCGGGAACATTGTCCAAGGCTAGTCGTCGTATTATATGTGGAGACCAAGGGTATCTTCGACTGGTGGAGGAGGAGAAATGAAACCGAAAATGCCGATACATCTCCGCGTTCTGGTTGATCGCCAGGGCAGCGAGTATGTAGCGCATTGCCTGGAGATCAATCTAGTATCGACGGGACCTACAATTGATGCCGTCACAAGCGACATGAAGGATTTAATCGAGGCTTACATTGAGTATGCCCTCGAGAACGACAACATGGACAACTTCTGGCGTCCCGCTCCGCCAGAAGTGTGGCAGAAACTCGGCGAGGTTGAGGCAAAAGTCAACGCCTGCCATTACAGCCGAATAACGGAGACCATGCCTCAGAAGCGAGCGCCTTACAGAGAGCTAGAGGTGGACACATTCTGCCATGCCACCGTCTAAAGGATGGAACCGCAGACCGTTACCTCTTCGAAAACTCCTCAAACGACTCAAGGAACTCGGCGTAGAACAGATGGCCCATAGGGGAAAGGGTAGCGAAATCATCCTCGTCCTTCCCGACCAGCCTGGTAGTAAGAAGGGCCCTCAGTACGTGCTAAAGAACCATGGTCCGGGCACTGAGATAAGCCTCGCTGTTATCAAGGCTTGCTTGTGGCAATTCGGCATATCGGAGGAGCGTTTTTGGTCGTTGTGACACCGAGAACTTGTCCTGGTACCCCGATTACTCGGTTGGGTGACGGATTATATCCCCAGATACCGTGCGCTGGAATCATCCGGCCTTGCGTGTATATACTTTCCTGTAGTGGCAACGCTTGCGTGTCCGAGGGTAGCCTGCACAAGGTGTATAGGGCAGCCTCTATCGAGTGCATGGGAAGCGTGTGCGTGTCTCAGCCAATGTGGAGACACGTTAGCCGCGATACCGGCTCGACGGGCGGCGGCGCGTACTATCCTCATGACCTGCGAAGGGTGAAGGTGTCCCTTTCCCTTCCTGGACGGGAACACAGGCGCTTCCGAGTCTGCTTTGTGTCGTATGGACTGCAAAGCCTGCCACGTAGACGCAGAAAGCAGCACTGCGCGTGTCTTGCCGCCCTTGCCGTAGAGCGTTACTTGTCCGCCGTCTTTGCGTTCCTGTGTGTCC
>JACPPP010000157.1 GCA_016190935.1 Armatimonadota bacterium | reverse complement strand
GTATACAGCAGAGCCCTGGGCGACGGCGGCGGAAGCGGATGCAAATGACGTGGATAGAGCGGTTAAGGGCGCCAGAGCCGCGTTTGAGGGCGAGTGGGGAGCGACACTTCCGGTCCAGCGCGCAAAACTTATGCACCGTTTCGCCGACCTGATCGAGGCGAACGCGGAACGATTGGCTGAGATAGAGTCCCGTGACAACGGCAAGCTGCTTGCCGAGTCTCTGGGGCAGGTCCGCTATCTGCCGATGTTCTACCGCTACTTCGCGGGATTTGCTGATAAGATGTTCGGCCAGGTTCTTCCGCTCGAGAAGCCTAACTTCTTCAACTACACGGTCCGAGAGCCGTATGGCGTCATCGGGCTGCTCACACCGTGGAACTCTCCGCTTTTCATCGCAAGTCAGTGCATAGCTCCGGCGCTTGCCGCGGGCAACACCATAGTTCTCAAACCGTCGGAGTTCACACCTATCTCATCTCTCGAGTTTGCTTCGCTTGCAATAGAGGCAGGATTTCCACGGGGCGTCATCAATGTTGTTACCGGATTCGGTATACCGACCGGCGACGCCCTGACCAGCCATCCTGACGTCGATAAATTCTGTTTCGTCGGAGGCGCTGGCACCGCCAAGCTTGCAATGGCGAATTTTGCCAAGAATATAAAGCCTGTGTGTATGGAACTCGCAGGCAAATCGCCGGTCATCGTTTTCGAAGATGCTAACCTCGATAACGCTGCCAACGGTGTCATCAAAGGCATTTTTTCAGCCACAGGCCAGACATGCATAGCCGCTTCCAGGCTGATCGTCCACGAGAGCATTGCGGACAAGTTCGTCGGCATGATACGCGACCGTATCAAGACCATTCGCTATGGCGATCCGATGCAGAAGGAGACTGAGATGGCGCCTCTGTCAAGCCAGACTCATCTGGAGCGAATGAAAGCCTTTGTGAAACGAGGAATTGACGAAGGAGCTACGCTTATGTACGGCGGCGGGCAGCCGGACGATCCATCGTTAGGAAAAGGCTATTTCTTCGAGCCGACGATCTTCACAAACGTCAAGCCCGATATGCACATTGCTCGCCATGATGCCTTTGGGCCCATTCTGAGCGTGTTCACGTTCAAGGATGAGGAAGATGCCATCAAGCAGGCGAACGACTGTGAATACGGCCTGGCGGCTGGGATTTGGACGCAGTCACCTACCAGGGGCTTGCGAATGGCTACTAAGATTCGGGCAGGAATGATATGGGTGAACAACGCCAGGCTGGCGTCGTATGCGTCGCCGTTCGGTGGCTATAAGATGAGCGGCATCGGCCGCTACGGCGGGCCCGACGCAATGTTTGAGTTCTCGCAGCCCAAGGCGGTATGGGTCGAGACTTCCGACGCGCCCATTCCGAACCCGTTCGCGCTGTTCTAAAAAAACCTATAGCTACGGAGTTTCCGTGGCTAATAATCCTTCAACGAGGGTTTAGTCTAATGACTAATTCGGGTCGTAATCGTGAGATACACGTCGATGAGATTGTGGACAACGTGGCGCTGGCCTGCCAGGACGCCGCCTACAACATGCGCGATGACGTTTACTCTGCAATACTCAGCGCTGTCGATACCGAGATCTCACCGATGGGCAGGCATGTGCTGGATCAGCTACTTGAGAACGCGCGGATGGCCTCTGAGGAGCAGTCGCCGTACTGTCACGATACCGGTGTCACCGTCTTGTTCGTCGAGATCGGCCAGGACGCTCGAATAATCGGAGGTTCCTTAGCAGATGCTTTGAATGAAGGTGTCCGCAGAGGCTACACCGAGGGCTACTTGCGCGCCTCCATCGTTCGCGATCCTTTCGACAGGGTAAACACCCAGGACAATACCCCGCCCGTTATACACTATGAGCTGGTCCCGGGTGACGGCTTGAGAATATCGATCACGCTCAAGGGTGGCGGGTCGGAGAACATGAGCCGTCTGGAGATGCTCAAACCCTCGGACGGCCCGGAGGGTTTCATTGATTTTGTAGTTGACGCGGTCTCTCGTGCCGGTCCGAACGCCTGTCCACCTTTGATTGTTGGCGTGGGAGTAGGCGGAAGTTTCGACTACTGCGGTTATCTTGCTAAAAAGGCGCTGTTCCGCGAAATCGGCTCGGATCATCCGAACCCGAACATAGCGGCATTAGAGAATACGATCCATGAGCGCTGCAACAGGCTGGGCGTGGGGCCGCAGGGAATGGGAGGACTCAACACGGTGCTGGATGTTTTCATCGAAACTTATCCCTGCCATATTACTGCCCTGCCTGTTGCGGTGAACATCCAGTGCCCTGCGCAGCGCCACCGGACGCTGCAGTTCTAGTCAGGGGCCGGGAGCCAGGGGCCAGAGGCCGGAAGTTAGAGGTTAGAGGTTAGAGGTTCGATCGCCGTGGAGATCCGATGGCCCGGCCCGTCTTGCGCCGGGCCAGATAAGCCGCACGTCCCCGTGCGGCGGCCCCGCAGGGGCCGAGAAGCTGATAGCTGATGGCTGACGGCTGACAGCTTGTTTGAGGTATTGTCATGCGAGAACATGCATCGGAAAAGCTGATACGACTTGTGGCGCCGCTCAGAGATGACGATGTGTTATCTCTGAGGGCTGGGGATCGCGTGCTGATCAGCGGTCAGTTGATAGGCGCAAGGGACGCCGCTCATCGGCGGTTGGTCTCGCTGATCGAGGCCGGGGAGTCATTGCCCTTTGATCCACAAGGTCAGGTCATTTACTATGCAGGGCCGGCGCCGGCGCGCCCGGGGTCTGTTATGGGTCCTGCCGCTCCAACGACGGCGCTCAGGATGGATGCCTACGCCCCTGCGCTGATGGCGCAGGGCGTAAAAGGAATGATCGGTAAGGGAAATCGAGGACCGGAAGTTCGTGCGGCACTGCAGGAATACGGCTGCGTGTACTTTGCGGGCATTGGCGGAGCAAGCGTGCTGCTGTCGAAGCCGGTTGTCTCGGTGGAGACGATCTGCTACGAGGATCTGGGAACTGAAGCGATACGAAGAATGACCGTTGAGGATTTCCCTGTTGTGGTCGCTAACGATGCACACGGCAGGGACATTTATGAGTCAGCGCGAGAGTACTATGCCCGGGTTATAGCTTCAATGTAGCCAGTGTGCGCGCTATGATATTGTAGATTGCTGGAGAGTATACGAAGAAATACATTGCTGTTGACGTGCTGCGGCTGATACTGTACAATCCATGTGCACGCGGTGCTTTGCCTGCACTCGGTCTGTGTATGAAGTCAACACAACCGGACAGGTTGCAAGGGAACCGATGTGCATACTGAATGGGGGTACATATTCATGAAGAAAGCGCAGGCACGAAAAAGAGCAGCCGGTATGCAGGATAACTCGACTCTGGGCGACTCCGCTTATAGGACGATTCGAGAATGGATACTGGAAAGGCTCATAAAGCCAGGCGATGCTCTGGTTGAAGGAAACCTTGCCTCGCAGCTCGGCATGAGTCGCACGCCGGTTCGCGAGGCTCTGCGAAGGCTGGAACAGGAAGGGCTGCTGAATGCTATTCCGGGCAAAGGTTTCTTTGTGGATTCGCTCAGTCCTGCGGATCTTGCCGAAATCTACGACTTGCGGGAGGTTGTTGAGGGGCTTGCGGCACGGCTTCTTGCGCGACGGATAATGCCCGAACAGGCTGAGAAGCTCAAGGAATTGGCAGCCAAGGCCGACGATGAATCGGCGACAATAAACGACGAAATCGCCTTCCACTCGGCTGTAGTCGAGATGTGCGGGAACCATCGGGTGGCAGAGGCCGTTCGATTGTTTTGCCTTCACGTGTTCACTTATGACGAACGCTTGCACCGTCTCACATCGGACGGGCGCATAGTAATACCGGGCGAGGGGCGCATTGCCAATGCTCACAGCGAGCTTGCGGAGAAGATTATATCAAGGAATGCTGCGGAAGCGGAGGACGAGGCCCGTCGCCACGTCCGCACCGGCAGAAAAACGGCCGCCAAGCTGCTTCTTGGGATTCACGATGATTAGGTCCGCCGATAGCTGCAGGCGGTTCGATGAATGATTTGAGATCAACCAATAACTCTAAGAACGGCTTAGCTGGGTCAACCTCGCTCGGAGACCAGGCTTATCAGGAAATAAGAGGGCGCATAATTAAGAAGGTGCTGAGACCTGGAGATGCCCTCCTGGAGGCCCAACTGGCCGAGCAACTTGGTATGAGCCGGACACCGATTAGAGATGCGCTGAAAAGACTCGAGAGGGAAGGGCTGGTCGTGTCTGTTCCCAATAAGGGATCATTCGTCGAATCACTCGGTCCGGAGGATGTGGCCGAGATCTACGACTTGCGCGAGGTTATAGAGGGACTAGCTGCACGGCTGCTGGCCAGGCGGATAACAGCGGAGCAGGCCGATCTACTGCTGCAGCTTGCTGATAAGGCGGACGCGGCGTCGGCGACTGTCGGTGATGCAGAAGCATTTCACTCGGCAATAGTGAATATGTGCGGCAATCGAAGAGTCTCGGACACCGCCCGGACGTTCCGGCTGGATGTTATTACTTATGATGAACGCACTCAGCGGTTGACGTATCGAGGCAGCACTCCCATTGCCAGTGATGGTCGAATTGCTGGTGTTCACAGGTCATTGGCAGAATCAATAATCTCGGGCGACGCAAAGGCCGCAGAAGAGACGTTCCGAAAGCACATTCGGTTGGCCAGGAAGAATGCTGCGCGCATG
Organism: Armatimonadota bacterium; assembly: GCA_016190935.1. Taxonomy (GTDB): domain Bacteria; phylum Armatimonadota; class UBA5829; order UBA5829; family DTLH01; genus JACPPP01. The sequence continues at coordinate 1,249 of JACPPP010000157.1, read as the reverse complement.
ATACTTGGCGTGGAAGATATCCTGTAAGCAGAGAAACTCAGCTCAAATCAAATAGTAATGATTGAGCAACAGAAGGGGGAAACTATGATTGTAAAGAATGGACATATCATACAAAAGACTAAGCCGACTATCGCGCTCCGCCGGATGATCGAGACCGGTAAGACCGTTGTCGCCATAGGCGCGCACGATGCGTTTTCGGCCCTGCTCGTAGAAAGAGCAGGGTTCGACGCGGTCTACGTAGGCAGTTACGTCACCGAAGCTGCGTTCCTGGGCAAGCCTGACTTGGCCCTGATGACCAAAACAGAGCGCCTAAGCATCGTGAGGAACATCGTCAAATCAGTTGACGTGCCTGTGCTTGCAGATGCAGAGGAAGGCTACGGCAACGCGGTCAGCGTGATGGACACAGTCCAGGATTTCGAAGCGGCAGGCGCCGCCGGAATACACCTGGACGACGAGGAGATTCCCTCCAAGTGCCCATTTGTCCCGGGGATTCCGCACAACAAGCTGATATCAGTTGACGAAATGTGCGGCAAGATCGAGGCGGCCGTCAAAGCGCGGCAGGACCCCAACTTTATGATCATCGGCCGATCAGATGTCATTGGAACGATGCCGCGAACTCAGTATTACGAGGAGGACGGGATGGCGGAAGTGTCCCACCGCAGCAACGCCTACCTTGAGGCCGGCGCTGATGCCGTTTTGGTCATGGCGCTGACCGAGAGTGAACTGGATTACTTCACAAAGGAGATAAATGGGCCTATCGTCGGAATCTTTGCTCCGGCGGAGCCTTTACCCGTGTCGGTATTCCAAAAAGCTCGGTGCTGCATTACCATTGGCTCCATCGTTTGCCTCTACGCCGCTGCCAAAGGGATGTTGAGTGCTCTTGAAGAACTTAAGCGGACACAGGATTGGAATGCAATCACAGACCGGATTATCAGCGACCAGGAGTTTTTCGACATACTGAAATTAACCGGTTACAAATCACACTATGAGGCATTCCGGATTCCATAGTCCCTTCTGAGCGAAATCATCTGCAAAACGCGCAGCTTCTTATCACGAAACCAGGTAGTGGCCTTCATAGACGTGAAGGCAGCCAGATAGTAACAAGTTCGCTGATAGACCATATATGAACAGTCAATCCTTGGGCCATGGCGGGTGTTCGCTCGGTCCATTTACGCCGACCCGGTCCCGGCTCAAGGAGTCTTAGTGAGGAGTGCGGACGCACAAAGTTGTGCACTGCATCCTCAAAGTC
>JACPPP010000156.1 GCA_016190935.1 Armatimonadota bacterium | reverse complement strand
TTGATGGCCCGGCCCGTCTCGCGCCGGGCCTCATGCTGAGCCTGTCGAAGCATGCCGCACGTCCCCGTGCGGCGAGCCCGTCAGTCTATTACCTCTCCCTTCCGTGCTTCTGGAATTCCGTGTTCTTAATCGGTGGCGATCTCCGTACGCTCTTACTCATATTAGGTACGATCTCATATGGAGTGCGGCAGCTTGATGCCGCTTTGTTTACCGATTATATGCCCATCTTACACTTAAAGAACCTGGTCTGTCGTCGTAAAACAAAGCGAGGTCAAGCCCTCGCACTCCACACGATGCTGTACTCAATAAGTTAGAGCCTATGGAGACTGCCACCTAACTTGTGCCTTCGCCAACACCTAACACCCAACACCCTCACTTGACGCGGCAAGGCTGCTGGTGTAGACTTTGATTTGACAGACCAGCCGAGTGATCGGCATTAGATTGAGGAATAGTATTGGCCATTACACTAAGCAGCGCATCTTTCTTCAAGCGAATCCGGAACCGACGATCTGCCACACTTACCCTGACCGCGTTGGTCTTCTTGCTCTGGATTCTCGCTCTTTCCCACGGAGCCGCAGAAGAATCTGGGCCGCCTGTCCCGGATGTCGTTGTCCTGGTTTTCTCAGGCGTACTCCCGAGCGATGGAATCAGCTTCACATACAAGGAAGAGGTTGATAAAGACGTGGCGGAGGCCGACCTTGACGCGCTGCTTGAGGCTACCGGCTGGACGGCGAAGGAGACGCGGATTACTACTACGGGAGAGCCGAAGATGACTTCCGTCGAGTTTCAGGTCGATGGCGCCGTAAACTGGGGAAGCGGTATTCTGCTTGTGGAACCATTCGCGCTGGCCTTCAAGCGATTCGACCTTGTCCAGGTAAACTATGTTCTCCAGGGCGCGTTCCCCTTCCGGTCGCTCACCGACTACAAAGACAAACACGTGGACATCAGTTGGATGAGCAAGAATAACTCGCAGATCTACACGATCAGGATCAAGGACCGCGGCTTCGACCGGCTCGGCCTGCCCCTTGCGGTGGCGCCGGAGGTCGCAAAACAGAAACAAAAGGTTGAGGAGAAAGACGGCCATAGTGGAACAAAGATATGGCTGGCTTTGCTTTTGGCTTTAGTTGCGGGAGTCATCGTCTTTGCGATGGTCAGCCGCATAGGCCGCAAATGAAAGGAGTCCTGAAGTCGAGGGATGGAACTCAAAGAACTGGCTAAACTGGCAGCGGAACGCAGAGCGTCCGACCTTTTCTTAAAAGCTGATGCCGCGCCGACAATGCGCATAGACGGCAAAATAGTAACCGTCGATGTTCCGAAACTGACGCCGAACGATACGCGTGAGCTGGCTTACAGCATTCTGACGCACGACCAGATAGGCCGCTTCGAACGAAGACACGAAGCGGACCTTGCGTTCACGCTTGAGGGCATAGCAAGGTTTCGCGCAAACGTCTTCCAGCAAAGAGGCAGCGTGGGCCTGGTGCTTCGAGTCATTCCTCTCAGCATCTACACGCTGGAACAACTCGGAATGCCGCAAGTGCTGCCGGAACTCTGCAAGCTGCGGCAGGGATTGGTGCTGATCACCGGTCCGACAGGCTGCGGCAAATCGACGACGCTTGCGGCCATGATCGACCTCATCAACAACAATCGCAGGTGCAACATTATTACCATCGAAGACCCCATTGAGTTCGTGCACGATGACAAGATGGCGATCGTAAGCCAGCGAGAGGTGGGCATTGACACTGATTCTTTTACTGAGGCACTGAAGTATATTGTGCGGCAAAGCCCGGACGTCATTTTGATTGGAGAGATGCGCGACGTGGAGACGATGAATGTAGCTCTGGCCGCCGCGGAGACTGGGCATCTTGTCCTCTCCACAGTCCATACTACAAGCGCCTATGAGACGACGGAGCGTATCATAAACATGTTCCCTCCACACGACAAGCCCCAGATATGCATGCGGCTTTCAAAGTCGCTCAAGGGTATTTGTTCGCAGAAGCTCATCCCTCGCGCAGACAGGGACGGCCGCATTGCTGCGCTTGAGATCATGATCAGCAACCCGACCGTAAGCAAGCTGATAGAGGAGGGGCGGTCCGGCCAGCTCTACCAGGCCATCTCCGAAGGTGGATTCTGGGGAATGCAGACAATGAACCAGTGCCTCGTGAAGTATCTAAAAAGCTGCTGGATCACCGAAGAAGAGGCTATGGTCAATACCGGAAACTTGACTGAATTGAAGCAGATGATCCGCAGACCTTAAACTTAACTCGCGTGAGCTAAAGCATTCTTGATCGCCGGGGAGATTCCTCCCCGGCGTCCGTCTCCCGGACATCTGTCCGTTCAGTTATTCTTCGCACACGCACAATCTGATGATGGTAATAGAGCACGAGCGGATGAATATCCCCGGCCATCAGGTGCATGATTACACAGTTGGTCCGGCCCCTGTGAGGCCGCCGTCGGCAGACAAGCAGTCCGACGGAACAGAAGTCCGGCCCCTGCGGGGCCGATGGCCGGGACAGAGCCCGGCCACTACATCGCTTACCCTGTTATTTCGTAATCTCCATGAATCCGGCCCTGTTATGGCTTCTCTGGAGCCTGAATCTGCTCGGGCTGCTCGGCGTCCGGCTGTTCCGATACCGACTGATTTGGGGTCTGCGCATCAGACCCGGGGGCGGCCAGGAGTTTCTCCGAAGATTGCTTGATCGGGTCCTTCCAGTTGGGGAAACTTGGTCCCAACGAAGGAAAACTCGACTCCAACGAAGGTAAATTCACTCCTGACGAGGGGAAATCCGGCCGCAATAAGGCATCCCGCTCCGTCGAGGCGTCCTGCCCGGTCGAGGTATCCGCTCCGTCAATGGCTGGAGCATTCTCCCGCACAGTATTACGCCTGGCCCTGTTCCTTCGATAGGTTTCCCTCAATCTGTCTCTTCTGAAGCTGTCGGAGGCTATCGTCCGCCGGGGGACGGCGACCGGTTTATCAATAGTTTCGGCCGGTCCTGAATCAAGTTCGGGATCAGCGGTGTTTTCCGGCCCTAGCTGAGTCTGTGCGGGCGCCTGCTGTTGGGGGACTTCCTTTACGATAACCTTCGGCTCGACGCTCCGCTGACCGTAGTTGGCTCCGGTGACGAACGCAACTACTACTATCACGGTGACGGCAGCCGCTTTTGCTAAAGACCAGACGCTGATCCTAGGCGCTTCTCTCTGCTCGCGCGGCCGCACTGCGCCGCTGACCGTCCACATTATCCGCTGTTTTTCTTCGTCGCTCAGTTTGGGCAACTCATTCGGGACAAGCGCCACAGCCCTCTCGCGGCTCTTGAGATCCCTGGCGCAAGCAGCGCAACTTTCTGTGTGCTGCTCCACTTTTCGCATCTCCTCCGAAGTCAGGTCCCCATAAACGTACGCCCCCAGCAGATCAGCTATCCTGCCGCATCCAAACATTCTTGTCAACCTCCTCCACTGCGGGATCGACGTAGTCGGAGAGGCTGTCTCTGAGATGTGCCGTGGCCCGGGCCAGATGGGACTTTATTGCTCCAACTGTGCATCCCATCACGTCGGCGACTTCCTTAAGGGACATAAACTGATAATGCCTGAGTACGAACGCCATCCTCTGCCTGGGCGGAAGTCCGTCCACTGCTCTGCGGATCGCATCCCGCAGCTCAGCGTTCTGGACGGAACGGCAGGGATCTTCGTGGTCGGGACCCTGCAGCCTCTCCCATTCCTCTTCAGTAAGCTCGGCGTTAACACCCCGTGATCTGCGCTTTACGTCGATGCAGTGATTGAGACAAACGCGGTAGAGCCAGGCCGGTAAGTTCGCGGCGCCCCCGAACCTCGGCAGCGCCACATACAGCTTGATGAAAACCTCCTGAGTTGCATCAAGCGCCGCTTCTCGATCGTGCAAAACGCTCCACGCCAGCCCGAATACCTGATCGGTATGTATTGCCATCAGGCGGCTGAACGCTTCAGCGTCCCCTGCTTGGAATCGCGCAACCAAGAGTTCATCTTCAGCAGTCTGCAATGCTCGATCCTCTCCCGGCAACGTCTGTCTCCTGCTCTTTACAACGGACTCAGGCAACCAAAGGTTTACAAGAAGGTCACGGCGACGCCGGATTTGCGCGAGCGGCGCTGGATTCTTCTCCAGGCTTTGAACCGGACGCTCGGGACCGACCGCGCCGGGATTCCGATCTCTTCCCCGGTAACTATGTCGGGAAGCGGAAGCTTAGGCACGAGCGATGCCAACCTCTGAGGTGTCATCTCCAAGGCTCTCGCGACCTCTGCAATCCCCATAGTGCTAACCACCGCCATAACCTGCTCTGAAGTCAGTCCAAGCATAATCGCCTTCCGCTGCTTCGGAGCAAGTAACACGAACTCCTTCCAGAACCAGGACAGCACGTGGTCAAGCCAGCCGGAATCGACCACCTGACGCTCAACATCAACTTCGGGGTCCACGAGCCAGTCCACCGGGCTGTCGGCGTCCGCGTCCCCATCGGGCTGCGCGTCGATTGAAAACGGCTCCGAGTCCCGAACGTCCGTCAGCACAGCAATGCACGACACCAGGTCATCGATGGGAACCGGCCCCCTTGTCCAGTCGAGCACCCGACAGACCAACTCGACCGTGGGCACTTCAGCAGGATCGCGGTTCGACAGCATCCTGATCGCAAACGCCCGTGGATCGTCGCTGATCTCCCGGCATTTTCCTGCCGCGGACTTACTTAATCCTTCCCACTTGGCGTACCCGCACAAACGCTCGCTGCTCCCCTCCGGGTTCCAGATGGAAAGCCCCTTGACGTTCAGCTTGCCCGAGAACGTATCGAGCAGTTCGAGCTTCAGATTGTACCATCCGGGCCGTTTCCGCCGGATCGCGTCGCAGTAGCGGTTGTGCACCGCCCTGCGCACGAACGCCTCGATGTTTTCTATGCTTGTCTCGACCGCGCCGCGTTTTATGGCATCGATCCTGTTCCAGATGGCGAGCAGGCAGTCTTGCTCGAAATCTTCGAGGTCGCTCGTCTCCCGCTTGACCAGAGACTTCCTTACCAGCTTGCGGACCTCTTCCGCAAGTGGCTCAAGGTATGCCTCACACCGGCCGGGCGGCAGGTTGATGTAGTTGTCCAGCAGTTGCTGTGGATCGTTCATCAGCTTGGATCGCCGTAAAGTGCAAATGTCCCCCAGTAGAATGGGTGTGCAAACTGCTTAGATTTTATCATAGAAACCTGCGCAAGTCGAAGCGCCTCGGCCTTTTTCCCCAGTTTCGCGAGGTTTTTATAGAAATCCGACATCAAACTGACTGACGCGGCATCAGAGACTTTCCAGAGCGCGCCCATAACTGTCGGGAAGCCCGCGTTCGCAAATATTTCCGCGGTGGATGCGATGCCGGAAGCCTCCGCATCGGATGTCGCTACGATCTCACATGCCGAGAGGACCGCAAGCTGCAGATTCGGGTTAGCAATCCTCAGCATATCGGCAAGCCGGACATTTCCGGCGCCGTCCGCCTTCCCAGAGAGCATTATCGAGAATTTGGCCGGATTCGGATCTGCCTCATGGTGTGCGGCAATATGGACGATGTTGCAGGAAGACGCCGCGGTCACGAACCGTGCTGCGGTCGCGGTCTGTCCGGTGTAAATATTGCTCTTGGGATAGATGGCGTGGATGATGTTCGATTCGCGCGCGGCCCCCGGCAGCGCACCGCTGAAGTCTGCAAAGATGGCCACCTGACAGGTCTTCGGGCTTAGAGACATACGCCGCGTTTCGACAAGTCCCCGGAGCGCCCCTGGGACTATATATGTCACGGCGTACTGCTCGACCACGAACTTGAGAGAGCCTTTCCTGTCTCTTGGTATTGCGTGGAAGGGTATTCCCGCAAGTTCCTGTGGAAGCGCGAATGCGAGCGCGCTGACCTGTGCAAGTTCGGCTGCAAGCGGCTCGAACAGTGTTTCCCCAAGCTCTGAAAGCGGCGCAAGGATCGGCAGAAGTGATGGGTCGCTCCAGTCTTTTACGGCAGGAATTGGTACTTTTGCCGCAATTTTCCCCTCCATCTCGCTCAGGGACTTGCGCAGCGCCCGGACTGCGGCGTGAATGCTGTCGCCGGAAGCCGGGAGTTCCCAGCAACTTACCGATTTTCTTGTGGCCACAAGCGCATAAACCGACGAATCGGCCACAGCATATTCGACGATTGCCAGTCCCTGCGGCAGTCTGCTGCTTATCTTATAGATATCGCTTGCGTCTATCGGGCCGATCTTTGCCGAGTTGCGGTTTGTGCGCGCCAGCCTTGAGAACTGAGGCGCCTGGCTCAAGACCACAGACCACGTGCCCGCAATCTTTCTAAGGGACCCGGGGCGAGGCTGCGGCTGGCTGCCAGGACTCCGCTCCTCGACGCTCTGCAGTGCCTTTGTCAGCTTCTCATCGTTCAGGCCGGCGAGTCTCGTTCGCAGCATAGAAAACCACTGGTAGCTCACAGCTTTTTGGAGCCGGTCGGTTACCTCCGCCGTGCGTCCCTCTGCCGCTTCCAGCTTGATTAATTTGAAGTACAGATCGAGGAGCATCTCTCCCCGCCCCGATTCCGTGCTCGGGTCCGCACCCTCGGCGGCAGCCCATTCTTCTATCTTTTTTATACCCGATGCAAGCGAGGTCTTGGCCTCCGCGGTCATGCCGGCTTCGACCCGAACATCAGCCAGTTTGGTAAGCACCCTTGCGGCTATCCACGGCTCATCAACCTCCGCTGAGTAGATCGAGGCGGACCTGTCCAGGTCGCGAATGGCGTCGGACAACTGGCCGAGCGAGGCCAGGAGAGACCCTCTGGACTCGAGGATGTCTGCCAAAGCCAGTATGTTCTCTGAACGCTCGATTATCTGAACCGACTCTCTCAGCGCCTCCAGCGCGGTTTCGGTGTCGCCTGAGTCGAGCGCGTTCTGCTTGATGTCTCTGAGTATATCCGCTACCAGCGCGAGCTTGCCCAAGTCTTTTGCGATCTGTGCGGCGTGTGTCCGTGAGAGAAGCGCGTCCCTTCTCTCGCCCAGAGCCGTATATGCGGCAGCGAGGTTTCTCAGCGCGCGAACCCGGTCATCCTCTCGTTTGAGCACCCTGTACGTGGAATCGACCTGTTTCAGGATATCGACGCTCTGCTGATACCTGCCCAGATCGAGCGCCGCCATGGCGCCCGTTTCGGCGGTCGCAAGCAGGCTGGATTGTTCCGCTGGTGGGATGGACAGGTCAACGAGCTTCGCCGCCGCATCTGCGCCGGCCTGGACTACCGGGGAGAGTATCTTCTCCCGCTTTGCCAGGCATTCTCTCGCTCTCGGCTCGATCCGCATTTCGGTCCAGGCAGCGGCCCGATCTTTCAGCACCAGCCCAACTAACAGGGGATCGTTTGCCCGCTCGGCCACATTCTCCTCCGCCTCCCTGAGCAAATCCTGCGCAGCGGAGTGGTCTCCGCTTGATGCGCAGTAAGAGGCAACCTGGAGCAGAAGCTGGGTGTGAGTGGCAAAAGCAGCCGGAGTGTCCTTGGCGTAAGCGTAACTGCGGCTCAGGCTCAGCCCGTCCATCATCATGGACCTCGCGAGAACAGCCTTTCCCGCTGCGGCAAGCGCCGTTCCCGCGTTAATATATTGCTTGCCTGCCAGGTCTCCGCGCCCGACAGCGCGCCATTCTCTCGCCGAATCCCTGTAGAGAGAGTGCGCATCGTAGTAGCCTCCAACTTCGCTTTTCAGGTGGCCGAGGTCGTCCAGTAATTTTGCGGCTTGAGCGCGGAGTCCATAGACGGAGAAAACTGGATGAGCACGGCTGTAGTTGATTTCGGCTGAACGGTAGCGACGTGCGGCATAGAGCTGCCGTTCCGCAAGACGTGCGGTGGCCAGCGCCCAGGACAGTTCGGCGCCAAGCTCGTTCAACGTTGAAGCGCAGGCGCTCAGACTTTCGATGGCGCGGGTCGGGCTTGTATCAGAGTAGCGCAGGCCATCCACGAACGACTGCCGGGATTCGAAGAGCAGCTTTTCCTTATCATCGGACGTGGCCGTAGGCGGTGTTAATCCGCCGGGACGCAATATGGCCGCCGCCCGCGTCACTACTGCGTCCGTTTTCGCCACAACGAGCGATCCGATGATCGCGTCCAGATTCGTTATCCCCGGCTCCAATCCGGATTCCACGCTCGCCCATCGATAGAATATCAGGTCGAGGGCCAGCAGCCGTACGTCATCGGGCTGGCTGAGGTATATCTCGGCGGCCGTTGTGGACAGCTTCCCTGCCGGCGCAGACGTGAGCGACTGCAGCAGCTCGGGGCGTTCCCGTGCTGCAAGGCCCGGCTGGACTGAGGCCCACATCTGCCCCGCCCAGAACGCCGCTATTAACCATATCCGGTATCTTCTCACATTCTGCAACTCGATTATACTGCACGCCGACCAATGACCTTGAGCCTGATCCACTACTTATTTATATTCTACATCTATTGCGCTTTACCCTCTTGTCCGGCACTTGCGTTTAACGCATCTGGGTTGTTAAGGGATGCTCTTTGTGCTATACATCCCTTAACAACCCGAAAGCGGAAAACGCAACCCCCGAAATCAGGCAAAATATCGAATCTCACTCTCAAGATTTGCTTGTTTTTACCAGGCGTGTACTACGACAGCATACTCATGTATTACGGACGATGTTCACGATCAGATGGTTGCATGAACGTCGCCAGGTCCCGGTCATACTGCGCCATCTGCGGTTCAATATGCGGTGAAGGTCTGCATTACCCTCTGCAGACCCTCTTCTAAGCTGACCTTGCACTCGTAGCCCAAAAGCTCGCGCGCAAGCGAGATATCTGCGCAGGAGTGCCGGATGTCCCCGGCGCGAGGCGGTCCATAGATCGGGACGATGTCCCGGCCTGCGACATCGGCCAGTATTCTCATAAGTTCGTTCAGGCTCGTCTGGTTGCCGCTGCCTACGTTGACCACCCTGCCGACCGCCACATCGGATTCGCACGCCAGCAAGATTGCGCTGACAACGTTCTCAACAAAAATGAAGTCGCGGGTCTGTTCTCCATCGCCGAAGATTGTGATGCTGCCTCCTGACGCGACGGCATCGGCAAACTTGGGTATTGCTGCGGCGTATTGCGAATCGGGCCGCTGTCCCGGCCCAAAGACGTTGAAGAACCTCAAGGCGACGGATGGAAGCCCGAAAGCATTTGAGAATACCTCGCAGTACTGCTCCCCGGCAAGTTTCGTGACGGCGTAGGGGGAAAGCGGCCTTGGAAGATAATCCTCTCTCAGCGGCAGGCACGGATTGTCACCGTAGACAGCGCACGATGACGCCAAAACGAACCTCTTCACCCCAGCCTCCTGCGCCGCCATCAGCGCGTTCAGAGTTCCCCGAGTATTGATCTCGTCGGTCGCCGCCGGGTCCTCGATCGAAAGAGGCACAGAAATCTGAGCCGCAAGATGAAGAACGTAGTCAGCGCTCAGCGTGACCGCCCGAACAGTCGCGGGGTCACGTACATCTCCCTCCACCACGTCCGCGTTTGCAGTGCCGCGTGGAATGTTCTCTCTGCTTCCGGTGCTGAAGTTGTCCAGCACCTTGACGTTGTGCTCAGCCGCGGCCAGACGTCTGACTAAGTGCGAGCCTATAAACCCCGCTCCGCCAGTTACTAAATAATTGGCCATATAAGCCTCTATCTCCGAGTTAGTTCTTTGAAACGCGAAGGAAGCCGTCAGCGGTCAGCTATCAGCCTTCAGCTTCTCGGCCCCTGTCGTAGGCTGATAGCGCACGCAAAAAGGATACCAGCACCACGGGCGCACGGTCAAGCCGGACGTCTCGTGTGGCAGGAGCATCGTTTTTAATTGAGGGGTAGCATCTATTGAGGAAGCGGTGGTAACTGAGCAGGTAGTTATGCAAGTACTTTGGGTGTGGCGGGGAGTTTTTCTGGTTGGATGGGCAACTA
>JACPPP010000166.1 GCA_016190935.1 Armatimonadota bacterium | reverse complement strand
CCCTTTATGTCTTGCTTTAGTATTATAAACATGTTTACTCCAAGCACGTAGTACAGCCGATGAATATCCGCCACACTCCCGCCAGCGAGACATCACCCCGGCGATCTAAAGGCTCATCTCACGCGGATGAGACCTTTCATCCCTTCAATCTCATTTCATCCCTTCAGCGGTTCAGGAGGCATAGACACATCGAAAGTTAGCATCAAGATTCTGTTTCGGGCGCGATGAGGATATCGCGCCCGATCGGGAGCACAAGATTACACACCCGGAATCACAGATTCCTAAGCTGCCAGACCGAGCAGGATTGCAAATCCGCCCGAGACAGTAGGGTATGCTCCTTTTGCATTTTTCACTTTGCATTTCCCCCGCTGTCCCCTACCTCCTGTACTGCAAGCCGAAGAGTGCGCCGCCCTCTCCGAATACGTCCTCAACGCCTATCCACGCGCCGAAGTCGGGCGAAAAATCATATCTTAGCTTAGCTTCGAGCCTCGGATCGTTGGGGCGGAAGAGATCGAGCTGCAGGTCTATATCTCTGTCCAGCCGCCTGTCATATCCTACGCCGATTCTCGATGCATAAAGACCGTATCTGAAAGCACTTCTGCTGTCCAGAATCTTTCCAAGCTGCAGGTTAAGCCTGGTGTTTTCGCCCAGGTCGAACAGCCCGACCCTGTAAAAATCATCGTCTCTGCCGGGGACCGTCAGGTTGTAGTCCACCCTGAAATCCCCGGATTCCGACTTTACTAAAAAGTCGACCCGCGAGCCGCGTCCGGGTACCGGGCCGGGTCGCGGCTCCTCCGCCGCCCGACGCCTTCTACCAAGAATCCTTTGAATCCGCTCGACAACCTCTGACGCGCCTTTTGCGGCTTCGCTGGCGCTTCGGATCGCCTCCCTGATCTGGGCCGTTACTTCCTCGTCCTCAGCCAGCCTGCGCAGGCTTATGCTCGCCGCCTCCAGGTTCTCCGCAGCTCTGGCGGCACGAGTAAGGGTCTGCTGAATGTTCTCGGCTCCGCCCCGATCGAGCGCCAGTCGCACATCTCTGCTTGCCTCGGCGAAGTTGCTTGCCGCCGTCCCCGCGTCCCTCAATAACTGCTCCAGCTCAGGCCTGTTCTGAGCAAGCAATGACCGAACGTCCTCGACCAGCCTCGCGGTCTTCTGTGTAGATGTCTCAACATTCTTGACGATTTCTCTGACCGACCGCCGGAAATCCGGGTCTTGTACAATCTCATTGACCGACTGCATGGAAGTCTGCAGGCCATCCACAAGATCGCGGACCTGCACCAGCAGATCGTCTAGCTTTGGTACCTTGGCTGTCTGGACACACTCGCCGGGTTTTACCGCCTGTTTGCTGGACCCAGGGACGATCTCGACGTAGTAATCCCCCACCCCAGTCAATCCGCCGGTTGTGATCCGCGCTCTGGAATCGACCGGAATAGCTCCTTCATACTGCCTGCTGATAAGCATCTCCACCCGCGCCTTCTTCTCCGGAGTCAGCCCTATTTCATCTACTATGCCGACGCGGACACCGGCCATGCGGACCTCTGCTCCGCGGGCGAGCTTCAACACGTCGTCGAAAACCGCGCAAACCTGGTAGGTCCCTCTGCGCAGGCCGAGCCCGCCGAAGAACCAGTAGATGATCGCAAGCGCTACAAGCGCCAAAAAAACGATCAAACCAACTTTTGCTTCCGATCTGAGTCTCATATCAGCTATCAGCGGTCAGCGGTCAGCCGTCAGCTATCAGCAACTACTCCGTTCGCGCAGTTTCTGCGCAGAATCGAGCAAGAGGCCGTGCGGGCTTATCCTCGCTCACCGTTCATCCCTCATCCCTCATCCCTCATCCCTCATAGCTTGATTGGTCCCTCCGTGCTGCCTTCCATAAACTGCCTGACCACCGGGTTGTCCGATTCCTCCATCTCCTGCCTGGTCCCGGCTTGCACGATCTTGCCGCGGTGCAGCATACCGATTCTGTTCGCTACCCGTTTTATCAGAGCAACGTCGTGGGAGACGACTACGGAGGTCACCCCCAACTGGTCCCGAGTGCGGACTATCAACTCAGCGATAGTGGCCGCCGTAATCGGGTCGAGCCCGCTTGTGGGCTCATCGTATAGCAAGATGGGCGGGTCGAGCGCAAGCGCCCTGGCAAGTCCAACCCTCTTCTGCATACCACCAGAGAGCTGAGACGGCATCAGCGGCTCTGTGCCCGACAGTCCAACAAGGGCCAACCTCTCGGCCACCGCCGCCCGCATATCCGCCTCGTTCATGCGCATGTGCCTGCGAAGTCCAAACGCTACATTTTCATATACGTTAAGCGAGTCAAAGAGTGCAGCATACTGGAAAACCATGCCGATTTTCCGGCGCACTTGCCTGAGATGAGACTCCGACAGCCCCGCTATATCGACTCCGTCCACTATCACATGCCCGGATGTGGGCTGAATAAGTCCTCCAATACACTTAAGAAGGGTACTTTTCCCCACTCCGGACATGCCCATCACGGCAAACGTCTCTCCCTGTTCCACGAACAGATCGAGATTCCGCAGGACCATCTTCCCGCTTACCCGATAAGAAAGTTGTCTCAGCGTAATCAACTGACTGTCACACGGACGTACGCCCGCCGAACAGGACATACGCCAGGAAAAAGTTCGAAATATAAATCAGCACTATGGAGAGAACAACAGCCCGGGTCGTCGATCTGCCGACGCCGGTCGCGCCTCCCCTTGTCTCTAAGCCCTCATAGCACCCAACGATGGCAATCGTGGCCCCAAAGAAAACCGTCTTAAGTAGACCCTTCACCACATCCCCCGTCTCAACAAATGCCTGCAGAGAGCTTATGAAACTTCCACCGGGGACACCATTTATGACGGCAACGGCGTATCCTCCGGCCGTCCCGACCACATCGGCAAGTATTGTTATCACCGGCAGCATTACGACCGCGGCCAGCAGCCTGGGCACTACCAGATACTGCACAGGGTCAACCGCAAGAGCGCGCAGCGCATCGACCTGCTCGGTCACCTTCATGCTCCCTATCTCGGCGGCCATTGCGGACCCGGCCCGCGCGGCTACTACGACAGCCGTGAGCACAGGGCCGATCTCCCTCGCGATAGATAGCCCTATCCCTCCGCCGACAAACGTCCCTCCGAATCCGTAAGCTACGAGCGTCTGTGACGAATACAGCGCCAGAACCATCCCGGAGAAGGTTACTGTAACCAGCACAATCGGAAGAGACGCTACGCCGATTGTCGACATCTGGTTGAGGGTTTCTCGAGCGTCCACTGCGGCGCGGATGAGATAACCCATCGCTCTCCCAAACAGCGACGAAGTGCCGCCGATAAATGTGAAGAATCTGTCCAGTGTGCGATATGTGATCTCCCCCGGCACAGCGACGGCGGCGGCGAGTTCATCCCCGACCTCCTGGAATATCTCGCTGACAGCCTCGCTCCGAGGTGTACGCTCTTGCTCTGGTTCGTTCCGTCTCATTGCCGCGCTACTTCCCGCACAGACTCTAGCACTTTGTATCCGGGTGCCATCCGGTTTCTTAATCGGCCAAGTCAGTATACCTAAGCCCGGCGGGTGTGTCAATGGGAGGACGAGGAATGGAGTGCGTCGGATCGATGACGCTGGATGATTGAAGCGCCAAAGGAGAGTTTATTCCGTGAAGCGAGACAGCGCACTACCTGCACCTGACTATCTCATCCTTGATTGCTTCCACTACCTCGGGCTTCAACGGGTCGTCGTTGGCGGGGAAACGGGCTACGATCTCTCCCTTGCGATTGATGAGAAACTTCGCGAAGTTCCACTCTATCTCTCCGCCGAACCTGGGGTTGGTGGTCTTGCTAGTCAGGTACTTGTATAGTGTATGCTGTCCGCAGCCCTTCACTACTATCTTGGAGAAGATGGGAAACGTGATTTTATAGTGCGTATGACAGAATGTCTTGATCTCCTCGTTCGTACCCGGTTCCTGCTGTCCGAACTCATTAGCGGGAAAAGCGAGGATGGTGAACCCTTTGTTCTTGTATTGTTCGTAGAGCTTCTGCAGACTGGCATACTGCTTGGTAAGTCCGCAAAACGAGGCGACGTTCACGATCATAATCACCTTGCCCTCGAACTTGCTCAGGTCAACCGGCTTGCCGTCGATATCGTTGACTGTAAGATCGAGTAAGGCCGGCATCCTCTCTGCGTCCACCGCGTCTGCATTGAGGGGCACTATCGCCACAAGCAGTCCGAGCGCTGCTAACAAGAGGACGATAAACCATGCTTCCGACAGTAGCGTACGCTCATCTGTTGACAGCTTACGGTTGACCACTTCTGCTCCTCCGACAGGTTCGATTTCTTGTTGACGGGGCCGGATCTAAAACCCGGCCCCATCAGGCTTGTGAACAATCCGGGTCAGCGGATTACTCTTATGTCCGCGTCGCTACGCGGCCAGATTGTCGAGACGTTGCACGGGTTCGGTGGGAGCACCCGACTTATTCCCGTGACTGCAACATACTGACCTACTCTAGGCAGATAGGCGTGGGTCGCGTTGACCCTCACACCGAGAATGCACTCTCCGGTGAGCAGGTCGCGCGCGCCGTCCTTCCTGTTGGCGCCGTCGTCTACCCAGAAGTGAGGCGCGCTCACGTGTGTGACGCGGCCCCAGGTCGTGACGAGCATTCCAACGTTATTCGATCCCACGGCCATAGTCGGCGGCTGGAGGCAGCAGTCAAGCGCAACTCCAGGCTGACTTCCAGCCGGCCCGCCGCCGACAGCCCGGTTGTTCATACCCACTGGCTCTATCGAGGACTGACCGACAACCGTAATCGAATCGGGTATCACTATTACCTCAGAGTCAACAACGTCGGAGTCACCCTCGATTTCCACCTCCGACCCGACCGGTGGCAGCGCCAGTCCCGGAGTCGCAATTACAGCTATTCCGGCCTCCCGCTCGGGGTCCATCACGTAGAACCTGTCTGGGAACGTCGCAATGACTATAGCGTGCAGACAGATCTTGATCGGGATAGGCCAGAGCTTGATCTCTATAAGCTTCCAGCAGCGCTTCTTGACGCCGCTACAGATAAGGTTCTGGCCCGCAGGCGGGTTGAGATTCACGCATATCTCGTTGCCCGCACTGTCGGCCGCTGTTATGTCCGTCAGGCAGACCTTGAATGTCCTGCCGGGCAGTGTACTATTGTTCATGACATAGGACATCAGCAGGCAGACCGAGCCTCCAGCCGGAAGCGTGTAGCTGCCGCAGATCGTGGTAGCTGTGTCATCAGCCGGATAGGTTCCGGCTCCGAACAGAGGCTCACCGAGATCGACCTGCCCGTTGCAGTTCAGGTCAACATAGACTCTCACCTGATTGATATTAGTAGCATCGTTGCCTGTTCCACTTGGCTGCAGCGTCACACATTTGATCGTCGCAGGTGCGTTGCACGGGTTCTTCACTTCAAGCTGAAGCATGTTGTTCAGCTTCTTCTTGCCAGGGACCCACCAGTGGCTCGGCGGGCTGTTCGGGCCCTTGTAGACCTCGACGCAGCACGGCGCGCACTTGATGGTCTTGGTCGCACTGCCGACCGGAAGCCCGGTCCAGCAGCCGTCGGTGCCGTCCAATCTCGTGATCTGCGCATTGATCACCTGGAAGGAATACGTCGCGTTACACGGAGCGGACGGATCCATTACATAGGCAATGCCCAGACACTTAGCAGGACCGAGCGGCGGCATCATGTAGCCTCCCGGTATGCAGATGACGGCGGTTCCGTCATCGCCGGTGTAGCTGTTGGGCAGAATCCAAGTGGTCTCCCCGCCGTCCAGCACGCCGTCGCAGTCGGCGTCCTCCCATATCACTATGTTTAGGATGTCGTTCAGATCGTTTCCGGTCCCCGACGCCTGAAGGGTCAGGCAGTTGAGGTAGAACGCATTGTAACCTTGCTCACAGCACGGGTTCACCAGGTTGAGCAGAAGCATCTCGTTGAACTCTTTGTCGATCACTGGCGGCGGCCACGTGTGGTCCGGCGGAGAGTTTGGATGCTTCTCGATTCTAAGGCAACACTCGCCTATTGTCTTGACCGCGCTTTTCAATTTGGGCTCGATGCAGATATCCTTGCAATTAAGTCCAAGAGCGGCCTCCACCTCGAAGAAGTAGGTCGAGCCGACCGGCGGGCACAAGTCATCCACCATATCATAGTAGATCAGCACACAGATGCACTGTCCGCTGTCCAAGGTGATTGGTCCTATCGCGGATGTGGAGCACAGCGTCACCGTGCCGTCGTCAGCGTTGTAGACGCCTGACGCGTACTCGGTGGTGCTGTCCGGCCTGCCATCACAATCCTGATCCAAGAACAGTTTAACGCTGACGATATCCGTCTGATCGTTCCCTGAACCCCAGGCTTTCAGCTTGAGGCCCTGGAACACCGCCGGCGGACAATTGTCAGGATTACATATCCTGAGGTTCGCCATCAAGTTCAGCCGATCCGGGTTGGTAATATCCGATACCCAAACGTGATCCGCGACATTATATGCATAGCTAAGCTGCAAGCAGCATTCCGTCGGCGGACAGTAGATAGTCTTAGTTGCTGCGCTAACCGGTAAGCCATTCCAGCAGCCTACAGTCCCATCCACTCCCATAACCTGCGCGTCCACGACATCGAATGTGTAGGTCGCATCGCACGGGGCATCAGGCTTCATCTGGTAGCCTATACCAAGACAGATGGTG
>JACPPP010000170.1 GCA_016190935.1 Armatimonadota bacterium | reverse complement strand
GATGGTCATCCTGACTGCCCTCAAGGTCCGCGAACTCGTCGTTATCCCGTCTCTTGCCGCAGCATAGACTACTCATGTTGCGTGCAGATTGAACGCAATTTCAGTTGTTAGATACTATCGCCTATCACCTGTTACCTGTTACCTGTTACCTGTTACCTATCCTACATCCTACATCTTACATCTTTCAGTGTTTCCGTCCTTCCGTGCTTCCGTGGAGATAAATCCTGATCCCTTAACGTGGGATGCACACTCTCAGCAGTTCAGGAGGCTAATTTGATAGGAGTTAATAGCGACTTTCATAGCGTCATCCCCCTGGTAGTACCACCGCTCGACCCTGATTTCAGACCGGTTGCGCTGGCAAACCGCCGCTTTCTGAACAGAGTTCGAGGGTCGGGCCTGGCTGTCCCCCTGGTCATTGCAGTGGAGCGAGCTTCAGGGGCCAGGTCGATCTATGAGACAGTTGTGTCGAGCGCACCTGAAGACATGTCGGAGAACCTGGCGTATGCAGAGCGGCTGGTTAAGATGCTCTTCTGGCAGCGCGGCGGCTGGAAGGTGACAGTCGGCGGCCCCCCGGAGATCGGGGATTACATCAGAAGGACGTATTCAGTCGATGGGGACAGGGCATTCGACGCAAAGTTTATGAGCGGAGTCTACGAGCGGCCTTTCAGTGTCGAAGTCACGGACGCATCGGCTGTTCCTCCTGCGCGCGAAGAGTCTGTTGCGCTCGGAAAACACCTGAACGGGTGCAGAATCGGATTCGATCTCGGCGCGAGCGACCGCAAGGTCGCCGCGGTCATAGATGGAGAGCCGGTCTTCAGCGAAGAAGTAGTGTGGGACCCAAGAAACCGGAGCGACCCCAGTTATCATTACAAAGAGATAATGGCCGCTCTCAAGAAAGCGGCGTCACACCTTCCGCGAGTCGACGCGATAGGAGGAAGCTCGGCGGGAGTCTATATCAACAACAGAGTGATGGTGGCCTCCCTGTTCAGAGGAGTGCCAAGGGATCTATTCGAGTCCCGGGTTCGGGACATTTTCATCAACATGAGGAAAGATTGGGGCGGGATACCCTTTCAGGTGGTGAACGACGGAGAGGTGACCGCCCTGGCCGGAGCAATGTCTCTTGGGGATAACGCCGTTCTCGGCATCGCGCTTGGATCGAGCGAAGCGGGCGGCTATGTGACCCCCGAAGGTAATATCACAGGATGGCTGAACGAACTCGCCTTTGCTCCGGTGGATGTGAGTCCGAGCGCTCCAGTCGATGAATGGTCCGGTGATCGGGGAGTCGGTGCGCTCTATTTCTCGCAGCAGGCTGTGTTCAGGCTGGCGCCCACTGCCGGCATTATGATAGACGAGGACGCGCCTCCTGCAGAGAGGCTCAAGTCCGTCCAGGAGATGCTTGCATCAGGCGACGAACGCGCAAGGCGGATATGGGACACGATCGGAGTCTACCTGGGCTATGGGATAGCCCATTACGCAGATTTCTATAATCTTCGCCACGTGCTCATACTGGGCCGTGTGACCTCGGGCCTCGGCGGAAACATCCTGGTTGAGAGAGCATGCGAGGTGCTTGTTAAAGAATTTCCCGAATTGATGAACAAAGTTGAACTTCATCTGCCGGACGAATCGAGCCGCCGGGTCGGGCAGGCTGTAGCCGCGGCTAGCCTGCCGGAGTGAGCGATGAGCGATGAGCAATGAGTGACGGACAAGCAGTTGCTTGGCAAGCGGCTGTTTTCCGATACAGACCTTTCGAGCCCGGATGGGCAGTCGTGTTTGAGCTGCCACGAGCCGGCCATAGGGTTTGTTGACCCAGATGTGGATTTGCCGACCTCCGAGGGCGTAGTGCCACTGCGAGTCGGATTTCGAAATGCGCCGACAGTCACATATCACGCTACGGCTCCGGACTTCCACTTCGACCCGGACTTCGGGGCGTATATCGGCGGGCATCTGAAGAATATTGGAGAGCCGCCGGAAGTCTACGGACCACAGTTAGGCAAATTCGGCATGCCAACACTCAGGAACATTGCCCTGACGGCTCCATATTTCCACAACGGGTTTTTCAAGGATATGAAGACCGTAGTCCACTTTTTCAATACGCGTGATGTTCCCGAAGAGGGCTGGCCGCCTCCCGAGGTTCCGGTAAATGTCTCGCGCGCTGTAGGTAATCTCGGCCTGACTGACGAGGAGGAGGACGCTGTTGTCGCCTTTCTTATGACCCTCACCGACGGCTTCAAGCCATAAGAAGCAACCAGAGGAGCAGGTTGGCCAAACTCAGCAGTAGTGGGTCATTTGCCACGAAAACATCCATTGTCACCCTGAAGATGCTGAATCAAGTTCAGGGTCAGCATGACGACGGTATGGAGCACTGCATGACAAATGACCCAGTAGTTCAAACAGTGCTAGCGCGGTCAGGGCTGACTCCCCACCAGGTTGAATCCGCGATCCTCAAAGCGGCGGTCGTAGGCAAAGACGCTGTCGATCTTGTTTCTGTTTATAGTCTCGAAACTTACATAATCCACGAGGCTCGGGCCGCGCTTGCCCCGAGTTGAGAGCATTGCACCGAGCGCGGCGTCGTGCGTCGCCTGATCTACCCAACGGACGAAAACAGCCGGCAAGTTGTCCCCGACGAAACGCCGGACGATTTTCGTGCCGAATCTATGATGCAGGAGGGCCACCATCTCAGCCACCACGTAGTTTGAGGTGAATAGAACTTCGTCACGATCCAGCAGGTGTTTCCACGTCAGGACCGCTGACTGGTGGTTCGAATCAGAAGCGTCGACTACCGCGTAGAAAGCAGAAGTGTCTATATATACGCTCATTGACAATATGCCTCCGCCAGATAATCGTCGTGTCGGACAGATACATCCGTGTCTCCAGAATACACGTACCCGACCGCTTTTTTCGCCCGTCTGCGTATTTCCGTGTTGCTCATCCCAGACCGAAGTACCATATCGATCCCTCTGCGCACAAGTTCTGACACCGATACTCCCTGCTCTCTTGCCCGCTCACGCAGCATCTCTGCCTGGGACTCTGTGATCTGAATTATTCTCCGTACCATTATGATCCTCCATGATGATATATCCCGCAGAAATGTTATCATCTTGCAGGTTGGGCGTCAACACAATAAGGCGGAAACGACATTCGGTTTAGCTCCATCTAAGTAAGGGGTACATATTTGTACGCACTGATGAGGCACACTGTGCGTTCATTAAGGGCGGCCCCTCCGCCCTGAGAAAGGAAGGCCTAGTTATGGGGCAAAACCGACAGTCTCCCGAGGTCAGTCGAATCAGGCGCAATATTGAGAATTATGGAGACCCCTACATCATCCAAGCAAGTTCTGAAGAGGTCAGAGTATGTACCGAATGCGGCGCCATATACAGTGGACAGAGATGGTACCTCAAGTTGCAGGCGGACCCCGAAAAGCTGCGCAGCCAGCCGGTCCATTTTACCATCTGTCCCGCGTGCCGCAAGATACGTGATAGATCCCCCGGAGGTATAGTAAACATCTCCGGCGCTTTCGTTCAAGCGCACAGGGAAGATATCCTTAACCTGATACGCAACGAGGGCGAGCGGGCTATGGCCGTCAATCCGCTCGAACGGATTATGGACATCGACGGCTTAAACTCATCAGTTGAGGTGCTGACCACCAACGAAAGGCTCGCGCAACGTATCGGTAGAGCACTGCACAAGGCATACTGTGGCGAGGTGACCTACCGGTGGTCGGAAGACAATAAGCTTGCCAGAGTCTCCTGGCAAAGGGATTGATCGGACGGAGGAACAGACAAAATGAAGAAGGGCGCATGGCTCGGATTGGGCGTGGTTGCCGGGGCCGTGGCGGGGCTTTTACTCGCGCCGGAGAGCGGTCGCCGCACTCGCGCCCTGATACGAGATAAGGGAATCAAATACTCTCACGATGTCGCGGACTTTGCCGACAAGAAGTCCAGACACATGGCGAATAAAATGAAAGGCTATGCTCACGAGGTAAAAGACTTCCTCGCTGAGAAGGCAGGCGTCGGGGCATCCGAAGAGCAAGTAACAGGCGCATAGCGCCTGCCATACAGTCAGTTCGCAGTATCCGGGGAGGCATTCACTTTCGCCTCCCCGTTTTTTCCGCATAAGGAATTATGGGCAGGACACTGCCGCAGAGGAGTCTAATACAAACTGTGTGTGATGCTCGATGCCAGAACCGGGGAAGCGGGGAATGACCTGAGACGGGGAATTCGGGAATTCCTGACGGGGCCGGATTTCAAATCCGGCCCCGTCAGGGAGGAATCCGGCCCGATCGGGAGTATTCCTCGCCTCCCCATTTTCCCCGTGTCCCGGGTTCTGGTGGCACGTGTGCGAAGTTCTATATGTTTCCAAGGTATCGCACTTTTGG
>JACPPP010000154.1 GCA_016190935.1 Armatimonadota bacterium | reverse complement strand
TGGTATAAGCAGCAGACGTCCATCTCTAACGGCTGGAAAGCCGTCAAGTTCTGGCTCGCAGACGATGTGCGATCCTGGACTTCTTATTCTATACGCTCTATGCAATTATGTTAGTTACAGAACTTTCGACAGTACTGATTTCAAATCCGGCCCCAACGGGTTGCACGGTATTATGATATCGAAGCTGCCGGTCTTATGCATCGGTTGGAATAATAATCAAGAATAGCCGCTTTCTACACACGACCACTTATTGTGCCTAATGGTTTCCCGATCGATGCCCACCTTTGAAACCGTGCTTGCGCAAGCTGCTTTCGACAGAGATAAGGATTTCTTCCGCCAGCAGAACAGCAGCTTTGGCATCATCTGTGGTAGCCTCAGGCAAGTCTCCAGGATATCGGGACTCCACCGCCCAAAAGGTCAACTCGGACAGATCATCAAAACGCCTCTTGATCTCCCATTCATCAGGAAGCAGGTTCTTAAGCATATCAAGATCGTGGCTCTTCGGTATCCGCAGGTCAAGAAAGGCGAGTATGCTTTTTATAGCCTTCTCTGCGCTTTGTTGGGCAAGTAAACAGGAGTGTCTGGGTACGCCAGACTGTCGATGCGTTGCTCCATCCAGGTCTTCTTTGGCGAACCGCAGCCAGCGAGCGGTTTCCTGCATTGTCAGTTCATCGGGCATAGACAACCTTCCCTTCCCGCAGTGCGGGGTACAGGATTGTGCTCGCCAGCCTGCCGCGTGTCTCCAACTCTTTAGGGGTTGTAACAACGATGTCCTTGCCGATAGGAAGGTCAGCCAGGGCTTTCATTATCGATATGGTGGCAGCCTTGCGGTCCTCACAAACTGGAAGAACAACCAGCAGATCGACGTCGCTGTCCGGCCCGGTGTCGCCGCGAGCTTGCGATCCGAACAGGATGATCTTTTCGGGTTTGAATCGCTCGGCTATTCGTTCGACCATGACCGCTATTGCTTCCTCTTTCGTGGTTGTCTTTGCCATAGCTTATGTTGCTGACCTTTCAGCGGGTATTATACAGTATATTCCCATTCAAAGTCACCTCCTACAATCGCCACTCTTGTCTACGTATGGTAAACTATTCGTATGGACGACATCGATAAGAGACTTCTTAATCTATTGCAGAATGATTTTCCTCTTACGTCGGAGCCGTTTGCGGGCCTCGGCAGAGAGCTTGACATTAGCGAGGATGAGGTGATCTCCCGCATTGGAGCGGTGAAGGAGAGGGGAATTGTCCGCCAGATAAGCGCTATATTCGATTCCGGCAAGCTCGGCTACCAGAGTTCCCTGGCTGCGTTTAGCGTCCCAGAAGAGAGGGTAGAGGAAGTTGCGGCGATCGTGAGCGCGCATCCAGGGGTAAGCCACAACTACGAGCGGAGGCACGCTTACAATCTCTGGTTTACGATTACGGTGCCGCCGGGCATAAGACTAGTGGATGAGGTTAATAATCTGGCCGAAAGGTCGAAGATCGAGTCGGTCAGATTGTTCCCGACGATAAGGCTCTTTAAGATCGGAGTGGCATTCGACATGCTCGGAGGAAATGCCGCAGCCGTTCCGAATGGCCCTCAGGTTGCGAAGAAGCCCCTGGCGCTCAATGAGGAGGACATAAAGGCTGTGCGGGCGCTGCAGCAGAACCTACCGCTGCGTCGTAGACCTTTTGCAGTACTTGCGAAGGAAGCTGGGATGAGCGAAGAGGAACTGCTTTCCAGAGCCAGGGCTTTTCTGGAGGCTGGGGCGATGCGCCGGTTTGCGGCGGTGCTCCGGCACCGCGAAGCAGGATTTGCGGCAAACGCTATGACGGCCTGGAGAGTGCCGGAAGACAGGATAGAAGAGGTAGGGACCACAATGGCGGCCCATCGGGGCGTCAGCCACTGCTATCAGCGCCCTACGTATCCAGACTGGCCTTATTCGATCTTTACGATGATTCACGCCCGCACTCACGAGGATTGTGAAAAGACAGCTCGAGAGCTTTCGACGGCTGCGGGAATAGCGGACTATGTGCTCCTATACAGCACGCGCGAGTTTAAGAAGGCGAGGGTGCAGTACTATGAACACGGAGAAGTCTCAGATTAACTGGCGGGAATGGTCCCCCGATGTCTTGAAGCTTGCCGAGCGCGAGGACAAACCGATCTTGCTCGCGATTACGGCGGCCTGGTGCCACTGGTGCCACGTGATGGACCATACCACCTTCGAAAATGCCGAGGTAGCCGATGCCGTCAACCAGTGGTTTGTCCCCGTCCGGGCCGACACGGACCGAAGGCCGGACCTCAACACCCGCTTCAATATGGGAGGATGGCCGACGGTTGCGTTTCTGACCCCGGAGGGGGACGTTCTCACCGGAGCGACTTATCTTCCGCCCAGGCAGACGCTGGACCTTCTCAAGCGCATTGCCGATGTGTATACGGAGCGCCGAAGCGAGCTTACCGCGCGGGCTGCTGAGATACGTAAAGAGCAGCAGAAGACTGCAGAGACCGAGTCCACCGGCCTTTTTACGGAGAATATCCCGGAGAGCATAATGAGAACGATTGAAGGCTCTTTTGACCCTGTGCACGGCGGATTTGGGACTCAGCAGAAGTTTCCGCACACCCCTGCCCTGGAACTCCTTCTGTACGACTTCCGGCGGACCGGGAACCGCAGCCATCTCGATATGCTCACAACCACGCTCGACGCTATGAGAAGCGGGGGTCTATTCGATCCGGTGGAGGGAGGCTTCTTCCGCTACTCCACTACAAGAGACTGGAGTATGCCTCACTACGAGAAGATGCTCGAGGATAACTCCGCGCTGCTGTCGATTTACATCCAGGCCTATGGGATCACCGGTAACGCCAACTATCTTCAGACAGCGCGGTTGATTATGAACTACCTTGAGAAGACGCTCTACGATGAAGATAAAGGCGCGTTTTACGGCAGCCAGGACGCGGACGAGGAATACTATGAGCTTCCAGAAGAGGAACGAAAGAAGCGCAAGCCGCCTTCGGTAGACAAGACAGCTTTTGTCAACTGGAACGGCCTCGCTGCTGATGCGTACCTCAGGACCTATGAGATCGTCGGAGACCGGGCCTATCTGGATCGGGCGCTGGGAGCGCTGGATTTCCTCACACGCTGCTGCCACAGCCATGACGGAGAGACCGCTTGGCCGATGCATGCGCTCTCGGTGGCCACGGGAATCGGTCACGAAGATCACGCTACTGCGGAGGAGGGAGGATGCTTTCATCACTACTTCGACGACGGACCGAAAGGATTCGGCTTGCTGACAGATCAGATTCCTACTGGACGGGCTTTGATCAGGGCTTTCGAGTGCACGGGAGACAGGCGTTTTCTGCGGGCGGCCAGGAGCGTCGGTGAGTGCATAGTGTCTCTGTTTGCGGACCCTGTCGGAGGGTTCTTCGACATAAGCGAAGAGTGGCGGAAGGCAGAGGGGCTCCCGTACCGGGAAAAGCTGCTGGACGAGAACGCTCAGGCCGCGAGGTTTCTAAACCGGCTCTCATACTACACTCATGAGCCTCACTATCGGCGCGCAGCGGAGATCGCCCTGCGCTCCCTGGTGAGCGAGTTCGAGCCTTACGGCATTCTGGCAGCGCCCTATGCTCTGGCAGTAGCTGAGGTGCTTGAGGAGCCGGTCAGGGTCGCGATAACCGGGTCGAGAGCTGACCCGAAGACAGAGGAGCTTCTTGCCAGGGCGCTTAAGTCGAAATCTCCTTCGTCTACTATCGAGATGCTCGAACCGGGTACACCCGAGGAGGAGGCGAGGAGGCTCGGGATCGAGCCGTCCGAGGAGCCGAAGGCCGCCGTTTGCATCAGGGAGTCCTGCCGTGTGGCGAGCGACCCGGCTGAGATCGGCCCGGCCATACGCGAAGCAGAGAGCAAGAAAGACAGGTAGTGAGCCGGAATGGCTTTCTGAAACGCTTCCTTCATGCTTGGCCGCATTTTCCTGATCGTCCGCGATTCGCAATCGTTGCTATCGAAAGTTGTCTTCGTGTTTCAGGTGGCAAATGGCGAACTTTCAACAGTACTGATTTGCAATCCCACATGACGGACATCGAGATCGCACGATCATTACCACTGTAGCCACACTTTTTGTCCACCACACGTTTCTAATAGCACCAATTGCAGGTATAATCGCTGAGATAGAAGTCAGTCCGTCTGCTAGGGAGTTGCTTCATGAACAGAATCAGGATTGCCTTACCAGCACTGCTCGTCGTGGCGGTGGCTGCGGCCGCAGGTGCAGCGCCGATACGCCTGCGCTCCGCCACATTCGAACCGCCCGCAAAGGTCTTGACTGAGCTGCCTCTGCCAGCGCCCGGCCGGTCCGCGGGTTATTATATTGTGCAATTTCAAGGCCCGGTCCGGGAGGAGTGGAAAGCTGCTTTGAGACAGGTGGGCGCGGCGCTGCACGATTACGTTCCAGAATACTCGTTCGCCGCGAAGATGACCACGGACCAGGCTGCCAGAGTTGCGAAACTCGATTTCGTCCGCTGGGTGGGGAGATTATTCCCGCAGTATCGGATCGACCCCCGGCTGCGGCAGGCGAAGGATGCGCAAGTGGATGCGATAGTCCAGCTCTTTCCGGGAGGAACATCGGATTCTGTTGCAAGGCTGATACAAAGCTCGGGAGGAAAATTGGTATCGGCTTCCGGGAGATACTTGAGGGCGGTAATGCCGAGGGTGGCTCTCGACGCGCTCTCGAACGTCGAAGAAGTGTTGTGGGTTGAGGAATGGATTCAGCCGAGAGCAGCGAACGACGTCGCTCAGGGGATAATGGGCCTGCCCGCCGTGCGGGAGCAGGTGGGGCTTTTTGGAGCAGGGCAAATAATCGCGTTTGCCGACTCCGGACTGGACACGGGCGATTTATCGACGCTCAGCGCCGATTTTGCAGGCCGCATCGTCAATGCTTACGGAATAGCAAGACAGGGGCAGTGGGACGATGTCAGCGGCCACGGCACACATGTGATCGGGATTGCCGCCGGCTCGGGGGCCCTGTCGGGCAGCAATCCCCCGGCGCATTCCTACGCAGGCTCTTTCGCGGGAATGGCGCCGGAGGCAGGCATCATCATACAATCCATCGGCGACGAGACGACGCTTGTGCATCCCCCTCTCGATCTCTCGACCCTGTTCGCTCCTGCGCGGGATGATGGGGCAAACGTCCATTGCGACAGTTGGGGCTCCCCGGGCTCGGGGCAATATACTATTTACTCTCAGCAGGTAGACGACTTCATCTGGAACCACCAGGACTTCGTGCTCGTGTTCCCGGCGGGCAATGACGGCGCGGACAAGGTGGTGGACGGCGTGACCGACCTCGGATGCATGTACGCCCCGGCAACGGCGAAGAACTGCATCAGCGTCGGCGCTACCGAAAGCGTCCGCTCGACGGGTCGAATAATCACCTACGGCACAGCCTGGCCGTCAGATTTTCCCGTGAACCCCATCCGCAGTGACTACCTATCAGATAACGCACAGGGCACGGCGGCGTGGAGCGGCAGGGGGCCTTGTTCGGACGGACGGATCAAGCCCGACATCTGCGCCCCGGGCACGAACATCATCTCATCCCGTAGTCACGGAGTCCAGGGCGTGCTCGGATGGGCTGCGTATGATTCAAACTACATCTACTGGGGAGGGACGAGTATGTCCACCCCTGCGGTCGCCGCCGCCGCCGCGCTGGTCAGAGAATACTACGATAGGCTCTGGTCGATCACGCCGAGCGCAGCGCTTGTCAAGGCAACGCTTATCAACTCCGCCGCGGAGCTCTATCCGGGGCAGTACGGCGAGGGAGCAGGCCAGGAGATAACTTCTCTCAGGCCGAATAACGTCGAAGGCTGGGGGCGACTCGACGTTTCATCCGCGCTTGCCCCTACCCAGCCGAAGGTGCTCACTTTTGTGGACGAGACATCGGGCATCTCGACGGGGCAGACCGTAGAGTACAGTTACTCGATATTGGAAGGCAGCGCGCCCTTCCGCGCCACGCTCGTCTGGTCAGACCCTCCCGGATCGCCCCTTGCCGCAAAGCAGCTTGTGAACGATCTGAACCTGACGGTTGTCGGCCCCGACGGATCGATCTATCTAGGTAACGGAACAGCCGATGACACGAACAACTTAGAGGGAGTAGATATTGCAGCCCCGACTCCGGGAGACTTCACAGTCAGAATAACCGCCGGGAATGTGCCCATAGGGCCGCAGCCTTTTGCGCTCGTCGTGTCGGGAGCGATACCAGCCTCTCACATATCGGGCATTGTGCGGCTCGCGTCGGGCAGGCCGGTTCCTGGGGCGCTTATTACGGTGGAAGGCGAGGGCATCGAGAGAACTACGGTGACCGGAACAAACGGCAGCTACACGATCCGGCTTGCGCCGGGCAGTTACACCGTGACTCCGTCCAAGCAGGGACCGTGGAGCTTCGAGCCAGAGAGCAGGAGCGCGGTTGTAACAGATTCCGGCGCAAGTGGCGTGGATTTTACGGCAGCGGCGCCGCCCGGCAGCGTTTCGGGCAGCGTTGTAGAGACGCTCGGCGGGATGGTGAACTATGTCGTAGAAAGCCCGCACCCATACGCAAACAACAGCAACCTCAGCCACACAATTGAGGCAAGGCCCACTGCGACCAAAATAAGAGTCCACTTCGACGAGATAGGGCTCGAACAGAATGCCGACTATATGTGGATCGAGGACGCGTTGGGCAATCACATTGGAGAGCTCTACACCGGCGGCAGGTCGGACGTCTGGAGTTCGTGGGTCGATGGCAATGTGCTCAAGATTCGCCTCCAGAGCGACGGATCATACGATCCGCTCGGCACTTACGGGTTCTATGTGGACGGCTACGAGACAGATGAGGAGATCGTCGGCCCGGTCGAGGGAGTTACCGTCTCCTGCGAGCCTGGAGGAGGATCGACCGTGACCCTGGCCGACGGCAGGTTTGCGATGGAGGGACTCGAGCCGGGAATCTACACGTTGACACCTTCGCTTGAGAACTGGGGATTTAAGCCGGACAGCCGATCGGTTGAGGTTCCGGCAGGCGGCACGTCGGAAGGAATCGACTTCAAGGCGGCGCCTCCCGGCTCGATAACTGGCGTTGTCACATCCGGCACTACGAGCGTTCAGGCAAACACTGTGGAGTCGGACCATCCCTATCCGGACTCTTCGCTTCTCACTTACACCATCCAGGGGCCGCCTGGCGCCAGCAGAATGCGTGTCCATTTTGCCCAGATTCAGGTGGAACTTGGGTTCGATTTTGTGTTTGTCACTGATGCTGCCAGCAACATTATCGACACGTACTCAGGTTCATATTCCGATATGTGGAGTTCCTGGATCAGTGGAGACAGTCTGAAGATCGTGCTTGAGTCGGATGAAAGCTACCCTGACTACGGGTTCCTCTCGGACAAATTCGAGGCGGTGGTTGGAGAGCAGGGTGTAGCGGGCATATATATAGTGGCCGAGCCGGGCGGGTGGAAAGCCGTGACAGGCCAGGACGGCAGATACACCATTTCCAAGGTCCCGGCCGGCCGCTTCACTGTAGCCCCACAGTCGGATTCCTGGCTGTTCTTCCCCGCCTCCAGTCCGGCAAACGTAGTTCCGGGGATGGAGACAGAGGGCATCGACTTCTACGGCGCCATGATCCCGACCTGCGCTTCCGTAAAGTCTCTACAGGACGGGCAGCAGGTGGCGCTCGCGGGCAAAGTAGTCACAGCAGGCACAGACCAGCTTGGAGGGAGTTTCTTCTATATAGAGGACAGATCAAGATCATCCGGGATTAAGGTTGTGTCTACTCAGGCCATACAAGAAGGGGATGCAGTAGATATAGACGGCATTATCGAGACGGTAGGAGGGGAAAGGCAGATAACTGCATTTTCTGTGAGCATAACATCGACAACAGATGTGCCTGAGCCTGTTGGCTTAACCTGTCGTGATCTTGGAGGAGGGGCATTGAACGAGTATACTCCGGGGATAACAGGCGGGATAGGCCTGAATAACATAGGGCTTCTGGTTAGAATCTGGGGCAAAATAACAGCATACGACGCATCATCGTTCACCATAGATGACGGATCATCTATCTCCGGGACTCCCCTTCAGGTCAAAGCGATCTGCCCTGATGGAGTAGCTATTCCACAGTCAGGAGTCTTTTCTGTGGTTGGTATAAGTTCTCTTGAGATCGTGGGAGACAACGCAGTCCCCGTCCTGCGAGTTCGGAAAGCCGGAGACATCCAGCCGCTGCTCTGACAGCAGTTCTACGTGACTGGACGCGGCGAAAGTGGAAGCATCCTGAACCGGGGAAGAGAGGAATGATCTGAGACGGGGAATTCCAGATTCCTCGCCTCTCCATTTTCCCCGTATCCGCGGTTCTGGATGCGCATTAAACGGACTTGGCAGTGCCATACTTTATATGGGCAACACCTGGTTTCGTGTTTACAAAACCTCTCTGCGTTTGCGTGCACGTGCAAGGCCAAGAGCTGTGCACGCAAGGAGAAGCTGAGCGGCGGACGAGGGCTCGGGCACACTTGCCCATTCGGAGCCGATTGCGTAGAGCGATCCGTCGAAGGCGCCGACATACATGCTGCCGCCGCTTGCTATCGTTGGGGAGGAGAGGATGCTCGATCCGAGATTGATCCTCCACCTTTCGACACCCGAATCAGTGAGGGAGAGAAGATAGCCGTCCTGTGTGCCAAAATAGATGGAGTTGTTCCTGTCCACCACCGGTGATGACGAGATGGCGGAGCCTGTCCTGAATGTCCACTTTCTCGTTCCGTCAGGATTGACGGCGTGAAAGTAACCGGAGTAAGAGCCGAAGTAAATCGCTCCGTCGTAGCCTATCGCCGGAGACGAGGAGATGCTCGGCCTCGCGCTATACGACCACAACTTGCCGCCGCTGCTGTTTAAAGCATAGAGATACCCATCGGACGAGGTGACGTAGATGGCATCGTCTCCAACAGCCGGGGCGGAGAATATCGATCCGCCCGTCTGGAACGACCACTTGAACGCGCCGTCCGGCCCCAGGGCGTAGACTTTACCGTTTCCGGCCCCCACGTACACAGACCCATCTGCGCCGACGGCGGGCGAGGAGTAAGTACTGCCTGAGGTCATATATGTCCACAAGGTCTCACCTGTCGCCGCCCTTGAAGCCGTGACTCTGCCAGCTTCCGTCACAAAGAGCAGCACTCCCTGGTCGGTAACCACCGGGGAGGAGTAAATGGCGGACGCAGGACCGGGAGATCCGGTGCCCGAAACCCATCTTGTAGTTCCATCGGGATTTACGGCGTACATCTGCGTGTCCGCGGACCCGAAGAATATTGTTCCTTCGCTTGTCACTGCTGGAGATGAGCCGATCCAGCCAGATGTTGCGTAGGTCCATTTTACGTTTCCATCGGGCGAAATTGCGTAGAGACTCCGGTCGTATGAGCCTACGTAAACGGTCTGATCGGGGCCGACCGCAGGCGCGGAGGCGATATTGTCTCCGGTCTGTATATTCCAGTAGACGATGGGCCTGTCCGCTCCGACGTAAGGGCTGCGTCCCGTCCTTTGAGCGTCCACCCGAAACGCGGAGTATGGCTCGCTGCCGTTTGCGGGCAGCGAAAGAAGCACGATCAAGAGCAAAGCGAGCGCGGTCCAGATGGATACAAT
>JACPPP010000152.1 GCA_016190935.1 Armatimonadota bacterium | reverse complement strand
GCTGATGGCTGATAGCTTCTTTCGTGTTCTTCGCGCTTCTTCGCGTCATTCGTGATTCAACTTTCCCCATCTAATTCACGAGAGATGATTCAGCAACGCAGGTTATACCTCTGGCATCAGCCGTCGTTTGCCGATAATCCAATAATAGAGTTGACTGCAATTGGAGGCGCTGATGACGAGAAGGACCAAGACGTCCGTTGAAGCTAAACTCTGTATACTGACGATAGCGACTTTCTTTACAGTAATGCTCGGCGTCGGCCATCTGGCGCTTAACGAGCACCGTTCCGTATTAATGGAGCAGAAACAGGAAGCTTACCAAGCGGTAACGCGCGCGCTTGCGCTGAGCGCAGGGCAGCTTGTGTCCGGCAAGGATAGCCGACTGATCGAAACTGTTTCGTCACGCGTCAAGAACCGACACATGGACATCGAGTACCTGATCGTAGCCGATGAGCATGGCCATACGCTCTTCGCGGAGTCGAAGAATTTGCCGAAGAAGCCTTTCTCTCCCGGAATGCGATGGTGGTTCGTCGCGCGCCGGATAATGGGTTATGGTGGAATAGACCCCGAGGATATCTACTCGGTAACCATGCCTTCTGCGCTTGATAACGGTGAGCCTGTGAGCTTTACGGTAGGATTCCGGCTCGCACAAGCAAAGGAGATGATGGATGTCGCCCAATCCAAAGTGCTGCTTGGTATGGCAGTTGGACTGATGGTTGGAGTCATCTGCGCGGTGCTTATGGGGCGGAGCATGTCGTCAGCACTGCGTTCGCTGATACGCGGCGCAAAAGCGGTCGCTTCGGGCAACTATGCGTACCGTATCTCGACCAAATCCGAAGACGAAATCGGGCAGCTCGCAGAGGCTTTCAACTTTATGGTCGAGACCCTTGCAAATAGCCGTGAGCAGCTTATCGAACGGGCCAATACCGATTCCCTCACAGGGCTGTACAACCACCGCTACCTGCAGGAACGGCTCGGTATCGAAGTCAGTCGCGCAAGCCGCTACAACCGCAGCGTGTCACTCCTGATGATCGATATCGACTTCTTCAAGAGCTTCAACGACTCCCACGGACATCCAGCGGGAGACGAGGCGCTGCGTGACCTATCTCAAGTTATAGCTCACAACGTGCGCGAGACAGATGTCGCCGTTCGTTATGGTGGCGAGGAGTTTGCGGTCATCCTGCCTGAGACGAATCTTCCGGAAGCGATGATTACGGCGGAGAGGATCAGGCAGTCGGTCGAGGACCATGCTTTCGGTGTAGGTGGTGAGGAGAATGTAAAGCTTACTGCAAGCATAGGAGTGGCCGAATATCCCAGCCAGTGTTCCGACAGGGCGGGGCTGATCCTGTCGTCGGATGTGGCTCTTTACCAGGCGAAAGCCCTTGGAAGAAACCGCGTCATCTGCTATGACGCGGAAATGGCCGATTCGCCGCGCACAGATCCTTATAAACTCTATGTTCTTTTGCACTCGCAGGACCTGCCAACCATGGAAGCGCTTGCCGACGCCGTCGATGCCAAATTCAAGTATCCCGCAGGGCATTCAAAGGCCGTAGCGCGATTGGCGTCGGAGACTGCAAGAAGATTGGGAATGCCGGAATCTGAGTGCTCCAGTGTATATCTCGCCGCTCTGCTGCGGGACATCGGCCAAACGGCCATATCGGATGGTATACTGAGCAAGGCAGGAACGCTTACAGATAATGAGAGAGCCGCCATCTCGGCCCACCCGTTGGTGGGACATGCGATAGTGCAGCAGGCGCCGCATTTATGCAGCGTCCTTCCCGCGATAATGCACCATCATGAGCGTTTCGACGGCAACGGCTACCCGTCTCACCTCTCCGGAATGGAAATCCCTCTTCCTGCCCGGGTTCTAACGGTTGCCGACGCCTACCAGTCGATGATTACTCTCCGACCGCACCGTAAGCAGATGACCCCGGTAGAGGCCAAGGAAGAGCTTGTACAAAAGTCCTCGACTCAGTTCGACCCAAAGGTAGTAGAAGTGTTCCTCGGGGTCCTGGCAGACGAAGAGGCAGGCAAACTCGCCGCGTGAATTGCTTGACACTTGGATTCCTACGGAATACACTTGAATGTATGCCGGATCAGGAACTGAAGGATATAGCTATGGGGCGGGACGCGCGCGGAGTGCAGCTCCAGCGCGTAGGGATAAAGGACCTGCACATCCCGCTTCAGATTAGAAAGCGAGAGAACGGTTTTCAAGAGGTGCTTGGGAACGTGAACCTGAGCGTTGAACTGCCGCACAAGTACCGCGGAACGCACATGAGCAGGCTTGTCGAGATCGTCTCGCAATGGAGCAGAAAGCCGCTTGGTGGGCACGATGTCAGGCTTATCCTGGAGCAGGTGCGCAGCAAGCTCGACGCTGAGCGCGCGGACATAACGGTCAGGTTCAAATACTTCATCAATAAGCGCGCTCCGGCCTCAAAGAGTGTGAGCGCGCTCGACTATGACTGCGAGTTTACCGGGTCTCTCAGCGGAGAGGGCTTCGATTTCATCCTCGGAGTGGAAGCGCCCATTGCGACCGTCTGCCCGTGCAGCAAAGAGATTTCCAGGTATGGAGCACACAACCAGCGGGGCATAATCCGCGCGCGCATCCGTTACGAAAAGGGGATATTCTACTGGATCGAGGACCTTGTCGAGCAGATCGAGACGCTCGGCAGCCACGAGCTTTACCCCATGCTCAAGCGTTCGGACGAGAAGTATGTGACGGAACACGGATACGAGAACCCGAAGTTCGTGGAGGACGTGCTGCGGGATGCGGTGTTGATGTTCAGGGGCAACTCTCGCGTGCAGTGGTTCGAGGTGGAGTTCGAGAGCTTCGAGTCGATACACAACCACAGCGCCTACGCCTACCAGCAGGAATGGCTGAAGGAGCCCTCGCCGAGATGAAGCGCGCGGTAGTTCTGCTCTCCGGCGGACTGGACAGCTCGACCGCCGCGGCGATTGCGAGGGACAGAGGATATGATCTCTACGCACTCACGTTCGACTACGGCCAGCGGCACCGCCGCGAGATCGAGGCGGCGATGAATGTCGGCCGCGCGCTGGGAGTGAGAGACCATGTAGTGATCTCATTCGACCTTCGCAAATGGGGCGGCAGCGCGCTGACCGACGACATAGATGTGCCGACCGGTCGGGATGTGACTGAGATGGCTGCGGATATCCCCGTGACCTACGTCCCCGCGCGGAACACGATCTTCCTCTCCTTCGCCCTGGGCTACGCGGAGACTATTGGAGCCGACACGATCTTCATAGGGGCCAACCAGGTGGATTACAGCGGCTACCCGGACTGCCGGGAGGAGTATCTGCGCGCCTTCGAGACGATGGCGAACCTGGCCACCAGGGCAGGTGTCGAGGGGACGATACGCTTCAAGACCGAGGCCCCGCTGATCGACATGACAAAGGCGGAGATCATCAAAGCCGGAACCGCGCTCGGGCTGGATTACGGCCTGACCTGGAGCTGCTACCAGGGCGGCGAGAGGCCGTGCGGTGCGTGCGATTCGTGCAGACTCCGATCGGCGGCGTTCAAGGCGGCTGGGGTGAGGGATCCGGTGTGGCATTAGTAATCGGAGTTTCCTTTTTGATTAGCGTGACAGCCAGCCCTCCATAATGATACAATAGCGGGTAATATGAAGTGTAGCGTAGCATGGGGGAAATCACGGTGGCGGTTGTTAGGTTAGCAGAAAACGAAATAACAACGGGCGGTACTGTGCGATTGCCATCACGCGCATCTTTTCTTGCGTCTATTCCGCTGAATACGCACGATGTTTCATCTGGCGCCCTCAACATAGAAAACAAGACACGGAGCAACCCTTTACCATGGAAAGGCCAGTTTTCGCCTCAATTTGTCCAGGCTCTTTTAGAGCATTATGCTGCGCCAGGCATGATTGTCTGCGATCCTTTCTTGGGTAGTGGCACTGTGCTGGGCGAAGCAGGCAGATTGAAGATGGGTGCGGTAGGAGTTGAAATCAACCCTGCTGCATATCACCTGGCGCGCATCTACTGTTTCATTAATGTGGAGCCGAGAAGCCGAAAAGAGATCATCCACTGCATCTCCGATGAGTTGCGGGAGGCACTACCTCGTTCGATGCCACTGATAGGTGCGCATCCAATCCACTACAGGGCCGACGAGATTGCGACCAAGCTTTGCGAGTTGCGGATGGCAGTAGTTAGCAAAGCCCGAGCATCTCTCATAGAGGCTTTGATCGTCCTCCTAGATTTGTGGAAACCAGGTCTTGACGAACAACGACTTTACACAACATGGCACGGTCTGACGAAACAAGTGTTGAGTCTTCCATTTTCTGAGCAGCGTATCCGAGTTATAAACCGTGATGCGCGGCAGTTGCCGCTTGAGGATTCCACTACTGATCTGGTGATAACGTCGCCGCCTTACATAAACGTACTAAATTATCACCAACAGTATCGGCGCTCAGCCGAGGCACTGGGATGGCATCTTCTGACGGTGGCACGGTCCGAAATCGGTTCGAACCGCAAGAATCGCAGCAATCGGTACTTGACAGTGATTCAATACTGTCAAGATATGGCGCTAGCCTTAGTGGAAATGAGCAGGATATGCAGACTACACGGGCGCATCATCATTGTTCTTGGTCGGGAGTCCACTGTGAGAGGAACACGATTTTTCAACGGCGATATCGTGGCTCGGTTAGCCACGCACTGCGCAGGTTTGCACACCGAAATGCGCCAAGAAAGAGTATTCCAGAACAGATTTGGTGAGGCGATATATGAGGATATTCTGCATTTGACTGCTAAGCGGACTTGTTGCTCCGACCCTGTCTATGCCGCAACGCAAGTTGCTGTGGAAGTTCTCGCCGATGCAATTGCTGATTCTCCAGAAGCCTCTCGTGCTGATCTGCAGGCTGCGCTTTCTGTGGCTAATACGATTATGCCATCACCGCTATACGTACATAAGCGGGCCAAGGCTGAGCTATCAGGAGGACCATCTAGAGCTGCTACATGGGCGGCGAGAGGCCGTGCGGTGAGTGCGATTCGTGCAGACTCCGAGCGGCGGCATTCGAGGCGGCGGGGGTGAGGGATCCGCTAACAGCATAAGTGATCGGTTTGCAGGAATAACCGCCGGAGGAAAGCCCGCTTTACGCAAAGAATATATTAGCATAGCGCGTTCTGGAAAGAGGCCCCACTTTGCCCTTACACGACTTGGACAACGTAATCGCAGAACAGGCAGACACACTAGCAGCTAGGCTTCGCATTGCCGCTGCCCGCGGCGGCACGGAGGTGGAGCTTGTCATCCAAAGCGACGCCTGGCTAAGGGAATTCGCGGAGGCAGCAGGCGTCCACTGGCACGTCTCCCCAGAGCGCAGGGTCGTGTTCCATGAGAAGGACGTGGAGGGGAAAGTTTCCGCTCGTATCGACAGACTGTTCAATCAGGTAGTCGTGGAGTTCGAGCCTCCAGGATCTCTGAAAGCATCCGTCGATGCTTCAGTAAACCAGAAGGCCGTAAAGCAGGTAAAGGAGCAGATCGACGGGCTGGTGCAGCGTGAGCACTGGGCGGAGGACAGAGTTGCGGGAGTGGTGCTTGATGGCAACTACTTCATATTCCTACGGCGCACAGGCGGCAGGTGGATCGTGGAATCACCTTACGCCGTAGACGCGCACTCGACCCGTCGTTTTTTGCGACTTCTGGCTTCGCTGTCCCGTGAACCAATGCTGCCGCACACGGTCGTCAAGCGTTTCGGGATTAAGGAGATTGATCCTACCGTAAAGACCGTGCAGGCGCTCTTCGAGGCCATAAAGTCACCAAATACGCCCAGGGCTGAGGCGCTGTTCAACCAGTGGAAGGACTTCTACGGCGATGTAGCAGGGTTGGATGCCCAGAGCCTTGCGAAGAAGAAGGAAATCGGTGCTTTCGTCTCCGACGTCTTGGGGTACGAAATGGTAAGCGCGGAAGTTCTGGAGCGCTTGCTATTCGCGCTTTACACCTACGGCGCGCTGCTGATGAAGCTGATTGCAGTTGTTGCTGTGACCCCGTTTTTTGCTAACAGAATAACGGAGTCACTTGCGGCCATAGTAGAACTGCCGGAAAGCGAATCCCAGGCGTTCCGCGAACGTCTTCGGGAAATTGAATCCGGGGAATGGTTCCGGAGGCTGGGTATCCTGAACCTGTGCGAAGGGGACTTCTTCGGATGGTATCTTGATGAATGGACCCTGGACATCGCACGGCAGATCAAACGTCTCGTCACACAGCTTGCAGCTTACGATCCTTCTGCGATAGAGCAGACACCGGAGCGAGTCCGTGACCTAATGAAAGCGCTCTACCACGGCCTTCTGCCGCGTGAAGTGCGCCATGCCCTTGGCGAGTACTATACGCCGGATTGGCTGGCGGAACGGCTGTTAATGCAAGTGGACAATGCGATTTGGGACGATATGGAGAAGGCGGGCGCTCAGGCAAAAGAACGTGCTTATCGTGAGATGCTGCCAAGGCTTACGGCCACTCGCTGGCTTGATCCGACTTGTGGCTCAGGCACCTTCCTCGTTTTGATACTAAATAAGATAAAATCTCAGTGGCGTAGCGCGCGGGCAATCAGCGATATCAGGGGAAACCCGGTTCTTGCCGCACCAACGAAGCGCGAATTGCTGGAGGCACTCAAGAAGAACGTTATCGGATTCGACCTGAACCCGCTTGCCGTTATATCCGCACGAACCAACTGGTTGCTGAGTGTTGCTGATTTGATGGAGGAGGGAGAGGAGATCGAGATTCCCGTTTACCTCGCTGATAGCGTGGCGCTGCCCGCTGAGAGCCAAGATGGTCTTTTCACCGCCGGTGTCTACCCGCTTCCAATGCGCGGCATAGGCAAGGAGTTCCCGATACCTTCCGAACTGGCGACTCCGAATAATCTTGCCGACCTTGCGGCGAAGTTGCAGGCGGATGTGTCTCAGGCAATCCCGTCAGACAGATTCCTTTCTGAATGCGAGACCCTTTTCGGTTTGCCGACCCTCGCGTGGAAACAGGCCAGGGGTCACCTTCGAGAGCTGTACGAAACCCTGGTTGACCTCGAAAGCCATAATATGAACGGTCTGTGGGCTGGCGTGGCGAAGAACATGTTCATGCCATTGTTCGAGGGAAGATTTGACTACGTAGTCGGGAATCCACCATGGGTGAATTGGGAGAGCTTACCATCTGAATATCGCAAGACACTCGCGAAGGTCTGTAAGCCATACAAACTGTTCCCTCACAAGGGATTCGAGGCCATTCTAGGCAAGAGTAAAGATGACATATCCTCAATGGTTTCTTATGTGGCGGCTGACCTGTATCTCAAACCAAAGGGCAAGTTGGGCTTCGTCATCACGCAGAGCGTGTTCAAAACGAGCGGAGCTGGCCAAGGCTTCAGGCGCCTCAGAATCCGTGATGATGTACCTGTCCAAGTACTCGCTGTTGACGATTTCTCCTCCTTCCAGCCGTTCGAAGGAGCGACCAACCGAACGGCGACATTTGTCTGGCAGAAAGGTTCGGAGACGAGATACCCTATGACGGCCTATTATGTGTGGCGGAAGCGCGGGTCGAAAAAGCCGGACTTCTGGATGGATTGGAAGCAAGCTCAGCCACTGCTTCAAAGCAAGCGGTTTGGCGCTCAGCCAGTAGTTGCCAGTGATCCAACCTCTGCTTGGATGACCGCGCCGCCGGATACAGTGGCTGGCCTCGTCAAGGTACTCGGCAGGAGCGACTACCAGGCCCGTGCTGGGGCGTACAGCGGTGGTCTGAATCCCGTATACTGGCTTGAGGTGCTGAGGCGGAACGCCGACGGTACTGTCGACGTGCGGATGATGACGGAAGGTGCCAAGACGGCCGTCTCAAAGCCTCATACTCACACTATAGAACCAGATCTCCTTTACCCCTTACTCCGTGGGCGAGATGTTAAGAAGTGGTCTGCTTATCCACCAGGCAACGTCTATTTCTTGATAACGCACAGGCCGGGCGAAGGCCTGAAAGCTATTCCCGAACGCGAAATGGACGCGAGCTTCCCGCGCACTTACACGTATCTGAAGAAATACAAGAAACCGCTGAGTCAAAGAAAGACTCAGGTAGTCCGGCGGCTTATGCAGACCGGTCCGTTCTATAGTATGTTTGCGGTCGGCGAATACACGTTCGCGCCGTATAAGGTTGTGTGGGCGGAGCAAAGCAGTCGGTTTGCTACGGCGGTAGTAACGTCCAGAGGCGATAGGCTAGTAGTGCCGGATCACAAGCTGATGATGGTCCCTTTGGAAGATGAGGCTGAGGCGCACTACGTTTGCGCGTTGAGCAATAGCAGCCCGTTCGTGCTTACGGTCGGCTGCTACGCCATCGGTACACAGCAGGATACTCACGTGCTGGCTAATATCAAACTGCCAAGGTATGACCCGGCAAGGGCTGCCCACAGACGACTCTCGTCGTTGTCGCGTGAAGCCCACGCCGTAGTGGCCGGTAACCCAGGGCGGGCAATCCGGGTAATCGAGCAAGAAATAGACGAGCTTGCTGCGGATTTATGGGGCATTACTCCAAGCGAAATGGACGCGATCCGACAGGCGCTTATGGGCGGCTCAGCGCAGGGACACCAGTCTCGGTTCGCGTTTTAGGCAACTCTCCGGCTCGCTCTTGCCGCCTCGATGTCAGGCTGGGCCGTTACCTTGAATATCAGTGCCTCCGCGATTGTGTTACCTTGGGTGACGCAACCCCTGAGAGCGGGGACAGCTACTGTGTAACCGCAGTCCTCATTTCGTTCGAGAATCACCGTGTATGTTAGAGATTTCACTTCGGCTCCCCCGCTACAATCTTACCACAAAAAGCCCGCTTGCGGTGTCTGCCGTCACGATGGCGGTTCTTCAATCAGCGTAGATATCTTCTCAACAAATTCTCTTGCTCGTCTTAGCCAAATGTTGACTTCATCGAGCTCAGGCCGTGTCAGATCTTCGTAATCGCTTTTCTGTCTCTGCTCAAAAAGCTTTCTGTAGAAGCGGCCCATCTCGACCGGCAGCCTTCCAGTGTTTATCCAGAACTGATCGAAAAACGAGCGCACACCGCTGTGCTTCGTAGAATACTTGCCTTCCGTCATGAGTAAAGCGGACACCGCATAGAAGCACGCGTAGTAGAGCCTGTTGACCGCCGTATTCAGATGGTTATTGGTAAGAAGCAGTTCAGCTTCCTGGAGGGCTTCTCGTGCACGTGCCATCCTGTAGCCGACCAACGCTTTCTCTTCTGGCTTCATATCGCTGCAGCCGTCTTCCTAACCTCCTTGAAGTAAGGAGTTACTTTCATCCTGGGTGACAACCACTCATTGCGGGTGTGAAAGACCGTGGAGATGACGGTTCTGCTGGAGAGTTCGAGTTCGTAGACGTCCTCGGAAATCATGTTCTCTTGCACCTTGGACAAAGGCGCGTTAAGCAGTACGAGGACGTCGAGGTCCGATTCCGGCGCACGGCAGCCTCTCGCGGCGCTGCCATACAGGAAAAGCTCAGCGTCGGGCGCGAATCGACGGACTATCGCCTTCAGATCGTTCAAGACACGTCTATCTGTGTCCGCCAAGTTGGGTATTTGGTCGATCGATTTCAACAGCCTGTTTCCTTCATCAACATCTAACCTCGGACCCCCGGCTCCCGGCCCCTACCTGATCTGCATCGGCATGAGCACGTAGCTGTAGTCCTCGCTTTCCTGGGGCTTGAGGAGCGCGGGGCTCAGGTTGCTGGTAAGCTGCATCTCGATAGCTTCGTGCTCGATCACGCTCAGGAAATCTACAAGATACTTCGCCGAGAATGCCATTTCGACGTCCTCTCCTTCCCGAACTATGTCCACCTCCTCATACGCGCTTCCGACCGTGCTGCTCTCCGCGGTTACCGTAAGCTTCTCGTCAGCAGTGCGCAGGATCACGCGGTTTGCATCCTCTCTTGCCACAATCGCAGCGCGGCGGACGCTCTGCATAAGCTGCTCAGCAGGCACGATAATCTTCTTCGAGTATTCCTGCGGTATGACCTTCTCAAAGTTCGGGAACTGACCCTCTATGAGCCGTGAGACCAGCACCGCATCCTCCATCTCGAACAGGATCTGGTTCTGAGAGATATTCACCGCAACCATTCCATCTTCATCCTGAATGATCCTGTGCAACTCGGCCATTGCGCGACCGGGGACTATCGCAGTCGTCTCTCCCTTGCTTTCGATGACAGAACAATCGACCAGGCAGAGCCTGTGTGTGTCCGTGCTCACCATTTTGAGCCTGTCCCCCTCCAGCATGAGCAGAACCCCCGTAAGCGATGCGCGAGACTCATCCTGAGATACGGCAAAGATCGTTTTCTCGATATCGCTCTTTAGAGCAGGCTTCTCTATCTTGAACGATACATCGTCCTTTACCTCTGGCAGCATGGGGAACTCTTCAGGCGGAAGACCGAGTATCTGGTAGTCAGAGGTGCCGCACTTCAAGCTGACCTTGTTGCTCGAGTCCACAGAAAGGAGAACGTCGGAGTCCGGCAGGGTTGATAGAACATCCGACAGTATTCTGGCCGGGGCTGTAAGCGATCCCGACTCCTCCACGCTCGCCGGCACGGAGCATTCGACCCCGATCTCCAGGTCGGTCGCTGCAAGCCTGATCCTGTCATCTTGCGTTCTGACGAGCAGATGGCCAAGAATCGGCAGTGAGGATCGGGCGCTCACCGCCCTGGCCGCTGTCTGAACCCCCTCAAATAAATCCTTTCTCGAGCACGTAATCTTCATCTATCCAGCCTCCAAAGTAAGTTGACGTTATACTATAACATAGTGAGCGGGAAATATGGAAGGATGCAGGATGCTCGCTTGGGTCGAGCGACCGAGTGCAGTATAATTTAATAGAGCGTAATCGGAGGAATCCAGGTCAGTGGTTGATGACCATAAGTATAGCATCGGTCGGGTAGTGGTCTACCGCCATCCAGCACCGGGCTGGTCTAAAAGGGAATACGGACGGTTCGGGCCGGACCGCACGGTCGGCGTAGTGCGCAGAGTGGAGCTAGGCCGCGCGCCCGAACACGTCTGGCTGTACGAAGTGGAAAACCTCAAAACCGGTGAGACGACAAGAGTGCCGGAGCCGGATATCCACCACGCCACCATCGGCAAGAACAACAAGCATGCAAAGAGGACTGCCGCCGACGCGGAGAACCTCGCGGATGCGCTCGCAAGGGCGCTCACAGAGTCAACGCTTTCCAGATATTTAAGAGACGCCGTAAAGGACATCCTGCGCCGGGAGCAATCCGAAGAAAGGGCCAGGAAAGAGGGCCGCGACCTGCCGGTCATGCCGGGAGACTACGTACGAGTCCGTGGGGATCTGAGACCTGAGATAGAGCAGCATCATAATCACTATGCGAAGATTCTGGAAGTGGATGAGCCGGATATCGCTGCAATAGAGTCGAAGGGAGGCGTCCACAGTGTCCGCCGCAGGTATGTGGTGCTTCTGGAAGACAGCTCACAGAAATCGATCTACGACCCCGAGGTCAAGCTTTACTACACCGCGAACGGGCGCGCAACGATCCTGAATTGGAGAGCCGCAACGTTCCTGGCGGAAGTGTTCAACGATCTCCCCCCTTACAACGTGGAATACAGCTATCTCGACGACCACGTTTTCTCGCGAGAAGAGCTCGATGGTCTTCCGGTCGAGGACCTGGTGAATCTCTTTGCCGTTCTCCTTTACATCAAGGGCCGGATGGGGCTACGAGACCTTGAGGACAAGCACACATACTTCTCGGGGGTATCGAAGGAGTATCTGGTAGACAGCGTTCTCGCCATCTCACGGTTCGATATGCGGAAGAACAGGAACCTGACCGCGGCTGAGATAGAAGGCAAGCGTAAAGAGGTGTTCAAGCTCCGGCGCTTCCTGCGCGGGCGGTAAGTCGGGTTAGCCTCCGCTGTCAGCGTAGATATGATCGTCTGTGTCCTCGGGCGTAGAATTGGTTCCGATTGTGCACGTGGGCCAGCTTGACATGTCCCCAAGCGTGTAGGTGCCATCCGATGGGCATGATGGCAGGACGCCGCTCTGTCCCTTGATGTAGGTGTTTACCAACTGGTCCGCCGAGGGCGCGTCGGCCAGCCCCTTATGGTTGTCCATTGCCCACTGCTCTTTGGCAAGCGCGATTATCCTGAGGTTCCCCTGGCAGGACTTGGCGCGCGAAGTCTCTCTGGCCTTAAGGAAGTTCGGAACTCCGACCGCCAGCAGGATCGCCATGATCAGCACGACGACCATTATCTCGACAAGTGTGAATCCGCTTCGCCGTTTCATCTCCGAAACCACCTACCCTGGCTTATGTGCCTGCTTCTTCTGGTTTCCCAAATGGATTATTCCACACCGGATGGCACAAATAGGAGAAAACGATTTGCAGCAGCCGGTAATCAGGTATCATTACGGTTTGCTATGCCAGTTGTGCTACTTAGACCGGTCTATTGGTTCTTCGAAACGCGTCCTTCGACAAGCTCAGGATGACGCGAAGAAGCGCGAATAACGCGAAAAGGGGGCCGGGAGTTGGAAGTTAGAGGTTAGAGGTTTGAGGTTTGAGGTTTGAGGTTTGAGGTTTGATCGCCGGGGAAATTCCGATGTTTATTGATGGCCGGGGAGATTCCTCCCCGGCGCCAGTTCCCCGGACATCCGTCCGGCCCCTGGCCCCCGTCGGTGTCAACCAGCCCTAACCGGCCAGACGCTCGTCCCAACGCTCACGCTCCTTTCGGACCCAGGCCGCGCTGTCCGTCATATCTTCGCGGTCCGCCCACATTCCAAAGAAGGGCAATGATCTGATACTTGGCTTACCCTTGATAGTGGGTTCCTGTTCCAAGCCCTGCTGTTCCGATGGAAGCAAGCGCAACTCTACCTCCAGCGCCTGGTCCTGATGGAGATCGAGCGGTTC
This sequence comes from Armatimonadota bacterium, assembly GCA_016190935.1. GTDB lineage: Bacteria > Armatimonadota > UBA5829 > UBA5829 > DTLH01 > JACPPP01. Next base: position 13,181 of record JACPPP010000152.1, on the reverse strand, counting down.
ATCGGGTACGATGGCTTTGCCGTCAAAATGAGCGCGAACTGTTATGGACATAGTGGTTACCTCATAGAGATTATACCACGTGCCGCATCTGATGCTGAAATCGCCCCGGTCCCCCACCAGGAGCGTCGTTTGTTGGCGAATTCACACTAGCAACGCACTCTGAGCTTGTCGAAGAGGCGTTGCGGCATCCTTCGACAAGCTCAGGATGCGTGGTCACCTGGGCTTGTGCCGGTCACAAACGACGCTCCTGTGTTCCCTACTTGTTTATGCTGGTTGTGTGCCTACACGAACCGGCTCTTGCAAACGTAAGAAATCAGCGGGAACCCGGCGTACCCGCAGCACAACGAAGTTCTTTGAGTTGCCTCTGGAGATAGTCGATCCTCTTCTGCTGTTCCTTTATCGCCTCAACCAGCACCGGCACAAGGTTGGCGTAGTGCACGCCCCGGTAGCCGTCAGGGTTCACACTCACAAGCTCCGGGAGCACATTCTCGACCTCCTGGGCGATAAAGCCGATTTGAGGTCCGTCGGGGAAGTTCCTCTCCGGGAACTTATCATTCTTCCAGTCGAAGCTGACCCCCCGCAGACTCAGCACCTTCTTCAAGGAATCGGAAAGCGTGTCAACATTCGTCTTAAACGCTGCATCGGAGGTAAGGGCGACTCCGTTGGATGAGAGGGTGCCTGTAAAGTTTCCGTTTCCGTTCACGTTGAGGCAGCCCCGCACGGTGAGATGTTCTGCGACGACTGCGCTACCTCTGACCTGCAGACTTCCTGCCTGAAGGGAATGAGCGTTCACGGCAGTGCTCTCGAGGCCGGTCACGTCTATTATCTCCATCCTGTCAGCGCCCGAGTCCAGAACATAGGCGTATCTGCCGGAAACCTCCACCTGCCAGGGGCGCTCATCAGTCGAGACCCAGCCAACCACCGCCGGATTAGTGGGGTCGGATATATCTATCACCTGAAGCCTCCAACTAGTCGAGGCCGCGACATAGGCGTACCTGCCCGAAACCGCAACGGAGCGTGGGCCATTGGCGGTCGTGACTGAGCCGGCAACGGTTGGGGCGGCGGGATTGGACAGATCTATGATCTGCAAGGTATTGGAACTGACATTCGCTACGTAGGCATACCTGCCGCAGACTGCCAGAGAAGCCGGGCTGTTGTTGGTCGCTACCGAACCGACCAAGCTCGGAGCGGCAGGGTTGGAGACGTCTATCACCTGGAGGACGTTCGAGCCGGTGCATGTCACGTAGGCATACCTCCCCGATACCCTGATGCCGTCAGGGGTGGTGCCGGTCGCAATAGACCCTACGACAACAGGGCTGGCAGGGTTCGAGATGTCCACTACCGCCATGGTATTGACGAGTCTCCGAAGGGCATAGGCATATCTGCCCGCGACCGCCACAGCATACACAGCACTGCCGGTGTCCGCAGATCCCACGACTGTTGGGCTGGAGGGATTGGAGAGGTCCACCACCCGCAGATTGGGAACGCCCGATGTTCCCACATAAGCGTACCTTCCAGAAACCGCCAGGGCCCGCGGCCACTCGACTGTATACACGTAACCCAGACTTGCCGGCCTGGTCGGGTTAGATATATCGACGACCTGCAAGGTTCTATAGCCTTCCTTAATGATATAGGCGTAGGTTCCGGAGACAGCCACACAACTTGGCGTGCTGTTGACGCCGGATGCGAATATGCCCACCACAGTCGGGAGAGCATTGTAGTTCGGCAGGTTCTGTATGTTGCCGATATAGCTCTCGAGCGCCCTTGTCGCGAGCTTTGAACCAGTTACCGCGCCGTTCGCTATCTTCGCGGCAGTGACTTTGTTATCACCGATGGTCGGGTTGGGATAGTTGCCAGTGAGATCTCCACCCGCCGGGCCGGAGGGCGGCAGCGCTGTGGGGCTGCCTGTGACCCCGCTCCAGGGGACGTTGCCCGCATGTGCTGCATACGGCGTCGAGTTAATCTTCGTTCTGGGGGAGAGGGTTTCCGCTCCCACTGTGATCTCCAGCCACCGGTCCGATCCGTCGAAGGCTGATGTTCCAAAATCCAGCTCCACGGTGAACAGCCCGCCGGAGACATTGACTCCGTTGAGAACCACATCACTTCCCACCTGGTTTCCTACTGTTTCCGCATCAAAGAGCTTGAATGTAAGGTCATACGCCCCAGAAAGTGGCGCTCCCCCAGAGTCTGTGAGTTTCCCCTGGTAGTTGAACGCGGTATTTATCGCACTTACCGGCGCGACGGCCCAGATGCTAATAATGAGGAAAACAACAACTGCGCGCAGATACATTTCAGTTCTCCTTCCCGCCAATTAACGGCGCGAATGGCATGCTTTCAAGCACTATATCGGTCGAACGCAGTATAGCCCCGAAAACGCCGAATGTCAACTCGCAAGATTACCTGTTTGTGAGTGACAAGTGGCAAGTGACAAGTCTAAAGGCCGATGGCCCGGCCCGTAACGCGCCGGGCCTCATGCTGAGCCTGTCGAAGCATGCCGCACGTCCCCGTGCGGCGACTTCTCCAGCAAGTGAGCCTTCAGCTCTTCGTGCATAGAAAACGCTCACTTGAGACTTGTCACTTTGCACTTGACACTTTGCACTTTCTTAATAGAGAAGGTATTTTTCTCGAAGTGATGTGAAGGACTCTACGCCTTTTTTCCAGGAAGAGGCAATTTCATCAGCGGATTGTCCGGCCTCGACCGCAAGCCTGAGATGGTCGGTACCGGCCAGCAGATCGAAGAAGTTCCGTCCGCCAGCCTGAGGCCCGCTGAATTTGAAGGCGTTCGGCCAGAGCCTGTGGAGGGTTTCCATGACCTTCACCCCAGTGAGCACCGGAAGGAAGCGCTCCCTGTCGCTGATTTCGATCCTTTCCCCGCTGCAGGCCAGGCCGGCGTACTTGGACGAGTTGGGCACAAACTGGACGGGAAGAAACCGGACCCCCGGCAGCCCGGCATGGTTCAGCTCATCGCTCAGGCGTTCTGCGTCGATCCACGGCGCGCCGAAGGTTTGAAACGGCGCGGCGGTTCCTCTTCCTTCTGAGACGTTCGTACCCTCAAGCAGGCACATCCCCGGGTAGACAATAGCCGTTTCGAGCGATCGCATAGCTGGGGAAGGCGGAATCCACTTAAGCCCGGTCTGGTCGAACCACATACTCCTCCGCCACCCGGAGAGCGGGACTATCCGCAGGTCCGATCCTATCCCGAACTCCCGGTTGAACATTGCCGCAAGTTCACCGACAGTCATGCCGTATCTGACCGGGATTGGATAAAGCCCGACGAAAGAGGCAAACCGGGTATCGAGGATCGGGCCTTCTACCATTTCACCCCCAATAGGGTTCGGGCGGTCAAGGATGATGAATCTCTTGCCGTGTTCGGTACAGGCCTGCATGGACAGGGCCATCGTGTAAAGGAACGTGTAGAAGCGGGATCCAACGTCCTGGATGTCAAATACGATCGCATCAAGATCGGATATCATCTCCGGCGCAGGTCTCCTGGTCTCGCCGTAGAGGCTGAAAACACGGATGCCCGAACTTTCGTCAGTCGAGTGCGGCACGTCCACGCCGTCCGGAGCCGTCCCGAGTATTCCGTGTTCGGGACCGAAAAGGGCGGTTATCTGAACCTCGGCCGCAAGAAGCTCGTCAGCCGTGTGCGTCTGTCTGCTCGTAACAGCGCTCTGGTTGGTAATCAGCCCGATACGGCTCTTAATTACGAGACTTAGGCTCTTGTTTATCAGCGTCTCTACACCGGGTCTAACGCGTTGCATGATGTTCCAAGATGCAGTATATATGATGTACGATGTAGGATGTAGGAAGGGTGTTGGGTGTTAGGTGTTGGGTGTCGGAAAGGGTCATGGGCCATGGGAAATGCAAAATGAAAACTGCAAAGTGCAAAATGGCCCCGATGTCGCCTACCACCTATCACCTATCGCCTGTCACCTCATCGCTCATCGCTCGGCTCACAGATTCCGAATTGAGCTTCCAGGCCAAGGATTTCGAAGGTTCTGGCAACGAAACGGCTGCATCCTTGCACGGTGATTGTGCCTTCACGCTCCCGAAGGTGCCTGTAGGCCTGGAGCAGAACTTTTAGCCCCTCACTGTCAAAAAATGTCACTTCGTGGAAATCCAGGAGCAGGTGCTGGGCTCCCTGTTCCAGCACTTCTCGAAGAACTTGAGCGAGGACTGGTGCAGTCGCGAAATCTAGTTCGCCGTGTAAATGCACTGTTGCACGCTTGTCCTCCCATGACACGGACGCTTCGAATGGCGTTACTTCCATGTGCGGCCCCTCCCCTCGTCCATGATGGGCAGTTAGCAGAGCAGGTCTTAGCCCTACCGTACTCTACGGCCGACCCAGCGGGGTAAGCTTAGCATGCAAACGTAAATTTGTCAATAGCCTCTTGCGGTCAGCGGACATGTGGCCGGCATGTCCAATGGTTGAATGTTACCCCCTGTCTGCTGAAACGAAACCGATATCGCCCGTAGGTCCAGGTTCGTTTGTTTTTCCTCCAGAACCGCGGAGACGCGGAAGGAAATTGAGCTGTGGAAGGTTGGAGATGATGGGGAGGGATTTGAAATCCCTCCCCATCTGGTTCCGCGTCTCCATCCATTCCCCGCTTCCGCGGTTCTGGTATAATGCGTTGGGTGGGCAGTACCTAGAATCGTTATAGGGCCCACCTTGCCGACTATGCTGTGATTAATTGTCGTCAAACGCGCCCAGGACAATGCAGGAGTTTATCCCACCGAATCCGAACGAGTTGGATAGCACTCTGCCGATGCGGACCGAACGGCCTCGGCAGGGAACGTAGTCCAGATTGCACTCCGGGTCAGGATGCTCCAGATTAAGAGTGGGCGGGATGAAGCCGCGTTCGATAGCAAGCGCGCAGATGGCCGCTTCGATGGCTCCGGTCGCTCCGAGCGAGTGCGCGTGGAGCGGTTTGGTTCCACTCACAGGAATCGTGTCCGCACGGTCTCCAAAGACCGTGCGGATCGCCAGCGTCTCGGTCTTGTCATTGAGCGGCGTGGAACTGGCGTGCGCGTTTATGTAGTCAACATCGGCCGTCCAAATGCCCGCATCCGCAAGCGCGAGCGACATTGCCCGCGCCGCGCTAACTCCCTCTGGATGTGGAGCCGTCATGTGATAAGCGTCGTTTGTCAGGCTGCCGCCCATTAGCTCCGCGTAGATTCGCGCGCCGCGGCGGCGCGCATGCTCTAGTTCCTCGACTATGAGCACCGCCGACCCTTCTCCCATCACAAAACCATCGCGCATAAGATCGAAGGGCCTGCAGGCCCTCTCAGGCTCATCGTTGCGGCAGGACATCGCGCGGATTATCGAGAACGCGCCGAAGCAGAGCGGAAACAAAGGCGCCTCCGAGCCGCCCGCAAGCACCAGGTCCGCATCGCCTCGTCTGATGAACGCAAGCGCCTCCACGAGCGCCACCGTGCCGGACGCGCAACTGTTCGAGTTTGCCGTTGCAGGCCCGGTCAGTCCAAACTCTATGGCTATGTTGCAGCTTGCCGACCCGCAGAAGACCGATACGGCAAGACGGGGATCGACCGCCCTCATCCCCGAACTGCTGTAGATCCCGTACTGCTGCTCCGCAAACCCTATGCCTCCCAGCGCTGAACCGATGGTGACACCGACTCGGGTCCTGTCCTCGCGCTCGATATCGATCCCCGCGTCCTCTATCGCGAGTCTAGCCGAGACTACTGCGAAAGCCGCGAAACGGTCCAGTCTCGCCGAGCGTTTCTTGTCCAGGTAGTCGGACGGATCGAAATCTCTAACTTCGGCTGCAACCTGGGAACGAAACGCTGATGAGTCAAACTGCGTCGGACGCCGGATGCCCGACTTGCCAGCGCGCACACCGGCCCAGAACCGCTCTTTCCCGATCCCCACCGGCGTTACCATCCCCAGACCAGTTATGACTGCGCGACGCATCTTTGCTCTATCCACTCTTTCATATAATGAAGTGTCTGGCCCGCTATATACTCGACAAAAACCCGTCCGGTAATGATCCTGCCGGGAACAGACCTGACGATCGGCACTCTGAGCCGTGATAGCTCGTGTACGATCTCAACGGTCGTCCCGCCCGACGCGAGTTCAATCGACCAGACGACCTCCATCCCGCGCGCAAGTCCGCCCGTATGCCGGAAGTAGATCTGTCGCGCCTCTGGATCAACATTGGTAAGAGAGATCCATTTTACGGGTATGAACGATCTTCGCGCCGCCATCTCGTAAATCCGCCACCTACCGCGCCCCCCGATGTGGTGTACCCACCGATAGTGCGGCAGCATTCTGGGCCAGTCGAGAAGGTTCGACGCCACCGAGAAGACGAAGTCTGGCTCTGCACGGATCCGTATCCTGTTTACAGTTCGCATGGGAGACAAATAGCCCCAGCCGCTCCGATTAGTCTGACCTATTCACATTCATCAGCAGTTGCTTCGGACTGCTTGCCTGCCGAAGCCTGCTGATGAATAACGCAAAGTAGTCTGCCTGCTATGTTCCCTTCCTGAGCGGCGTTCAAACTACCTGGCCGTCACAGGCCCGCTGCTGTTGAAAACGCGAATCTGAGTGGACAGCACTACTTTCCGACCGGCCGTGGGCACAGTTACCTCGCCGAACACCGCGATATAACCATTCTCAGGCAGCGTCATTTTGCTCGTGAAACCTGTGTCAGTCGGCTCCATCTGGGCAGATTCCCACTTGCTCCGGCGGAAGTCCAGACTGCTCGACTTTGTGGTCCAGAGCTTTGCGGCTGGGACTGAAGAATTGACCATAATGTTCAGCCGCTGCGCCTTATTGCCGGGAATATACTTCCATGTTATCTCCGGCAGGGGCGAGCCAGATGCAACCAACCGGGTGAATGAAGCGATGTTGGAAATCAACGCGGTGATGCTGAGTGGGTTGTCCTCCGAGACCAGTTCGTGGCCGGCATTAGGCACGTAGGTCACATACTTCGGCCCCACCAGATCGCGCCAGTAGATATTGAGCGAGGTCAGGGTCCAGTATGGATCGTTCGTCCCGCTCACGATCAGCTTTGGCATTGTTATACGGTCCCGGTAGACCCAGGGATCGACTATTTGCGACAGGCTCGCGCCGCGTTCAGTCTCAAGGACCTGCAGGAGTCCTCGTTTTGTGTAGGGCTCTATCATCTCGCTGTATTTGCCCCAGCACTGGATCTGATGCCGCATCTGGGCTTTCAGGTTCAGGTTGTCATAGACCAGGGGAACGATAGCCTTGACTCTGGCGGGGTCCACGGCGGCGGTGAGCCACGTTGTCCATCCACGCTTCGACGCCCCGCAGACAACAAAGCCGGTGATTTCTCGCTCCAGATCGGACTTGGCGAAAGACTGAACGGCATCCATTGCTCTTACAGCGCTCTTCGTCATCGGAAGGAGCAGCGGCCAGGTTAGGTCCTCAGTCTCCAGGGTCTTCACGAAAGTGTGCGCGATGAGGTTATCTTCTTTCAGGCCATCGAACAGGGGTTGGTTCGGGATGCCGTAGAGGACCGCTACAGGGCAGCCGGTGCCCATGGCGATAAGGGCCGCCAGAGCGCGTCCTTCCTTGCCCGGACTGCCTCCGGTGACCAGCATGAACGCCGTTTCAGGGTAGTCGATTCTCCGGGGCATAAACACCTGCAAGTCATGTGTCCAGATGATCCCCTGCCAGGTCTGGCTCGTCAGCTTGATGTTGTAATAAGGACACGACAGGTCGCGACCTTCCGAGACCTTCTCCCACTTGAAAGACGGATCGGCCCCCTGGACGTAGCTTATGACGTCCATTGCCTGAGAGCTGAGGGAGAGGGCCAGGATCAGCAGGATGGAGACCACAGACAGTTTCTTCACGTTGATTACCACCTTTCTCGCTGCCAGGATAAAGCTTGGGTGCCAATATAACAACTCCAGAACCGGGGAGACGGGGAATGATCTGAGGCGAGGAATCTGGAATTCCCCGTCTCAGATCATTCCCCGCTTCTCCGATTCTGGTATTATGCATTAGACGAAAAACACCCGGAATCGAGACTTCGATTTGATCTGATCGCCGGGGAGGAATCTCCCCCTGATGGGCAGGGTCATCCATGACCCTGCCCCCCGTTCTCTGCAATCCGTCCGGCCCCTGGCCCCTTACACCCGGCCCCCGCCGAAGGCTGATGGCTGATAGCTGATCGCTGACAGCTTAGTTGCTTCGGGCTGCTTGTCTGCCGAAGCCGGCTCTGAAGGAGCCGAGTCAACCCTTCTCCTTAATCAACGCCCGTGCAGCTTCGATCTGTTTCTCGACTGCGGAGCGGGCTGTCCCGCCTGGGGTGGACCTGGCTGCGACGCTTTCTTCCGGCTGGAGGATTCTCAGGACATCCTCTGTAGCCTGGGGCAAGGCTTTCCTCAGATCATCGAGAGAGAGGTCTTCAAGCCCCCGTCCTGTCGAGATACATTCCGCCACGAGCTTTCCCACGATCTCATGCGCCTGCCGGAAGGGAACACCGGTCTTGACTAGATAATCAGCGAGGTCGGTGGCTGTCGAGAAGTCGCCTTCCAGCGCCTCGCGCATCCGACCCTTCTTGAATTTGGCCGTAGCGACCATCGGGATGAACACACTGAGCGCCCCGCGCAGCGTATCGACAGCGTCGAAAAGCGGCTCCTTGTCCTCCTGAAGATCGCGGTTGTATGAGAGCGGCAGGCCCTTCTGCAGCGTGAGCAGCGCCACCAGGTCGCCGAACACCCGGCCTGTCTTGCCGCGCGTTAGCTCGGCGGCGTCCGGGTTCTTCTTCTGAGGCATAATGCTTGAGCCGGTAGTTACCGAGTCGTCAAGCTCGACGAAGCCGAACTCCCGGCTCGACCACAGGACAAGTTCCTCTGCGAAGCGGGAAAGGTGCGTCATCGTTATCGCCGCCGCGGCCAGAAACTCCGTTACGAAATCACGATCTGACACGGCATCAAGACTGTTCTCGGATATCCGTGAGAACCCGATCTCTTTGGCTACGAACTCCCGGTCTATCGGGAAGTCCGTTCCGGCTAGAGCCCCCGAGCCGAGCGGAAGGACATCCACCCGCTTCCGGCAGTCCGCAAGGCGCTTCTTATCGCGCTCGATCATCCAGAAGTAGGCCAGGAGATGGTGCGCGAGGAGCACCGGCTGGGCGTGCTGCAGATGGGTGTAACCCGGCATAATGGTATCCAGGTGTTCCGCGGCCCTGCTGACGAGCGTGTGCTGGAACTCGGCCATTAGCTGCGACAGGAAATCGATCTCGTCCTTAAGCCACATGCGGACATCGGTCGCCACCTGATCGTTGCGGCTTCTGGCCGTGTGCAGCCTGCCCGCAGGCTCGCCGATCTTCGCCGCGAGCAGCTTCTCGACGTTCATATGGACATCTTCCGCCTTGGGATCGAACTCTATCCTGCCCGCGCGCCAGTCTTCGAGCAGCGATTCCAGCCCCTGGACTATCTTCGCAGCGTCTTCGGCGGGAATTATCCCCTGCTTTCCGAGCATCCGGGCGTGCGCAATCGACCCGCGGACGTCGTGCTCGAACAGCCGCAAGTCGTAATGCACCGAAGCGGTGAACTCCTCCACCGACTTATCCGTTTCCTTGGCAAATCTGCCGGACCAGGGTTTTTTCAAGCTATCAGCCATCAGTTATCAGCTTTCAGATCCTTCTCAGTCTATGTTCGTATGAAACCAGCCGCCCCCGATACTTGTCCCTTCGATATCAGCATAGTCGCCAGTCGGTCGGTAGATTACGGTACCCCCAGGTACAAAAGGCACGGCGATTACATACTCATCTTTGCCGATCAGTTTCTTGGCACCACTGAACCAGGGCCCACGGTCATCAGCTTTGTCTTCCTTTGACGTGTAATAAAAGCGCCTGGATTTCACTAACCCATTACTGGGCAAAGCAGACAAATAGGTCGGTGTCAACTGGTTCAAGTTTGCCGGGTATCGTCCGCGATCTTCGTTGTAAGATTCAAGAGCTTCAATAATTCGCTGCCCGGAGTTCACGACCTGTTGTCTACACGAATCCGAGGGCTGATGCCTGAGGCCAAGGGTGGGCAGAACAGATATAGGAAGCATGGCGATCCAGACCCAGCGCCGACCGACAAGCTTCCGCGTCGCCCCGTACACACAGGATATGCCTGCGGCTGCTCCCACAGCGTAACTCACCATCGCTACAGGCAGGCTGACGTATCCTTTTCCGGCTTCGTCCCAAAAGAGGATGTCATACCCCACATTCCAAAGTCGACCCGCCACAAGGACACGCGCAAGCAGCATGCTGAAGCTCAATACAAGCAAAACGACAACGGTAATTATATCTATCGTCCTACGGGACATTCCGCCACTCCATTAGGGTAACTGCACTTTCGTATGCTGCTGGAACGTCCTGTTTCGTCACACCTTCAAGCTCACACAATTCGGAGTTCCCGCAGCAGGGCAATGTCCATCTACGCCACCCAGATGCCTTTCTCGACTGCCTCTCGCACGATTGTCGGCGCTCCGGCTTTCTCTTCAAATTCCGCAGGTGTATAGCAGGGCACATCAACTACTTCGGCGTTTGGGTCCTGGTCCAACTTCGTGACTCGACGGAACAGCCACCTGCGCTCATGATGAGGCATACCCCAAAACCGTTCTGAGACCAAAATGACATCAATATCGCTATATTCCTGTGGTTTGCCGTACACTCGGGACCCCCAGAGCCAGACTTGGGCCGGTGCGAACCCGCGTTGGATTATGTCCAAGTATTATCAAGTATGTAGCGAACTTTCGGATCAACGCGCTGATGTAGCATCAACTTGGAGACTCCAATTCTTTTGGAGCTTTTGCAAAGCCGGTGGTGATCTGCTGTGTTAAATCACCATAGAAGGACTTGGCCCACAAACAACGGTCCTTGTCTCGCAGGCACAGATCCTCAGGAACGGCTTTTTTCACTTCGCGCAAAAAGTCCTCATAGCCCTGCCATACCCTCTCGAAACTCGTGAGATTGCCCAGATTATGGAACTGACGAAGCGAATCACAGACTCGAATGTCATAAACCGTGAAATCTTGTGGATATAGTACAGTTAGCACTGCGGTTGCCATCGGCAAACGGAAACCCCAGGATTTCAACAAGTAGAACAACTTGTCTCGCTTCGATGCCTGACGACTCAATCCCACCGTCATATCCCTGACAGCCTCATCAAGGTGGGCATAGCCGTGCTTGAGCAACCTTCGGGCAACTATTGACTTCGCTCTGTTCGACTTCCAGATCACGATACAGAAGAAATCGAAGGCCGATAGGTATCCATCTTTGTGGAAACGTTTGTTGACAACTTGGAACAGATACCACTCGATGTCGTAATATGCGAGATACTCTTTCATAGTGTCAGTACGGTAGAATCCCTGCCGTTTTCAGTATGCCACGTACCAGTCCCGATTTCAAGCTCTTGCTGCCGTGGACGGGTACGGATAGAGTCTCCTCTCTTCCCAGCTTCGTCAGGATGTGTTGACTTCCTTCTATTCGCACGACTTGCCAACCGTGCTCACGAAGTAACCGTACTAATTCCTTACCCGTGAAGGCTTTCAAACGGCTATTTCCAAGACCTCTCGAACTCTTTCCGATGAACCCTTCCGTTCATTCAGAACCGCGAGACAGCCGCGAATAGCCTCCTGCAAGTTGGCGCGGACTTCCTCCAGCGTCTCACCCTGCGTAAAGCATCCCGGCAGCGCGGGCACCTCGGCCCAGAAGCCACCTTCTTCGGCATCATGTATTATAGCTCGGAAATTCATTACAAACTGGCCTCCATCACACCTTCGTTGTACTGCCAAGCCCCGGACACCATCACCCCCGCAGTTCGGACCTCTGACCTCTAACCTCTAACCTCTCTGTACATCCTCGCCTGCAGGCCGTGGATGGCGACCATGCCTTCCATCTTCGTCTGGTCGAAAGTCTGCGAGTCGAAGCTGGCGAGGTCTTCGGAGTAGAGCGCATACTTGCTCGCGCGGCCCATTACCTTCACAGAACCCTTGTAGAACCTGAGCTTCACAGTCCCGATCACCCGTTCTTGAATCTTATTGATGAACGCCTCAAGGTCCTCCTTGAATGGGTCGAACCACAGCCCCTCATACGCCAGCTTGCCCCATTCCTGATCGACCAGCTTCTTGAACCGGATTTCGTCTCTGGTGGAGACCAGAGCTTCGAGCGCCTTGTGAGCGGTCAGTATCGCAACCGCAGCCGGGCACTCGTAGTTCTCCCGGACCTTGAGCCCCATCATCCGGTCCTCCATAACGTCGATCCGGCCCACGCCGTGCTCGCCCGCAATCTGGTTCATCTTCATAATGAGGTCCACCGGGGCCAGCGTCTGGCCGTCGATAGAGACCGGCGCGCCGTCCTCAAAGCCGAGTTCCAGGTCGCGCGGCTGGATCGGAGCGTCCTGCGGGCTCCTGGTCCACTTATAGATCTCCTCCGGCGGTACGAAGTCCGGCTCTTCGAGCCGCCCGCCCTCGATAGACCGGCCCCACATGTTCTCGTCTATCGACCATATCTTCTCCACGCTCTGCGAGACCGGCACACCCTTCTGCCTGGCGTATTCGATCTCCCATTTGCGCGTCATATTCTTCTCCCGCATGGGCGCGATGATCCCACACTGAGGCATAAGCGCGCGCATCACGAACTCGATCCTGAACTGATCGTTCCCTTTGCCCGTGCAGCCGTGGCAGAAGGCATCCGCTCCGACCTTCCGGGCGACCTCGACGGCCTTGAGCGCTATCAACGGCCTTGCAATCGACGTGCTGACGGGATAGCCCTCATAGTCTCCGTTGGCTTTGATCGCCGGAAAGATGAAATCGCGAGCGAATTCATCCTTGGCATCTATCGTATAGTGCTCTGTGCCGAGCGCATTGGCTTTGTCCTCGGCCTCCTTAATATCCGCAGCCGGCTGGCCGACGTCTATCGTGCAGGTCACGACTTTATCAAAGCCGTAATCCTCCCGCATCATCGGGATGCAAACCGAAGTGTCAAGCCCGCCCGAGTAGACTAATACAACTGTGCTCATTGGTTGCTCCTTGTATGTATGTATACTATATTTTTTGAAACGCGTCCTTCGACAGGCTCAGGATGACGCGAAGAAGCGCGAATAACGCGAAAGAAGCCGTCAGCGGTCAGCTATCAGCCTTCAGCTTCCCGGCCCCTGCGGGGCCGATGGCCGGGACGGAGCCCGGCCACTACATC